>JBBRIC010000046.1:0-19296 GCA_038221665.1 Sphingomonadales bacterium
TGGACGCACGACTGGGGCTCGATACCTCGCTTTATGCGCCGGCGCGGCTGGCGCGCACCGATCCCGAACGGCTGGTGTCGTCGCACATCGCGCTGGTCCGCAAAATCGCCTGGCATGTGCATGCCCGGGTATCGTCGGCCATCGAAATCGAGGATCTGGTGCAGATCGGCATGATCAGCCTCATCGAAGCAGCAAGGGCCTTTGAAGATCGCGGCCATGCCGCCTTTGCGACCTATGCGACGGTGCGCATCCGCGGCTCGATGATCGACCAATTGCGCAAAGGTGCCACGCTGGTGCGATCGGCCATGCGCCGCCGGCGCGAATGGGGGGCGGTCAGATCGGCCCTGGAGGGCATTCTCGGCCGCCCGGCAACCGATGATGAAATGGCGGAAAAGCTGGAAATCAGCGTCGATGTCTATCGCAGCGGCATGGCAGCGGCGCAAACCACCCATATCGAATCGATCGATGACGTCTATTCCGATCATAATGACTGGTTCGCCGACGCCACCCCCGATGCCCATGACCAGCTTGAATCAAAATCGATGCAAAAGGCCATCGCAGCGGCGGTTTCGACCCTGCCGGAACGCGAGGCGATGGTGTTGCAACTGTATTTTGTCGAGGAATTGAACCTTGAAGAAATCGGCCAGGTGCTGGGTGTAGGCGCTGCGCGGGTCTGCCAGATCAAAAAAGCGGCACTGGCCAAATTGCGCGGCAAACTTGGTGGCTGGGACGAGGATTGAGCCGCCGGCTGCGATCGCTGCTGCCTTGGCGCGGCCCTGCCGGCGTGGTATTCCGGCCGGCGTTGGGGGAGCTCGCCAGTGTTGCCAATGGTTGCAAGCATCTACCTGCTGGCCCTTGCAGCGACTGCAAGCGTCGATAGCCAGCCCGCTGCAACGCCTGTCGCCGCATCGCAGCCCGATCGGCTGGGCGCTATTTTTGCCGAATGGCTGACGGCGTTCAATGCCAATGATCCATCGCGTCTGAAAGCGTTTTACAGGCGCTATCGAAACGACCCCGATCCGGTCTTTGAAATCGAAAATGCCCAGAATTCCTGCGGCCTCACGGTCGATCATCTGGTCGAAAAATCTGCGACATCGATGACCGTGCTGCTGCGCCAGCGTTGCTTGCCGGGGTTGCAACGCGCGACGATGACGCTGGGCGATGGCGCTGGCGATGGCGTGCCGCTGAAATCGCTGCAAATCGTGCCGCTGGCAGCGCCGGGCGACGGCGCGATTGCGGCAACCATCGCCATCACCGATCGGCTTGCAGCGCATGATGGCTTTGCCGGCTCGCTGCTGATCGCGCGCGGCGGCAAAGTGCGCGTGGCGCGCAGCTGGGGCAGGGCCGATCCGAAATTGCCGGCGCCGATCACGCTCGATACGCCGATGTTCCTTGCATCGGCGGGAAAGATGTTCACCGGCGTTGCGATCCTGCAGCTTGTCGATGCCGGGCTGGTCGCTCTCGATGCGCCGCTGGGCCGCTATCTGACCGACTATCCAAATGCCGAAATGGCCAAGGTTACGGTTCGGCAGTTGCTGACGCATCGCGGCGGCACCGGCGACATCGGCATCCTTGGCCGCGACGATGGCGCCAATCGGGCGCGGGTCCGCACGATCGCCGATATCGTCAGGCTGAACGGCGCGCGCCCGCCCGAATTCACGCCGGGCAGCAAGGACGATTATTCAAACTATGGCTTTATCCTGCTTGGCGCCATCATCGAAAAGGTCACTGGCGCCAGCTATTATGATTATGTCGCGCAGCATGTGTTCAAACCGGCCGGAATGACCAGCGCGGGCTTTCCCGATCACGATCATCTGGCTGGCGTGGCGGTCGGCTACACCCGATTTTTCGGGGCCGAACCTGCGCTGGTCGCCAATCTCGACGTGCTGCCATGGCGCGGCGCGTCGGCTGGTGGCGGTGTGGCCAGCGCCAATGACATGCTGAAATTCTTTGCTGCGTTGAACGGCGGGCGGTTGTTGTCGCCGGCAAGTTTCCGCTTGGCGACGACGCCGGGCGAAACGCCCTGGTACGGCATGGGGTTTATTGCCCAATCCGGAGAGCGCCAGAGCTGGGGCCATGGCGGCACTTCCTATGGGATGGACGTTGCGTTGCACAGCTATGCCCATGACGATACGGTGTTCATCTGCATGGCGGCGCGCGATGCGGTCTGCAACCGGATCATTTTTGGTTATTATTTCCGCGTCTTCGGCCCGCCGAAATAAGACGCTGGCGGCGCTGGTACCCGGGTTGATCTGGCCCGGCTGCCGGGCAGGGCTTGCGCCATGGCGGCGGCGCGGTCACAGCAGCGCATGAACGAAACGCCCCGCCCCCGCCGCTCCATCCTGTATTTGCCGGCCAATCGCCCGTCGGCCATTGAAAAGGCCCGCACGCTCGACAGCGATTGCGTGATCCTCGATCTGGAGGACGCGGTGCAGCCAGAAGCCAAGGATGCGGCCCGTGCCGCTGCCAGTGCCGCCGCCTATGCCGGCGGCTGGGGCGGGCGCGAATTGCTGTTGCGCGTCAATGGCCTTGGCACGCCCTGGCACGGCGCCGATTTTGCTGCGGCGACGACCGGCTTTGATGCCCTGGTGGTGCCAAAGGTTGAAAACGCCGCCGATGCCGCGCGTGCGGTCGAACTGGCCGCCGGCAAGCCCGTCTGGGCCATGATCGAAACGCCAGGGGGCGTGCTGGCGGCGCCGGCGATCGCCGAAGTGCCGGGTGTTGTCGCGCTGCTCGCCGGCATGGCCGACCTGGCCAAGGACCTGCACGCCCGCCCCGATGCCGCCCGCACGCCCTTGCTCTACAGCCTGTCAGCGATCGTCGTTGCCGCCCGCGCCGCCGGTAAAATGGCCTTTGATGGCGTTTTTACCGATATCGGGGACAGCGATGGCTTTGCCGCCGAGGCGCGCCACGGCCTGATGCTCGGCTTTGACGGCAAGACGCTGATCCACCCGTCGCAAATTAGCGCTTGCAACCATATCTTCTCACCCAGCCCTGCCGATATCGAGAACGCGAACGGCCTGATTGCGGCCTATGAGTCGGGGCTGGCCGAGGGCAAGGGCGTCACTACCTACAAGGGCAAATTGATCGAAGTGCTCCATGTTGCTGCGGCGCGGTCGCTGCTGGCCATGGTTCAGACACCGGCGCTCACACCCCCGCATAACCCCGATACCAGTCGATGAAACGCGGCACGCCGACACGCAGCGGGGTGGCCGGCGCATAGCCCAGATCGCGCCGCGCCGGGCCGATATCGGCCCAGGTGGCGGTGACATCGCCGGGCTGCATCGGTTGATAATCAAGGATCGGCGTGATGCCGGCGGCGCTGCCGATGGCGGCCACCAGATCGCCCAGCATCGCCGGCTGGTCATTGCCCAGATTATAAATGGCATGGGGGCTGATGCTGCCACCGGGCTGGGTTGCGCCATTATCGGCCGGCGGGCGATCGAGCGCTGACAGCACGCCCGCAACGATATCATCGACATAGGTGAAATCGCGCTGCATGGCGCCGCCATTGTACAGCGGCAGCGGCAGGCCCGCAAAAATCCGCTCGGCAAAGCGCCAGAGCGCCATGTCGGGGCGGCCCCAGGGGCCATAGACCGTAAAAAACCTGAGGCCGGTCATCGGGATGCGATACAGATGCGCATAGCTTTCGGCCATTAATTCATTGGCTTTTTTGGTCGCGGCGTAAAAACTCACCGGGCGGTCGGCGCGTTCGTCGGCGGCCAGCGGCAAAGGCGCCCCATCGCCATAAACGGAGGATGAGGAGGCATAGACTAGGTGGCGGACCCGGGCGGCCCGCGCCAGTTCCAGGATTTCAAGCTGGCCAACCAGATTGCTGTGCACATAATCGCGCGGCGCTTCGATCGAATGGCGCACACCGGCCTGGGCGCCCAGATGCACGATGGCGTCGAGTTTATCGCCGGCGATGGCGGCGTTGAGCGCCGCCGCATCGGCAAAATCTGCTTCGACAAAGCGGAATTTGCGGCGCGCGCCGATCAATCCGGCCAGCCGTGCCTGTTTCAAGGCAACCGGATAATAGGCGTTCAGATTGTCGATGCCGATGACAGTATCGCCGCGATCGAGCAGGGCGGCGGCAACATGCGCGCCGATAAAGCCCGCCGCGCCGGTAACCAGAATTGCCATTAGAGCGTGACGACATTAGGCAGGATTGCCAGGACGGTGGTGATTTTGGTGCGTGGCAAGAAGCGCGGAAAGTAGCGATGCAGCGCATCGCTGCCGACAAGTGACGCCGCCATGCGCCAAAAGCAACGCCGCCCCGCAGGGGTTGCCCAAAGGGCAATCATGGTGACGCTAGCTGATGTCATCATGCTCTAAAACACCCTGTCCCGTTTTGGCCCGGCCTTGCGCCTTGCCACGATTAACGGCTAGGACAAAGTCGGTTTTCAATGCTTGGGGCGGTTGTCCCGCGTTTGGTTAAGGGAATTGCGCGTCTTGTCGACCATGGCGCTCCTGGCCATATCCGGCGTTTTCGCAGCCGTTCTGGCGTTGGCCGTGGGGCATTTTGCCCTGCCCTTGGGCCGGGCGCTGGGCCTGCTCGATCACCCCGACAAGGATGGTGGTCGCAAACGCCATGCGCGGACAACGCCGCTGGTCGGCGGTTTTGCGCTGGCCGGCGCTACAGTCTTTGCCGCGCTGCTGAATTGGCATTTTGGTGGTGGCGTCGGGGCTGGCGCGCTCCTCTGGCTGGCGCTGGCGGTGGCGGCTATGTTCATGCTTGGTGTCATCGACGATCGAAACCATATCTCGCCACCAAAACGGTTGGCGGCGGCGATCATCGTCCTCACGCTGTTGGTGTTCAACGTGCCGGCCTATAATCTGTCGATGCTGCATTTCAGCGGCCAGAATATGCCTTTGCACCTCGGCTGGTGGGGGGTGCCGTTTACCATCTTGTGCCTGGTTGGCCTGCTCAATGCCGTCAATATGGCCGATGGCAAGGACGGTGTCGTCATCGGCATGGGGCTGATCTGGGCGGTGGTGCTGGCGATTGTCGCACCGGCGCAATGGCCGGTGCTGGCTGCGGCTTTTGTCGCGTTGGCGATCATGCTGCGCTATAATATGGCGCGCAAATTGTTCCTGGGCGATGGTGGCAGCTATGCCCTGTCGACGCTGTTCGGCCTGATGGGCATTGCTGCCTATAATGGCAGCGGCGGCGCCGTGCCGGCCGAACTCGTGGCGCTGCTGTTTGCGGTGCCGGTGTTCGATACGGTGCGGCTGATGCTGGCAAGGCGGCTTGCCGGTCGATCGCCATTCGATGGCGACCGCGATCACCTCCACCATCATCTGCACGCCCGCATCGGCTGGCCGACCGGCCTGTTCATCTATCTGGCGATGGTTGGCCTGCCGATAGCCGGCGCGCTGGTCTGGCCGGCATCGGGGCTGTTGTGGTTGCTGGTGTCGCTGCTGGTCTATATCGGTGTCATCGTGATGACCCGCTTTGCCAATCCGGCCCGCCGCCCGGCGGAATGATGCCGCAGCGCCAGATTTCTGGTTGCCCTATCGTCGTGGCTGACCTAGTGGGACCGGCTGAACATTGGGGCGTCGCCAAGCGGTAAGGCACCGGCTTTTGATGCCGGCATTCGTAGGTTCGAATCCTGCCGCCCCAGCCAGTTCAATCGCGCGTCAATATCTGAGCCGGCGTTACCCGCCAATCTTTCGCAAGCTGATTTCGACAGGCGCCGCCGCCGGCACGGTCACCAGTGACTTTTCAAAGCTTGGCATGCCGCCGGGGTTGTTGCTCACCCCTACCGCCTCCCTCGGGATGCCGATGAAATTGGTTTTGACCTTGCCGTCCTTGTCGGCGTCATGGAATGCCGACACGGCATAACGTCCGGGCTTCAACCCGGCAAAGCTGATCACCGCGCCGCCATCCGCGACCGGGGCCATCTGCACCGCGGCGGCCTTTTTCGTATCAAACCCGGAAAATCCCGCCGCAACGCTGTAGAGGCTGGCAACCACCTGCCCGCCAGCGCCAGCGCCAGTGACCTTTACCACCAGCGTTTCTGCCCCCGCTGGCGCCGCCAGCAATAATGCCGCTATCAAAATCCTCATGGCATGCCTCTCATGATCGTGTTGGGTAAACGGCTGTTGTCGAATTCCCCGGGCTCTCCCGGCCGGCGCGTCGGCGGCGGCCCGAAACGCAGCACGACCAGATCGCGTGACGGCACGATCCACATCGCCTGATTGCCCGACCCGTCGAACAGGAACAGATCATCGGCAAGATAACATTCGGAATGCAGCACGCCGACGGCTTGCGAGCGTTCCGGGAACCAGCGCAGCCGCTTGACGCAGGGGCTGCCGATCCACATGTGCAGGCCCCATTTCGGGTTGGCCGGCGATGGCGTCACCGTTGCCTTGACCCAGCCGTCGGGCAACAGGCGTTCGCCATTCCAGACACCATCGCGCGCCATCAGCGCGCCGATCCGCACAAAGCTTTCGGCCGGCAGCATCAGGCAACAGCCCGAATGCGCCAGCCCGCCGGGCCGATTGATGTAGACGGTGCCACCCGCAGCGCCGATCGGCACCAGTAACGCCTCGCCCAGATAATCGGCATAGCGCATCCCCGTCGCGCGCTCGATGACCATCGCCAGCACGTCGGACGTGATCATCGAATAATCATATTCGGTCCCCGGCGTGTAATCACGCCGGGTTTCGTTCAACAGGATATCTTCGTGGTGATCCGACAGATATTCGCGCATCGTCTGTGACCAGGGCTTGAAATCATTGTAGGAAAACCGGCTGATCCCGCTCGAATTCTGCAAAAACTGCCGGATCGTCGGGGCTGCCTTGTCGGTACCCCGCCATTCGCCGATGAAATTCGAAACCGGCTGGTCCAGGCTTTTGATATGCCCCTGCTTGATCGCCCGGCCGATGACGATGCCGACGACCATCTTGGCCATGGATTTCGACGCGATCAGATCCGCGCGCCTGAACCCGCCGTAATATTTCGCGGCCTGCAAGGCACCGCCCTGCCAGACCAGCAACCCTTGTGATTTCGTTTCCCGCGCATAGGCATCGGCAGCGGCCAGCGCCGCCCCGGACACCGATGGCAGCGTGGCGACCGGCAGCCGCCTATCCGCTGCCCCCGGCACCTTGTCCACCGGATCATACCAGTCTGCGGCTTGTGATTCGCCCCGCGCCTGTGACACGGCCATCCGCATGTAGCGCTGCATATAGGCGGCATTGGCGGCCCAGGCGACGCCCGCCACCGTCACCGGCACGAGCAGGATGACCAGCAGCGATTTTAACATTTTTTGCATCATGGGCGCATCATCGCTGCCGCGCCGCCAGCTGACGCCCGACGATGACCGCGACGCCAAAGGCCAGCAGCATCAACGCTGCGCCAGCCAGAAACGGCATCGCCGGGCCAAATTTTTGAAAAATCAGCCCGGAAACTGCGGGGCCGATAATCCGGCCGACAGCCGATCCGCCCTGCATCAAGCCGTTGATCACGCCCCGGTCATCATCACCGGTGGTCGCTGCAACCAGCGTCTGGAAGGCGGGGTTGAACATGCCGACCCCGATCGCTGTCGCCGCCAGCGCCCGTCCCCAGAATGGAAACACCGGCAACAGCACGCCAAAACCCATCAGGCCGATGAATATCGACAAATACAGTGCCGCCAGCGGTGGTGCCGCCGGTGGTGGCGCGGGCTTTGCAGCCACCGCCGTCACACGGTCGCCGGCAGCAACGGCAGGGTTTTCAATACAAAATTCCTGCCCATGGCTTCGCGCCGCGCCGGCGATGGCACGACCAGCGCGCGCCGTCCTTCGAATTGGTCTTTCACCGCCTCGACATCGATCGCCCAGCCGCGCCCGATCAACGCCTTGCGCTTGGCCCGATAGGCATTCATCAAGCCATCGGATTTCACCGACAGCTCTTCACGCAGATCATCCGGCACGATTTCCGGGCAGATTTTTTCAACGATCACCTTGTCCTGATTGAAAATCTTCAAGGTGCGCTTGCGGCTGTCGCCATCGAACATCGCCTGGCGAAAGAAACTCCGCGCCATGATCCAGCGGGTGATCGTCGTCGTTTCATCGACCGGCGTATTGACGTCAAAAATCACCATCTGCCATGTCGACGTCAGCCAGACATCCAGCCGCATCGTTGATCCCGACATGTGAAAACTCGGCCGGGCCTGCACCGGCGTGCGTTCGCGCCGCGCGAATTTCCAGATGCCGCGCGGCAGCGGCGGAATATAGCTGACCTTGGCCCGCGCCGACCATTCATCCTGTTCGAGCTCGAAGTCATGGATTTCGGCCCGCTCGCGATCGCCAAAACTCGGGTGCACAAACGGCGCATGAGCAAAATCGAGACCATTTTCGACGATCCGCGCATAATTGCCGTTCCAGTGATAATCGCCCCTGATCGTCCGCCAGTTCGCCTGGTCTTCATATTCCGGAAATTCCGGCAAGGGCGGCCGCTCGGCCTCGGGCAGATCGCCCAGAAATACCCAGATCCAGCCATAACGCTCGATCACCGGATAGCTGTCGACCCGGGCGCGTTTGGGGATCGGCAGGTCCGCCGGCAGGGATGGGATCCGCACCACATCGCCCGCGCCATTATATTGCCAGCCATGATAGGGGCATTCGACGCAGCCTTTTTCGACCCGGCCCATGCCCAGCGAAGCGCCGCGGTGGACACAGATGTCGGACAGGCAATGCGCCGCCCCCGCCTCATCGCGGAACAGCGCAAAATCGACCCCCAGCATCCGCACTTTTTTGGGTGCGACGGGCGTGATCTCACTCGATTCCGCCGCGACATACCATTGGTTGATGATCATGGAACCTCCGCCAGTGATGTCATGCCCTGCGGGTTGCCCAGATCAACCAGCCGCATGCATTGAAAATCCGCAAGCGCCAGTTCTGTGAGGCGTCCGCCAAAAAAATCGAGTACAAACAGGCTGTTTCCGCTTGGCCGCACGATGATGTTCGCCCAGCCTCGGCCCGCCGGCAGTTCGATATCGGCCGTCATATTGCCATTCGCCGCCACCAGGCGTATCGACCGCCCCGTCGTCACCGCCAGCCGGCCATCGGGCAGCATGGCCAGTCCGAACAGCATCGGCGGCGGATCGGCGCGCGCGTAGAAAACCCCCAGGCGGCGGTTGGCCAGCAGGTCATGGGCATAAATCACACCGCCGGTTTCGGATAGATGGAACAGGGTGCCGCCATCGCCCGATAATGCCATATGGGTAACACCCAGAAAGCCGCTGACGCCGCCATTGGTCTCGGTATCGAATGCCGCCAGTAGCGTGCCATCGGCGCCGAAGCGTAGCACGCGGCCCTCGCCCGCGAACGGCCCCGGGCCACCGCAGAGATGTTCACCGCGCAAAAATGTGCCGCCGGCCTCGAACAGCACCGAGCCAAAGCCGCCATCGGGCGTCGCCAGCGCCGGCAGATGCCGGCCATCCGGGCCAAAACGATCGATGGCCCTCGCCTGGGGGTCGAGCACCTGCAGGACATTGTCAGGCCCCAGGCCCAGCCCCGAAATCAACCCGGTGCGGCCGGTCGCAACTTCGGCTTTCAGGGTAAAATCAGCCGCATATTGGCGGACAATGCCGGCGCCGGTCGGATAGCGTGCGGCCGGGTCGAGCAGCGGCGCCGGCACGAAAATATCGCCGCTGCAAAACGGCTTAAAGGACTGATCGGTCAACTTCCTGTCCCCTCGCGCTCGGGATCGGCGAGTTGCAACACCCGCTCGAACATCGCCATCACCGTCAACCAGCTGGTTTCGACCGACAGGTCAAAGCCGAAAAAAATTGGCTGGTGATGCGCCCGCAGCCCCAGATAGGACGCACAGGCATAGGCCACCAGATTGAAGGCCAGCATGTCGGGATGACCAAGCCTTTCATCCGATTGCAGGATTTTTTCAAAATCGAGGCGAATCAACTGTCTGACATGGTCAACGGCGGACTTTACCTCATCGGATTTGACAAATTCGCCCGATAGTAATTCGCACAACAAAGGGTTTTTGCGCAGGCTGATGGCATAGCGCGCGCTGACCAATGTCAGCTTTTCCGCCGGTGCGCGCTGCAAGAATTCGGCCCATGGCTCGCCGATGATTTCATCGATCGATCGCCAGACCTGCGACTTGCGGACCCAGGCCCCCGCCACCCCATCGAGCCCACCGAAATAATCATAGACCTGTTTCTTGCCGACCCTGGCTTCCTTGACCAGGGCGTTGATGCCGAGCGCGCCAATGCCGCCGCGCGCCAGCAAACGCTCAAAACCATCGATTATCGCCGCCTCGGTGGCGGCGCGTCGATCGCGTTGTGCAACGGGCCGGCGCTTTGCCGGCGGCAGCGTCGCGTCTGTCTCCGGCAATATTATTTCTGTCATCTTTTGGACTTGACGCCCCCTGCAACGCGGCACATCATGTAGACCATACAGTCAACTTTCAAGTGATATTCCACGAAACAACAAAGCCTAGCCAATTTGACGCAGCAGCCGCCGCCGATACCGGGCGCCACTGCCGCCGGCAGCCAGACACGGGGAGCACGCGATGATCGAGGCAAAACACTTCCGCAGCTGGCTGTTTGCAGCATCCAGCCTGATGGCGATGCCGGCGTATGCGGCAGGCGCGGCTGCACCGGCAACGGTGACAACAGCAACCGAGCAAGGCTTTACAGACCGCAACCTGATCATCGTCACAGCCCGCAAGCGCACCGAAAATGTTCAGGATGTGCCGTTGTCGATCACCGTTTTCGGCCCCGAAATGATCCAGCGCGAAGGCCTGCGCCAGGTCGAGGACATCGCTCGCCGCACCCCGGGGCTGACCTTTGACCAGGGCGGCTTCCTCAACGATACCCGCCCGGCGCTGCGTGGCATGCAGGCGGAACGTGGCCGGCCCTCCGTTGCCATATTGCTCAACGGTCAGGATCTGTCGGGCGAAAATCTCTCGATTGCCGGCGGCGGTGCTTCGCTCAACGCCGCCCTGTTCGATCTGGAACGCATCGAAGTGGTGAAGGGGCCGCAGGCCACACTTTATGGTCGCAATGCCTTTGCCGGCGCCATCAACTATATCACCAAAAAGCCCGATTTCGATCCGGGAGGCCGCATCGGCGGTGAAGCCGGCAACGGCGGCGTCTGGGCCATCGACGGCGCCATCAACCTGCCGATCATCGCCGACAAACTGGCCTTGCGGCTGAGCGGCGGCATCAAGAACCGCGATGGTTTTTACACCAATCCGGTGACCAATGCCCGCGTCGGCACGCTCAGATCCGAAGGTTTCAGCGCCGCCTTGTTGATAAAACCGCATGAAGACGTTGAAATCATTGCCCGCTACATGCATTCCACCGAACGCGCCAGCGAACAGGCGACGGCCCTGATCGGCTCGAATGTGCGGCTGCCCGCCCCCGGCGCGCTCTATGCGGCGGTGCCCGGCGCCCCCGCCACCATCCCGTGCCCGGCCTCATTGGCCGGCCTGTCGCCGCCTGCGCTGGCCAGTTGCACCCGCGGCACCGTCGTCGGCCCGATAAGGGCGCATGAATCCGATATTCAGCTCGGCAACGATCCCTTCACCGGCAAGGCCTTTGACGGGCTGCATCTGCGCCAGGATATCGGCTCGTTGACAATCGCCTGGACGGGCGACTGGGGCTCACTCGATTATCGCTTCGGCTTTCTTGATAATGTCAGCCGCCTGCAACAGGATGGCGATTATTCGAATTTCGCCGCCGCCCCCGGCTTTATCCTGTCGCTGTCGGCGCTGCAGAATTTGAAATATGAAAATCGCGCCATCGACAATGAACTGAAATTGCGGCGCAGCTTTGGCAATGTCGATGTGCTGATCGGTGGCCAGTATTTCACCGAGGACGCGAGCCTGGTCAACGCCGCGCAATTCTGGTTGCGCAGCCCGACGAGCCCGCTCGCCGGCCCGCCGTTTCGCCTGTCGACGGCCCCGTCGGCAAACTTTGGTTTTCCGGTCGTCAACACCCGCGACACCAAATATTACGGCGTTTATGGCGGCGTCGCCTGGAGCGTCAATGACCGGCTGAAACTATCGGCCGATATCCGCTGGAATGATGATCAAATCACCTATGGCATGCCCGGCTGGCGCTCACAGGATGTCACCCTTTCAAAACTGGTGCCCGCCTGCCTGCCGCAATTTGCTAATGGCGCGGTGTTCAGCCCGACGGCGCCGGCCAGCACGCCGCCGCCCGGGATTGTCGCTGCCTGCCCACGTTTTGCGACGACGAAAAACGAAAAGTTCACGCCCCGCATCACCGCCGAATTCCGCCCCGCCGACAAGGTGCTGGTCTATGCAACCTATGCCAAGGGTTTCAAACCCGGCGGTTTCAACACCAACGAGATCGTTGAATTCACCGGCCAGGGCTATCTGCCCGAAAGCGTCAATGCCTATGAAGTCGGCGTCAAATCGAGCCTGTTCGATCGCACGGTTACGGCCAATATCAGCGGCTATCTGAACGATTACACCGATCAGCAGATCGGCGTGCAGAACAGCCTGACGTCACCCACCGGGCAGACCGTCACCACCGCCGGCATCGTCAACGCCGGCAGCGTCAAAATCTATGGCATCGAGGCCGATCTGGAATGGCGCGTCCACCAGAAAATCCGCCTCGACCTGACCTATGCCTATACCCATGCCGAATTCGATTCCTATGTGCAGGGCCCGCCACCCGGCGTCGCGGGGGCCGGTGCCAATTGCGGCACGCCGGCCGGCCAGACCTCATCCGATCAGAACCGCGCCGAAGCCGGCAACATCTGCGCCGATTTTTCGCATAATGCCGTTGGCCGCAGCCCCAGGCACGCGCTCAACATGTCGGCCGAATTCCGCCAGCCGATCGGCAGCGGCCGCGACAACTGGTTTGTTGAAGCCAACAGCCTGTATCGCTCGGAACGCTTCACCGATGAATCCAACCTTGCGACCCTGCCGGCCTATTGGCGTGTCGGCCTGCGCGCCGGCATCGAATGGCGCGGCGTGACGGTGACGGCCTATGTCGATAATCTGTTCGACGATGACAATATCGAAAGCGCCCAGCGCAATGTCGATTTCGGGCGTCCCGAAGGCTTTGCGCCGGGGCGCAGCGTCATCGCCTATCTGCCCAATCCGCGCACCTTCGGCGTCCGCGCCGGTTATCGATTCTAAAAATGCTAGAAATCCGCCTGTCAGCGGCGGGGGCCGGTTGAATTGCAACGCCTGACCCAAAGGCGTCGGCGCTGGCTCGCCATCCTCATCGGCGCTGTCGCCGGCATCGGCAGCGTCGTCATCATCCTGTTCATGATGAACCAGCCAAAGGCTTGGCCGTTCAATTGGGATGCCGAGGCGGCCATCGCTGCCCAGCCCGTCGGGATCAAGGCCAAGGGCCGCACCGGCATCATCATCGTCTCGTTGTTGCAACCAGCGCATTTCGAGCCGGCATTTTACGATAATTTTGTCCACAAATTGTTGGAAATCGCCATCCCCTGGCCGATCAACCGGATCGCTGGCCGCGACACGGGCGTCGCGCTGATCGATCCGACGCACCCCGATGCACAATCGCGGTTCACGCCAAAGCTGCTGATGGCCTTTGATGGCCGCACCGCCGATTGGGATGGTGAGCCCTTTGCCGCCAAATTCGCTCGCGGCCAGGTCGATTGGGTGCCGCCATCGGCAAGCACGGCCGGCGAAATCGGCAGTTTCCTTTACGCGGGGCGCGCCGGGGGTGCCGCAGGCCCTGCCCAACGCGCCATGCTGAAATCCCGCGGCATTTATTACGCGCGCTTGCCGGGTGGCTATCTGCCGCAACGCGACCAGACTCTGGCCATGGTCGATGCCGCCTTTGCCCGGCTGCGCCGCCATCCCGCCGTCACCGGCACGGCATTATACGATATTTTTCTGCCCCATGCCGGCCGCAGCGAAATCTTCCGCTTGCTCGATGGCGGCGTCGATACGCTGGTCATCGGCTCCACCCTGCCGATCAATTCAGCGTTCGAGGAATATCGCGGCGCCTATCCCAAAATCCACGCGCTTGTTGCCGAATGGGCGGCCGAGCGCGGCAAGCCCGCCCCCAGGCTGCTGTTTGCGCCGCAGCTTGCCGACATGCCGGGTTTTTCGGCGCTGCTTGCCCGCCACCTTGCGGCCACGGCCCCGGCGCCACCCGGCCCTGACGCCACCGCAACGCTTGTCATCTCGCTGCATGGCCTGCCGATCGTGCAGCAACAGCGCGATTCATGGGTCGATAACGCCCGGCGCGCGACGGCAAAAATCGCCCCGGCCCTGACCGCCGCGCTGCACCGTCGCGGCTGGCGAACGATCCATACCGTCATCGCGCAGGAAGCCTTTGGCGACTCGATCGAGGATCCGGGCAACAAGCTTGTCTCGGTCGCCGAAGCCTTTGCTGGCGCCCGGCAACGCCGCGACGCGATCGCCATTGCGGTGCCGGTCGAGTTTCTTTCGGAAAACACCGATACGTTGTTCCTGCACAGCTATCTGATGTTCAATGGCCTGCCCGGCTACCGGCGGTTTGCCGGCCCGCCCGCCGATATCGACTGGAACGTCCCCTATGTCCGCCGCTTCAGCATGGGCGCGACCAGCCATATCTATACCGGCACGCCCGGGGCGGCGGCGCAGGCGGACGCCGGCCTCGCGCTGGCCGCTGCCATCGAAACCCTGCTGCCGAACTGAGCGCATCTGGCGCTGGCCCGAAACGCGCCCTATCCTTGCCGACATGCCCAGCCTTTTCGACAAGTTATGGGACAGCCATGTCATTGCCGCCATGCCCGGTGGTGCGTCGCTGATCGCCATCGACCGGGTGTTCCTTCATGAACGCACGGGCGCCGCTGCCTTGAACAGCCTTGCGGCGGCGGGGCGGGCGGTGGCCGATCCGGCGCGGGCCTTTGCCGCCATGGACCATATCGTCGATACGTTCCCCGGTCGCAGCGACGTGACGCAAATGCCGGGCGGCACGGCCTTTATCACCGAAACCCGCGCCGCTGCCCGCGCTGCCGGCATCCGCCTGTTCGATATCGGCGATCCCGATCAGGGCATCGTCCATGTCGTATCGCCCGAACTCGGCATCATCCTGCCCGGCCTGACGCTGGTTGCGCCCGACAGCCATAGCTGCACGCAAGGCGCCTTTGGGGCGCTGGCCTGGGGCATCGGCACATCGGCCGCCGAACATGCGCTGGCCACCGGCAGCTTGCGATTGCAGCGGCCGCCCTCGATGCGCGTCAGCTTCGGCGGCCGATTGCCCGCGGGCGTTACGGCAAAAGACATGGCGCTGGCGCTGATCGCGGCCCATGGCGCTGCTGGCGGTCAGGGCCATGCCATCGAATTTGCCGGCCCCGCGGTCATGGCGCTGGCAATGGAAGCGCGCATGACATTGTGCAACATGGCGACCGAATTTGCCGCGTTTACGGGCTTTATCGCCCCCGATGCAGTGACCTTCGACTGGTTGCACGGCCGCCGCTATGCGCCGTCCGGCGCGCTTTGGGATCGGGCGGTGGCGGCCTGGCGCGGCCTTGTCAGCGATGCCGATGCCGTATTCGACCGCGAAATCCATGTCGATGTGTCCGATCTGGCGCCGATGGTCAGCTGGGGCACATCGCCGGCGCAGGCCGTGCCGCTGGGCGCGCCAATCCCGGTGTTTTCAGGGCCAGGCAGCCGCGCCGCGCATGACAAGGCGCTGGCCTATATGGGGCTGGCAGAAGGGCAATCGCTGATTGGCCTGCCGATCGACGCAGCGTTTATCGGCAGTTGCACGAACAGCCGCCTGTCCGATCTCGAACGCGCCGCCGCGATCGTTGTCGGGCGGCGGGTCGCGGCCGGGGTGCGCGCCATCGTCGTGCCCGGCTCCAGCGCGGTGAAGCGCGCGGCCGAAGCGCGGGGGCTGGATCGTATTTTCATCGATGCCGGCTTTGAATGGCGCGAATCCGGTTGCTCGATGTGTTTTTTTGCCGGCGGCGAAAGCTTTGGTGCCGGCCAGCGGGTGATTTCATCGACCAATCGCAATTTCGAAAGCCGCCAGGGCCTTGGCACCCGCAGCCATATCGCCAGCCCCGAAACCGTCGCCGCCAGCGCCATCAACGGCTGTATCGCTGCCGCATGAGCCAGAAATTCACCACCTTGACGTCGCTGGCCGCGCCGCTGCTCGAAGATAATATCGATACCGACATCATCATTCCGTCGCGGGAGATGAAAACCACCGGCAAGACCGGCCTCGCGGCGGGGCTGTTTGCCGGCCGCCGCTATTTGGGGGCGCGCACGCCCGATCCCGATTTCATCCTCAACCGGCCGGGCTTTGGCGCTGCCGCGATCATCATCGCCGGGGATAATTTCGGCTGTGGTTCCAGCCGCGAACACGCCGTCTGGGCATTGCTCGAATATGGCATCCGGGCCGTCATCGCACCCGGTTTTGCGCCGATCTTTGCCGGCAACGCGGTCAACAACGGGCTGTTGCCACTGGTGCTGCCGCGCGCCGCCATCGCCATTCTGGCCGCTGCCAGCGGCCCGCTCCACATCGATCTGCCGGCACAGCGGGTCAGCTGCGCGGGCAGCGATTTCAAATTCGCGGTGACCGCCGAAGCCAAGGCGCAATTGCTGGAAGGGCTCGACCCCATCGACCTGACGCTGCAACACGCCGCCAGCATTGCCGTCTGGCAGGCGGATGACAGGCAGCGCCGCCCCTGGGTCTATCTTTGAGGCGTTGCAACCAGCGCCACCCTTGCGCGTTCAAACCCCGTAACACTGCCATGAAAGGTTTGAACAATGTTGAACGCAAAATTGGCCGGCGCCTCGCCGCTGGAGCAACCTGAACTGCCTTTTGCCATGGACGCGCTGGCGCCGGTAATTTCGGCCGAAACGTTGAAATTCCACTATGGAAAACACCATAAGGGTTATTTCACCGCCCTTCACAAGCTTGTTGACGGCACGCCGATGGCAGATCAGACGCTGGAAGACATTATCGAGGCGACCGCCGGCAAGGCCGGGAGCGAGGCGATCCTCCACAACGCCGCGCAATGCTGGAACCATAATTTCTATTGGCAAAGCCTGAGCCCGGCCACGCAGACACCAAAGCCCGCGCTGGCCGCTGCCATCGATCGCGATTTCGGCAGTCTCGCTGCCTGTCAGGCGGCTCTGGCCAAGGCGGCCCTCGAACAATTCGGCAGCGGCTGGGGCTGGCTTGTGCAGGATGGTGACAAGCTTTCGGTATTCGCAACAGGCGATGCCGATATCCCGTTCAGCCATGGCCAGCGGCCGTTGCTGACCGTCGATGTCTGGGAACACGGCTATTATCTCGATTACCAGAACCGCCGCGCCGATTATCTGAAGGCGGTAGTCGACCGGCATCTGAACTGGGATTTTGCTGCCACGAATTTCAACAAATAGGCAGGGTTACAATGAAGGGAACCGACCGTCGTCACCCCCGGGGCAAGCCCGGGGGGTGACGATCGAAATTGCTTGAGTCTTTGGTTAAAGCGACCGGCTCAGATGCCGCACCACGGCAATCCAGGGCACATCGGCGAGCACCAGCTGGCGGGCGCCGGGGGTGGCGGGCAGGATCTGCAGGCGGCCAGCTTCTGTGCCGACCAGCCGCCCAAAGGCAAAACGACCTACCGGCCGCGGCGCCAGAATATCGCGGTTGATGGCACGCGCGAAGCTGTCAACGCTAAGCCGTTCGGCCCAGAGCATATCCCCGGCGCGATATTCGCCCTGGCCGATTTCAACGCTGATGCCGACCATCGCAGCAGATGGCATCGGCGGCACGATGACCTGCGGCTGGCGGGGCGCGACGGCACCATCGGCGGCAAGGATGGCGGCCACCGGCAGGTCGGCGCGGTCGGGCAAAGTGACAAGGTCGGCGGCCTCCACCGCCAGCGCCGCTGCGATACGGTTCAGCCAGCCGACCGACACGGTGCGGGTGCCGGTTTCCAGCCGGCCGATGGTTTGGGCCGTGGTAGCAGGCACACAGCGCTCCGCCACATCGAGGAGGGTAAGGCCCTTGGCCTTTCTGACTTCACGGATACGGGTAAGCATGATGTTTTCCTGACCAATGAACCAAAACGGTTATCCTCTGTCCTACAACCAACAGACTATGGCAAGTGATTCGTGCAACATCGCTGGAGAGATGAACCATGAAGGCACGCGCTAAACCCCAGAGCCATGACGATATCGCGCCCGAAGCGCGCAACCGGCTGCTCGCCAGCCGGTTGCTCAGCCCCGCGGATGCCATTGATCGCCGCGAAGTGACGGTCAATCTGGCGGAATCGCCTTTGGCCTGGCTGGCGCGGCGCGGCATGGTGACGCCGGCGCAATTTCGGGCCAGTGAGCGGCTGCGCCATGATTTCATGCTGGCGGGGCAGGCACCGCGCATCACCATGCGCTGGGATGCCGGCCCGCGCGGTGGCAATGGTCAGCCTCAGGACCCCACACTGGCGCAATTGAGCGCCCGGCAGCGTTTCGACGCCGCGGTGACGGCGGCGGGCCCCGGCCTCAGCGATGTGCTGTGGCGGGTCATCTGCATGGGCGAAGGGCTGGAAACCGCCGAACGTGCGCTTGGCTGGCCCAATCGGGCCGGAAAACTCGTCTTGAAGCTGGCACTCGATCGGCTCGTCGCGCATTATGGGGACAGTTGATCTACAGCCAAAGGACCATCGATGCGCCTTCATCATAGCGTTTGTCTGAGCTTTTTGCCGCTGATCATCATCGGGGGCTGTGCGCAAAAATCGGAATCGCTTGGCAAGATCGGCGGCCGGCCGGCGCTGATCATCACTGTCCCGCTGAACGGGCCCAATGGTGAGCCGCAGGGCACAGCGACGCTGACCCAGGAAAGCGATGGCACGCGCGTCACGGCGCGTGTCATCGGCGTTGCGCCCGGCGATTATGCGATCCACCTCCACGCCATCGGGCTTTGCGAGGGCCCTGGCTTTGTCAGCGCCGGCGGCCATTTCAACCCGGGCCAGAAACAGCATGGCCATGACAATCCGTTGGGCGAACATGCCGGCGATCTGCCCAATATCAGCGTCGATGCCTCGGGCCTTGGGCTGCTGAATGTGCTGCGGGAGGGCTTGCGGCTGCAGGATGGCGCGGTACCGCTGCTCGATGCCGATGGTGCCGCCGTGGTGCTGCATGCCAAGGCCGATGATTATCGCAGCGACCCAGCCGGCAATGCCGGGCCGCGCATTGCCTGTGGCGTCATCGCCGGGCCGCCAAAGGGTTGAACTTTTTTTGGCTTAAGTGGCGTCGGCACCGGCCCGCTCCCCCGCCCGACCACCCATATTGTACGATGCCCTGGGTGGCAGGAGCGGATGCGACCTTCGTCGCTGGCGGGGGAGCGGGCC
>JBBRIC010000047.1:0-18968 GCA_038221665.1 Sphingomonadales bacterium
TTCGATCATATGTGCGTTCAGTCGATCAAGGTTGAGCCTGTCGACGATTGTGCGGCCGGTCAGCACCGGCACGGCCCGGGCGACGCCCAGTTCGGCAGCTTTTTCCACCAGCCAATCGATGCGGCCGCGCTTCAAGGGCGCAAAGCACAGCCACAGATCGGCGACGGTTTCGCGGTCGCGCAAATGCGTTTCAACGCGGACCTCGACCGCCTTGCGCCCGGCGACCATGATGCGCGCCGCCCATTCGCCGCTGACATTGTCGAACAATCGCACCATGTCGCCCGGTTGCCGGCGCATGACCTGCGCCAGATAGTGCGATTGCGGCGGCGGCAGTGACAGCACGGCATCGGCGCCGAGCCGCAGATCGACATAAAGCCGCGGCGTTGTTGACAGATGGGCAGCGGCATCGCTCATGGCGCCATGGCTAGCACAGCAGTTCCGCCGCCGAAACCGGATGCGACGCCCGATGCGGAGCCGGCAAGCTGGATCGATGCGCTGCCGCTGGCGGCGCGCCCCTATGCCCGGCTGGCGCGGCTGGACCGGCCGGCGGGCAGCTGGCTGTTGTTCTGGCCGTGCGCCTGGGGCGTGGCGCTGGCCGATGGGCTGGTTGCCGACGGGCTGCTGATTTTATGGTTCGGGCTTGGCAGTATCGTCATGCGCGCCGCCGGCTGTGTCTGGAATGACATTATCGATCGCGATCTCGATGCGCAGGTGGCGCGGACACGGGCGCGGCCGCTGGCGAGCGGGGCTGTTTCGGTCAGGCAGGCGCTGATTTTTGCCATCGGCTTGTCGTTGATCGGCCTTTTTGTCGTGTTGCAATTGCGGCCGCTGGCGCAGGTTGTCGCCGTTGCTAGTCTTGGCCTTGTCGCTGCCTATCCGTTCATGAAACGCATTACCTGGTGGCCGCAGGCCTGGCTCGGCCTGACCTTTAACTGGGGGGCGCTGGTGGGGTTTGTCGCGGTGGCCGATCCGGTGCCGGCGCTGGCGTTGCTGTATGCAGGCGGCATTGCCTGGACGCTTGGCTATGACACGATCTACGCGCTGCAGGATATCGAGGATGACGCGATGGCCGGCATTCGATCATCGGCCCGGGCGCTCGGCCCGCGGGCGCGCGCCGGGGTGGCAGGGTTTTATGCTGTGGCGCTGCTGGCCTGGGCGGGGGCGCTCTGGCTGGTGCGGCCCGACGCGCTGGTGCTGCTGGCGCTGCTGCCGCTGGCCGGGCAGCTTGGCTGGCAGGTCTGGCGGCTGGTCGATACAGCGCCGCTGAATGCCCTCAAACTGTTCCGCAGCAACCGCTTCGCCGGGCTGTTATTATTCGCCGCTACCGGCATCGCCAGCTTTCGGGCTTTTTAATGTAGCGCTCGCTACATAAGTCTGTCATGCTTGGTTTTTCGAGATGGGAGACGGTGGATGACGGGATTTTGGCGCAACTGGCTGGCGGTCTGGAGTGTGGGCGTCGTGCTGTTCGGCATGATTCTCGTGCTGGCCGGGTTTGAAGAAACCCTTACGCTGCCGCAATTCATCCTCGACCACATGTACAGCCATGGGCCGGTGCTAGTGACCGAGCCTTTGCGCTTTGCCATCGGGCTGCTTGGGGCGGTGACGCTGGCGCTTGGCCTGTTGGTGTATGTCGCGGTTCGCGCCGCAACGGCGCTTGGGCCCGCTGGTCGGCCGATCTGGCTGCTGGTCGTCCAGACCTTGCTGATCTGGTATGTCGTCGACAGCGTGATTTCCTGTGCCAACGGCTTTGTGCTGAATGCTGTTTCAAATACGATCTTCATTATTTTGTTGCTGGTGCCGATCTACGCCAGCGGCGTTCTAGCGGCACCACGGGCGATCGCCTTGCCGTGATCGCGTCGATTGACGCAGCGGGATGACAGCGGCGATCCAAACCCCTAAGTCACGATCCATGCTCAGCGTATCCCAAGCTCTTGATCGTCTCGATTCGGCCCTCGCGGCCGCGGCCCTGGCGGGGGCCGATGCCGCAGATGCTTTATATGTTGGGGATGGCTCCACATCGGTCAGCGTCCGCCTGGGCAAACTTGAAGACATCGGGCGCAGCGAGGGTGAGGAAATCGGTGTAAGGGTGTTTATCGGCCAATGTTCGGCGAGCGTTTCATCGTCCGACCTGTCGACACGGGCGCTGGCACAGGCGGCTGAACGCGCCGTTGCCATGGCCCGGCTTGCCCCTGAGGACAAATGGGCCGGGCTGGCACCGGCCGATCGGCTGTTGACCGGCGCGCTGCCCGATGTCGATGCCGATGATGGTGCCGATCCCGATGCCGAGCTATTGCGTGATATGGCGATGGCCGCCGAGGATGTGGCGCGGGCCCGGCCGGGGATCACCAACAGCGAGGGCGGCGGCGCGTCGGCCGGCCGGGCCGTCACTGCGCTTGCCACCTCGTCGGGCTTTCGTGGCGGCAAAAGATCGACCAGCTATGGCTGTTCGGCAAGCGTTATTGCCGGCGAAGGCTCTGCCATGCAGCGCGATTACGCCTGGCATTCCGCGCGCTATCTGGACGACCTTGAATCGGCCGGCATCATCGGCGCCCGGGCCGCCGAGCGGGCGCTGCGGCGGTTGAACCCGATCAAGCTGGAAACCCACAGCCTGCCGATCATCTTTGATCCCCGCGTTGGATCGACACTGCTCGGCCATCTGATCGGCGCGATCACCGGCAGCGCCATCACGCGCGGTACGAGTTTTTTGAAAGACGCGCTTGGCACCGCAGTGTTCGATAGCGGCATCACGATCATCGATGATCCGCTGCGCCGACGTGGGCTGCGATCGCGGAGCTTTGATGGTGAAGGGCTGCCGGTGGCGTTGAGCGCCTTGATCGACAAGGGCGTGCTGACCAACTGGCTGCTCGATTCGGCCAGCGCCCGGCAATTGGGGCTGGCGCCGACCGGCCATGCCGTGCGTGGCACATCGGGGCCGCCGGGCGCCGGTGCCACCAATCTGCACCTGGCCGCCGGCAGCGTCACCCCAACGGCCCTGATGGCCGATATCAAGCGCGGGTTTTATGTCACCGAATTGATCGGCATGGGGGTCAATGGCTTGACCGGCGACTATAGCCGCGGCGCCAGCGGCTTTTTGATCGAAGCGGGTGAGATTACGGTGGCAGTGGCCGAAGTGACCATCGCCGGCAATCTGAAGGACATGTTCAAGGCGCTGATTCCTGCTGATGATTTGCAGTTCCGACATGCCGCCAATGTGCCGACGCTGCGCATCGATGGCATGACCGTCGCGGGTGCCTGACAGCCGCGACCTGGCGCTTGCGGTTGACGTCGCGCGCACGGCCGGGGCCATGGCGCTGGCGCATTATCAAAAAGGCCCGATCTGGTGGGACAAGGCCCCCGGAAACCCGGTGAGCGAGGCCGATCTGGAAGTCGATGCCTGGCTGAAGGCGGCATTGTTGACGGCCTGTCCCGACGATGGCTGGCTGTCGGAAGAAACCGCCGATACGCAAGCGCGGCTGGGAAAACGCCGGGTCTGGGTTGTCGACCCGATTGATGGCACCAGGGATTTCATCAAGGGCCGCAGCGGCTGGGCCGTCTCGGTGGCGCTGGTCGAAGATGATATTGTCACAGTGGCGGCGCTGGCTGCGCCGGCGCGCGGGCAATTGTTCGGGGCGGCGCTGGGGCAGGGCGCGCGGTGCAATGATCTGCCGCTGTGCGTGTCCGGCCTTTCAGCCTTGCCCGGCGTGCGCTTGCCGATCGATGCCGCCAATCTGGCGGCGGCTTTCTGGCCGGAACCCTGGCCGGGTGAGGCAGTCGAAAAACCCAACAGCCTGGCCTTGCGCATGGCCAAGCTGGCATTGAACGAAGCCGATGTCTGGGTCGAAGGGCGCAGCATCGCCGAATGGGATGTCGCTGCCGCTTCTTTGATCCTCACCGAGGCCGGCGGCAGGGTCAGCGACCGGGCGGGCCAGCCATTGCTGTTCAACAAGCCGGCGCCGGTATTTCATGGCATCGCTGCGGCGACCCCGGCCTTGCACGACATCGCCCGCGACAGGCTCAATCATGCGCTGAACGTTTTTACCGCTATGCGCCGGCAGGCAGGGGCGGCACGCCCAGCCGGTTGATCTCGATCTTCAGGCAATGGTCCATGACGACCAGCAGCCCCGCAGCCTCGGCGCGCGCTGCCGCTGCCGCGTCGATAACCCCCAATTGCATCCAGATAGCCTTTGCACCGACAGCGATGGCCGCATCGACGATCGGCCCGACAGCATCCGATCGCCTGAAAATATCGACAATGTCGATCTGCACGCCAAGCTGCGCGAGATTATCCCAGACATATTCGCCCAACACATGTTCGCCGGTGATCTGCGGGTTGACCGGCAGTACGCGATAGCCATGGCCTTGCAGGAACGCCATCACCTCATGGCTGGCGCGATCCGGCCGGTTCGAGGCGCCGACCAGAGCGATGGTGCGCGCCGCGGTGATTAATTCGCGGATTTCACTGTCTGATGTGAGCGGCATTTGCGGTCCTTTCGAGCGAAAATATTCAGTTGATGATCATGCCCCGACGGCAGCGCTGACCGTTTCGGCCAGTGCATCGAACGTGCCAGCCTCGGCCCCCGTTGCCGGGGTGCCAGCGTCCGACGCCTGCCGCATGGCAATGGTCAGGGGGATGCGGCCCAGAAACGCGACGCCAAGCGCTTTGGCTTCGGCCTCGGCGCCGCCATGGCCGAACGGATCGCTCGAAACGCCGCAATGCGGGCAGCGATAGCCGCTCATATTTTCGATGATCCCCAATATCTTCACATCGACCTGTCCGAACATGGCGATGGCGCGGCGCGCATCGATCAGCGCCAGATCCTGTGGTGTCGAAACGATAATGGCGCCATCCGGTTTCAATTTTTTCGCCATGGTCAGCTGAATATCGCCGGTGCCGGGCGGCAGATCGATGACCAGCACATCGAGCACGCCCCAATCGCCCTGTTCGACCATCTGCACCAGGGCAGCGCTCGCCATTGGGCCGCGCCAGATGATCGCCTTGCCAGGGTCGGTCATCATGCCCATCGACAGCGCCTTGATACCATGGGCCATCACCGGCTGCAGGCGATTATTCTCCAGCCGCGTCCGGCCGGTGATGCCAAGCAGCGTCGGTACCGAAGGACCATAGATATCGGCGTCGAGCAAACCGACCGAAAGGCCGCGACGCGCCAGCGCGACCGCGAGATTGACAGCGACCGTCGATTTGCCGACGCCGCCCTTGCCGCTGGCGATCGCGATCAATTTACGGATGCCGGGGACGGTCGGTGCGACCGGAATGGCGCCAGCAGCAGGGGCACTGCCACGGTCGGCAGTCAGGATGATCCGCGTGGCCGTGACGCCATCGATGCGATTGACGGCGACTTCGATACTGGCTTGCAGCCGCTCGGCGACATCGCGTGCCAGCCCGTCTATGGCGAGGATCAGGCCGATCGTGCCATCATCCTTGACGGTGATGCCTGCGGCGCGGCCGCTGCTGATGATCGTATCACCGACAGGATCGGAAATGCCGGCCAATGCCGCCACGACAGCTTGTTTCAACGACATTTTGGGTCCTTTTGGGCTTTGCCGAGGCGCGACACATACGCGCCCTCGCAATCACGGAAATGCAACCGTATATAGGCGGTATAAAGCGCAAGTTGAAACGTGGGATTACGGATGCCCTGGCAGAACAACAATGACGGCGGACCCTGGGACGATGGCTCAGAGGGTGGCAATCCCGGCGGCACGGGCGCCGGCTCGGGAGGCGGCACACCGCCGCGCAATCCCTGGGGCGATAGCCCGCCGAAAAAGCCACAGGGCATGCGCCCGTCGGGCAATCGCGATTTCGATGATATCATTCGCCGCAGCCAGGAAAAATTGCGCGAATCCTTTGGCGGCGGGCCACCTTCCGGACGCGGCGGCGGCGGTGGCGGCGGTTTTGAGGCGTTGGGCGGCAATCTGATTGGCTGGGGCCTGGCACTTGCGGTTGGCGCCTGGCTGATTTTCACCAGTTTTTACAGGGTCGATGCGCAGGAACGCGGAGTCGTGCTGCGCTTTGGGCGCTTTGTCGAAACGACCGAGCCGGGCCTGCATTTCAAGCTGCCATTCCCCATCGACAGCGTCATCCTGCGTAAGGTCGAACAGATCAACTCCGTCGATATCGGCGCGACCGAAGGCGCCGCCGAAAACCTGATGCTGACCGGCGACCAGAATATCATCAATCTCGCCTATGCCGTGCGCTGGAAGATCAAAAATCCCGAATTGTTCCTGTTTGAACTGGCTGAACCCGAGCAGACGGTGCGCGAAGTCGGCGAATCGGCGATGCGGGCTGAAATTTCAAAGGCGACGCTGAACGATGCCATCGGGCCGCAACGCGCCCAGATTGCCGAACAGGTGCGCGAACGCATGCAGGAACTGCTCGACAGCTATCGTGCCGGCATCGAAGTGCGCGGCGTCGATATCAAACAGGCCGATCCACCCGCGGCCGTCGATGATGCCTTCAAGGATGTGTCGGCAGCCCAGCAGGACGCGCAGCAATATTTGAACCAGTCACGTTCCTATGCCCAGCAATTGCTGGCCGGCGCCCAAGGCGCGGCAGCGGCGTTTGATGCGGTCTATGCCCAGTACAAGCTAGCCCCCGAGGTCACCCGCAAGCGCATGTATCTGGAAACCATGGAAAGCGTGCTCTCAAAGGTCGACAAGACAGTGATCGAACCGAACGGTGTGCAGACCTATCTGCCACTGCCCGAAGTGCGCAGGCGGGCTGCGGCTGGCCAGGATACAGCGGCGACCGTCAACAGCAACGCTGCCTCCGGGCGCACGGGTAATTAGGGGCAGGGTGATGGTCATTACGCGCAATCCGATTTTATGGGCGACTCTGGCCTTTGTGCTGATCGTCATCGGCATGGGGACATTTTATACGGTCCCCGAAACCAAACAGGCCGTGGTGCTGCGGCTTGGCAAGCCCGAACGCATCGTCAATGCCTATAACCCCAAAGCGGCGTTCGGCACATCGGGCGCCGGGCTGGTGGCAAAGGTGCCGTTCATCGAGAATGTCATCTTTGTCGACAAGCGCGTCCTCGATCTCGACATGGAGGAACAAACGGTGCTGTCGACGGATCAGCTGCGGTTGGTGGTCGATGCGTTCGCGCGTTTCCGCATCGTTGATCCGCTGCGCATGGTGCAGACCGTTGGCACCGAACAAAATGCCGCCGATGCCCTGAAGCGCATTCTTGCCTCAAAAATGCGCAACGAGCTTGGCAAGCAGCCATTTTCGGCGCTGCTCAGCCCTGAACGCACGGCGATGATGGATGATATCCAGGGGACGGTGAACCGTCAGGCCAAGCAATATGGCGCCGAAATCCTCGATGTCCGCATCAAACGTGCCGATCTGCCGGCCGGCGCCCCGCTTGAATCGGCTTATTTGCGCATGCGCTCGGCGCGTCAGCAGGAGGCTGCCACCATCCGCGCCCAGGGCCTGAAACAGGCGCAGCTCGTGCGCGCCCAAGCCGATGCCGGGGCCGCCAAAACCTATGCCGACAGTTTTGGCAAGGACGCTGATTTCTACGCCTTTTATCGGGCCATGCAGGCCTATCGGACAACTTTTACCGATGCCAGTTCAACGATTGTCATGTCGCCCAACAATGAATTCCTGCGTGAATTCGAAGGTCGCAAAAAATAATCCCTGATGCTGAACCCGATGGGACATTCTGGTTCCGAGATGCTGACGTCAAAGTTTTCATTGTTGTTCATCGCCGGTTAGTCTGATCGGCGGCAAGGAAGTTGGAATTGGACGGGCCGGCGATTGTCATCGGTCCCCGATTTTGTGATTTTAGAACCTGAAAGGTGCATCCTACCGTGCGCAACGCTCGTCGCCTTGTATCCACGGCTGTTTTGGCCGCCGCTGCCATCACCGCCATTGTTCCCGCAGCCGCTCAGCCAGCAGCACCCGTCGCAGCCCCCGTCGCCCAGAATGCCGTGGCGCCTGCCGTGCCGATCGCCCCCCCGGGCGGCGCGCCGCGCAGCTTTGCCGATCTGACGGCGCGGCTTGCGCCTGCCGTCGTCAATGTCTCGACAACCCAAAAGGTCGAGGTCGGCAAATTGCGCGGCGTGCCACCCGGCTCGCCTTTGGAAGAATTGTTCAAGCGTTTTCAGGAACAACAGGGCGATAATGGGGAGCCGGTGACGCGCGAAGCGACATCGCTCGGGTCAGGTTTCGTGATCTCGGCGGATGGCTATATCGTCACTAACAATCACGTGATTTCGCAAGGCGAAGGCCGCGGCGCGCCGGTCGATACGATCACTGTGACCTTTGCCGATCGCCGCGAATTCAAGGCGCGGTTGATCGGCCGCGATCAATTGACCGACATGGCGCTGCTGAAGATCGAAGCCACCGGGCTGCCATTCGTGCAGTTCGGTAACAGCCAGACGGTCAGGGTCGGCGATTGGGCGATCGCCATCGGCAATCCTTTTGGTCTTGGTGGCACCGTCACTGCCGGTATCGTTTCGGCTTTGCACAGAAATATCGGTTCCGGCCAATATGATCGCTACATCCAGACCGATGCCAGCATCAACCAGGGCAATTCCGGCGGGCCATTGTTCGATCTTGACGGCAATGTCATCGGCATCAACACGGCGATCTTTTCGCCAACGGGTGGCAATGTCGGTCTGGGTTTCGCCATTCCCGCCGAACTTGCCTATCCGGTCATCCAGCAATTGCGCGCGACGGGAACCGTGAAGCGCGGTTATCTCGGCGTTGCCATCCAGCCGCTGTCGACCGATATCGCCGCAGGTCTGGGCCTGCCCAAGGACCGGGGCGAAATCGTCGCTTCGGTCGAACCAGCCGGCCCTGCGGCCCGCGCCGGTATCCGCCAGGGCGATGTCATTGTCCGCATCAACAACAGCGATGTTACCTTTGACAACACCCTGTCCTATGTCGTTGCCAACACGCTGATTGGTGCCAGCGTGCCGATCGAACTGATCCGTGACGGCGCCCGGCGCACCTTGACGGCGACGATCACCCAACGTCCGTCGGAATCGATCGTGCAGGCCCGGGCCGGCATCACCCCCGATTCGGATGAAGCGACCCCCGATGCCAAGGCGCCGGGTATAGAATCAGCCCGCCAGAGCCTTGGCATCACGTTGCAACCACTGACGGCGCAATTGCGCCAGCAGCTGAAACTGCCCGATACGGTCAAGGGTGTCGTTATCGCCGGAATCAACCCCGGCAGCGACGCCGCGAGCGAAGGCCTGCAGCGCGGTGACATCATCCTCCAGATCAACCAGCGCCTGACCACAACACCGGCAGAGGCCGCCGCTGCCGTCGATGCGGCACGCACAGCCGGGCGCGATACGGTGCTGATGCTCGTGCAACGCGGCGCGACGCCTGCGCGTTACATCGGCATCAAGCTGGTGGCGGGCAAGGCAAAATGATCGGTGTCTCCCTCCCCTGCCGGGGAGGGAGTTGCGTTGCCTCCCGCCAAGCCGCTATTCCCGTTGCAAAATAGGGGATCAGCATGGCCGACACTATCTTTATCGGAAAAGGCGAGGAACATCCGCAAGCGCTTGTCTTGCGGCGGGCCAATCGCCACGGTCTGATCGCCGGCGCCACCGGCACCGGCAAGACTGTGACCCTCCAGACGCTGGCGGAAGGTTTTTCGCGCGAAGGCGTGCCGGTATTCCTTTCGGACGTAAAGGGTGACATCGCCGGCATGGCCATGGCCGGGAGTGAAGCCGCCGCGTGGACGGCAAAGGGAGCCATCAACGTTGGCCTGACCGACTATGCCTATGAAGCCAACCCGGTGGTGTTCTGGGATTTGTTCGGGGAGCAGGGACATCCCATCCGCACAACGATATCCGAAATGGGGCCATTGTTGCTCGCCCGGCTGATGGGGCTGAACGACACGCAGGAAGGCGTTTTGAACGTCGCCTTTCGCTATGCCGACGATCTGGGGCTGTTGATCCTCGATCTAAAGGATCTGCAGGCGGTATTGAGCTTTTGCGGTGAAAATGCCGGTGAACTGGCGATCAAATATGGCAATGTCACAAAGGCGACGATCGGTACTATCCAGCGCCAGTTGCTGACGCTGGAAAGCCAGGGTGCGGCGCATTTCTTTGGCGAACCGGCACTCGATATCCGGGATTTCATGCGCGTCGATGACAATGGCCGCGGGCTGGTCAATATTCTGGCTGCCGACAAATTGCTGCAAAGCCCCAGGCTTTATGCGACTTTCCTGCTCTGGCTATTGTCGGAACTGTTTCAGACGCTGCCTGAAATCGGTGATCCCGACAAACCCAAGCTGGTGTTTTTCTTTGATGAAGCACATCTCTTGTTCGATGAAGCGCCGCCGGCCTTGCTCGACAAGGTCGAACAGGTGGTGCGGCTGGTACGATCAAAGGGTGTTGGCGTTTATTTCATCAGCCAGAACCCCATCGATATTCCCGAAAAAGTCGCCGGCCAGCTTGGCAACCGCGTCCAGCATGCGCTGCGCGCCTTTACCCCGCGCGATCAAAAGGCCGTCGCTTCGGCGGCGCAGACGTTCCGCGCCAACCCGCGCATCAACGTCGTCACCGCCATCACCGAATTAAAGGTCGGGGAGGCGCTGGTCTCGCTGCTCCAGGCCGATGGCGCGCCATCGATGGTCGAACGCACGCTGATCGCGCCACCCCGATCCCGCGTCGGCCCGATCACCCAGGCGGAACGCGATAGCGTGCAGGACGAAAGCCCCTACAGTGGCAAATATACCGAGAGCATCGACCGGGAATCGGCCTTTGAAAAGCTCAATGCCCGGGCGATCGAAGCGGCCGAACAGGCCAGCCGGACGCAAGCCGAACGTGATGCAGCGTTAGCCGACAAGGTTCGACAGATGCAGGACCTTGCCGCGGCGCGGGCGCAAGCAAAACAGGAACGTGAAGATGTCTGGCTGGCAAAGCATCAGGAGCGCGAATCTCTCGCGGAACAAAAACTGCAAATGCGGGAGCAGGAACAGAAGCGGCGCGACGAAATCGCCGCGGCTCGGATCGCCGCCCGCCCGCAGCCAAAATCCATGACCGAAAAGATCATCGAAGCATCGATCCGATCCGCTGCGACGAGCGCCGGACGGCAATTGGGGACCAGGCTGCTGCGCGGGCTGTTTGGAAGCTTGCTGAAATAGGCAGTCGTCCAGCTTTGCTGCGGTCGATCTTTAAAGCGTGACTGGACTCCGGGGCGAAACCGGGTTGATGCACTTTTTTTGAATGTCGAAGACCGGCGAATTCCTGCCACCCGTCACCCCGGGCTTGACCCGGGGTCCAGCTTTGACTTTGCTGGCGTGATGGAGAAAGGCGGCTATGTCTATATTCTCGCGTCGGCGCGCAACGGCACGCTTTATGTTGGCGTGACCAGTGATCTGCTGCGTCGGATCAGCGAACATAGACAATCGCTGATGCCCGGGTTCACAACACGCTACGGCGTTTCCGTGCTCGTATGGTACGAACAATCAGCCGACATCGTCACGGCAATCAGCCGCGAAAAAGCGATCAAACGATGGCGGCGAGATTGGAAGCTGGCGTTAATCGAGACGACAAATCCTGACTGGCTAGACTTGTGGCCAAGTCTTTGCGGGGAGGCGCCGGGGCCGAAGTTGCAGCGGGTATTCCCAAAGGTGGAACTGGACCCCGGGTCAAGCCCGGGGTGACGAGTTGCGGGAATTCGACTGTCGTCAAAATGCAAAAAAAAGTTCGTCACCCCGGGCTTGACCCGGGGTCCAGATTTGCTGCGGTTGGTCTCAAAGGGGTAACTTGGCCTCGGTTGAAGCCATGGGATGCCCCCGTCAGGCGCCAGGTTTGACCTCGGCCAAGGCGGGATTGCGGGTGCCGGCCGGGGCGTCCATCAGTTCGCGGACAAAGGCGCCCTTGTTGACGGTCGGGGTTTTTGAGTCGCCGGCGTTCGATCGGATGGCGGGGTCGACAGTGCCGGCGCCGGCGCGGTCGAGCAGATTCTGTTCGGCGGCCGAGCGCGGCGGTACTTTGACGCCGGGACCGAACAGCGCCTCCATGGCAGCCGATTGCGAATCGAGGCCCGCAGCGCGCGGCGCACCCGGGCGCGGCGGCGTCAGCGCAAAATCCTGCGGCACCACCAGCGGCGCATTGCGGCTGATCGCCAATTCATCGGGGCCCTTGCGCCCCGCGAGCCCCGATTTGCCACAGCCCGCAAGCGCCAGAGCCGCAACCGTCAACACCAGCAAAGTCCGCATGATCATCATCCTTTTGGCGCCAGCAGCGCACGCGTCAGCAATATTAGCACACCCAGCGTGATTGCCGCATCGGCGACATTGAATACCCAGAAATTATGGCCGCGCCAAAAAACGTGCAGGAAATCGATGACATAACCATAGCGAATGCGATCGACGATATTGCCCAGCGCACCGCCCAGCACCAGCCCCAGCGCGATCACATCGCCGGCGGCGCGTTCGCGCATCAGCCAGACGGCAACGCCCATTGCGATTCCCGCCGTGACAGCCACCAGCCCCCAGCGTGCCAGATCATTTTGGGCATTCAGCAAGCCCATCGAAACACCGATATTTTCAACATAGGTCAGCCGGAATACCGGCAGGATTTCGATGGAGCCGCGCGCCGGCAGATCGATGACCCTGACGATCCAATATTTGACCAGCTGGTCAAGCGTGAAAACCACCGCTGCCAGCCCATAACCCAGACGCTTCACACCGCAACCACTTCATCGCAACGGGTACATAATCCCGTCCCTGTATCGACATCGGGCAAATGGCGCCAGCAACGCGCGCATTTTGAGTCATCGATCGACCCGGCGACGATTCCATCAAGCGCGTCGGTTTTCTGGACCGTGACCCGCCCCACGATCAATAGCTCGGCGAGGTCGACGGACGTCAGGGCGACAAACCGGTCTTCGTCGCTGGTCTGGATGCTGACGCCCGCTTCGAGGAAGCTGCCGATCAGCTTGTCACGGCGCATGTCTTCAAGCGTCAGATAGACGCTGTCGCGCAACGTCCGGAGCAGTGTAATCTTGGCTGCCAGCGCTTCATCTCGCCAGCCGGCATCGATCGCAGGCCATTCGAGCAGATGCACCGACCCGGCATCCGGATGGCGGGTGCCCCAGATTTCCTCGGTGGTGAACACCAGCACCGGGGCGAACCAGCGCACCAGCGCCTGGAACAATATGTCGAGCAGGCTGCGATAGGCGCGGCGCTTGGGGTTGGCCAAAGCGTCGCAGTAAAGCGAATCCTTGCGGATATCGAAGACAAAGGCCGACAGATCATTGTTGATGAAGGTCGACAGGGTGGAGACATAGGTGTTGAAGCTGAAATCGGCGACGGCAGCGCGTAATTCGGCATCGATGATGGCTAGACGGTGCAGCACCCAGCGTTCCAGTTCGGGCATATCGGCCGGGCTCACTCGTTCGGTTTCGGCAAAGCCATCCAACGCCCCGAGCAGATAGCGGAAGGTATTGCGCAATTTCCGATACTGGTCGGCGACGCCTTTCAAAATTTCATCGCCGATGCGGTGATCTTCGGTGGTATCGCTGGTTGCGGTCCATAGCCGCACGATATCGGCGCCATAGACCTGCATCAATTTCAGCGGGTCGGTGGTGTTGCCAAGCGATTTCGATTGCTTGAAGCCTTTGGCATCGAGCGTCATGCCATGCGTCAGCACCGCGTCATAGGGCGCCCGGCCGCGAGTCCCGCAGCTTTCCAGCAACGATGATTGAAACCAGCCGCGGTGCTGGTCACTGCCTTCGAGACAGAGATTGGCCGGCCAGGTCAGGTCCGGCCAGCGGCCGGATTCAAGCACAAAAACATGGGTGCAGCCGCTGTCGAACCAGACATCCAGAATATCGCTGACCTGTTCAAAATCGGCGGCGGCATAGTCATTACCGAGCAGCGCCTGGGCATCGGCTGCGCTCCAGGCATCGATGCCGCGCTCGCGGATCGCTGCCGTGATGCGGGCGTTGACCGCCGGATCGGACAGATATTTGCCGCTGGCCCGGTTGACGAACAGGGTGATCGGTACCCCCCAGGCGCGCTGGCGCGAAATGACCCAATCCGGCCGCCCGGCGACCATCGATCCCAATCGGTTGCGGCCTTTTTCGGGGATAAAGCGCGTGTCGGCGATGGCGGCCAGTGCGGTGTCGCGCAGCGTATCTGCACCGGGCCGCGGCTGGTCCATCGGAATGAACCATTGCGGGGTGCAGCGGTAGATGAGCTTTTTCTTCGATCGCCAGGAATGCGGGTAGTTATGCGCGTATTTATCCGCCGCCAGCAGCGCGCCGACATCGCGCAACGCCGTGCAGATGGCGCCATCGGGGTTGTTCAGCCGGTCGGAAATGACATTGCCCTTGCCCTCCAGCCACAGCCAGTCGGGCCGGTCGGTGCGGTAGCTGCCATCGCCCTCGACAGCGAAGACAGGCCCGATACCATGCGCCTTGCAGAGCAGAAAATCATCCTCGCCATGGTCAGGCGCCATATGGACAAGGCCGGTGCCCTGCCCGGTGGTGACGAAATCCCCGGGCAGAAACGGGCGTGGGGTGGCGTAAAAACCGCCGAGGTGGTGGAGAGGGTGCCGAGCGGTGGCGCCGGCGAGTGCCTCAGTCGTCAAGGTCCGGATTGGAACGATTGCCATCCCCAATCTCTTAGCCGCCTGCTCAACAAGGCTGATCGCGATGACAATTTTCGGAGCCTCTGGAGCGGTCTGTACGACGCCCGTCCGAGCGACACTCGTATCAACCTGATATCCCCACGCGGGGATAGCAGCTAGGACATACTCGACCTCCGGCCCGTAGGCCAAAGCCTGGTTTACCGGGATCGTCCATGGCGTCGTCGTCCAGATGACCGCATAGGCGCCGACCAGTTCCGGTGCATTCGGGGCATCAACAATCTCGAACGCCACATCGATCTGCGTCGAAACAATATCCTCATATTCGATTTCGGCTTCGGCCAGCGCGGTTTTTTCAACCGGGGACCACATCACCGGCTTCGCGCCGCGATAGATTTGGCCACTGTCTGCAAATTTCAGCAATTCGCCGACGATCGTTGCTTCGGCGTCGAAATCCATGGTCAGATAGGGATTGCCCCAATCGCCGCCGATGCCCATGCGCTTGAATTGTTCGCTCTGCACATCGACCCAATGCTGGGCATAGGCCCGGCATTCGGCGCGAAATTCCGCCGCCGGCACATCGTCCTTGTTGCGTTTTTTGGCGCGATATTGCTCCTCCACCTTCCATTCGATGGGCAGGCCATGGCAATCCCAGCCGGGCACGAACGGTGCATCCTTGCCCAACAGGGTCTGGGTGCGCACCACCAGATCCTTCAGGGTTTTCTGCATGGCATGGCCGATATGGATATCGCCATTGGCATAGGGCGGGCCATCGTGGAGAATGAATTTTTCACGCCCGCGCCGTGCCGCCCGCAATTGCTCATAAAGGCCGGCCGCCTGCCATTGCGCCAGAATTTTGGGCTCCCGGTCCGGCAGGCCAGCCTTCATGGGGAAATCGGTCTTTGGCAAAAAGACGGTGGAGCGGTAATCGGGCAAGGTCATGACCGATGGTGTTTAGTAGAGGCGCAGGGGCAATGTCACGCGCCAAGCGCTTGTCTGGCCATATCGGCGTCGCGGGCAATCTGGGCTTTCAGCGCCTCCAGTCCGTCAAGTTTCAATTCCGGGCGCAAAAACGCGATGAGCTCGACCTCGATGACCTTGCCATATAGATCGCCGCTCCAGGCCATGATCCAGGTTTCCAGCAGCTCGACCGGCGGCTCGATCATCGGCCGGATGCCAAGATTGGCGACGCCCGGCAATCTTTTGCCATCGGGCAGGCGGACCATGACCGCATAAACGCCATAGGCCGGGCGCAGATAATCCCCCAGCCGCAGATTTGCGGTCGGGAAACCCAGTTCCCGCCCCAGCTTGGCACCGTGTTCGACGCGGCCGCGGATGGTGAATGGCCGGGTCAGCAGCGCCGCTGCGCCCGCCGGATCGCCGGCCCGCAGCAAGGCGCGAATGCGGGTCGATGAGATGATGCCCGCCGTATCGATTACCGGCGGCAGCACCTCCGCGCTGAAACCATGGCGCGCGCCCAGCGTCGCCAATTGGCCGGTATCGCCGCTGCGCCCTTCGCCAAAGGTGAAATCTCCGCCCGTCACGACGCCCGTCACCCCCAGCCGCCGGACCAGCCATTGCACGACGAACGCTTCGGCCGACAGGGCCGCGAGCGCCTGATCAAAGGGGATCATCACGGCGGCATCCATGCCGAAATCGCTGAGCATGTCACAGCGCTGCGATACCATGGTCAGCGCAAAGGGCGGCAGATCGGGGCGGAACAGCCGGGCCGGATGCGGATCGAAACTTGCGACCAGCGCCGGCACTTCACGGGCCCGCGCCAATGCCAGCGCCCGGCCGACAACGGCCTGATGCCCGGCATGAAAGCCATCGAAATTACCCAGCGCAGCGATGCCGCCACGGCAGGGCTGGGGCAAGGCTGCCCCCTTGGTTACGCGATCCATTGCCGTGGCTTAGCTGTCATGACGGCACGCGCCAAGCGCCTTTGCACACCGCGTTACGCTGCCGGTTCCAGACCGGCGATCAGCAGCCGCACCGCATTGCCACCCATGACCTTCGCTATATCGGCGTCGCTGAGGCCGGCCCTGACCAACGCCTCTGTCACGGCAGCGATGCCGGCGGCATCGAACCCTGTCGTCACCGAGCCATCAAAATCCGAACCAAGCCCGACATGGTCGATGCCGGCGACCTTGATGACATGGACGATGGCCCTCGCCGTGGCCGCAGGCGTGGGTTCACAGACGGCGGCATCCCAGTAACCGATGCCGATCATGCCACCATTGGCCGAGAGCGCGCGCAATTGATCGTCATTCAGATTGCGCGGCGTATCGCAGGTCGCCTTGACGCCGCCATGGCTGACAACGACCGGGCGGGTTGCCAGTCGCAGCACATCGGCAACCGTGGCGGGGCTGGCATGGGCGATATCGACGATCATGCCCTTGGCCTCCATTCGGCGCATGACGCTGAGGCCAAAGGCCGTCAAACCGCCCTTTTTTTCGCCATGCATCGAGCCGCCGAGGTCATTGTCAAAGAAATGCACAAGGCCGATCATGCGAAAACCGGCGCTGCGCAACACGTCGAGGTTGCCAAGCTTGCCTTCCAGATTATGGGCGCCTTCGACCGATAGCAGCGCGCCGGTGACGTGTTCGCCGCGTGATCGCGCCGCGATCAGGCGCTGGATGTCGCTGCCGGTGCGAATGATGACCAGCCGGCCTTTGGCAGCCTTTACAGCCGCTCGCAGTTTTTCAGCATGCCAGAGCGAGCGTTCGAGCAGCGAAGTCCAGGTCCGCATCGGCTGCAGCTGGGCAATGGCCAGCAGGGTGATATTGTCGGTTTTGTCACTGTTTGATTCGTAATTCTGGCCGCGCGGCGTTTTCGTGACACTGGAAAACACCTGCAGCGCGACATTGCCGGCTTCCAATCGTGCCAGATCGATATGGCCGCGCGCTACCGATGTGGCCAGGTCGCGTTTCCACAGCAAGGTATCGCCATGCAGATCGACAATGGTCAGATTTTTGTGCAGCGCAGCGGCATGGGCGCCAACAGGCCAGGGACCGCCCGTCACCCGGTTCATCGATTTTTCGGCCAGCATCGGGCCAAAGGCCAGAAACGCGCCGACAAATATGGCGAGAACAGCCAGTATGATCAGGATTTTGCGCATTGGGCCTTCCTAGTCGCGCCGGATGAGGGTGACAAAGGCAAATCCGGGCTGGCCATCGCTGGCGCCATGATCTTCGCGCGCCACTTCACGCCAGCGTGTCATGTCAAAGGCCGGCAGCAGCGTATCGCCCGGGGGTTCGGCATCGATTTCGGTCATTTCGATGCGCGTCGCCGATGGCAGCGCCTCGGCATAGATTTGGGCGCCACCGATGATGAAAATTCCGTCGGCGCGGGCGCGCGGATCAAGCCCTGCCGCCGCCACCGCCTCGGCAAGGTTGGGCACGATCGTGATGCCCGGGGCATGCCAGCCGGCGTCGCGGGTGAGGACGATATTCTGGCGGCCGGGCAGGGGCTTGCCGATCGATTCAAACGTCTTGCGGCCCATGATCACCGGTTTGCCAACGGTCATCCGTTTGAAACGCTTCAGATCGGCCGGGATATGCCAGGGCAGCGCGCCCTTGTTACCGATAACGCCATTTCTGGCCCGGGCAACGACCAGCACGACCTCGATCATACGGCCACCGGCGCAGCGATCGCCGGGTGCGGATCATAGCCGCTGACGGCGAAATCGTCGAAGCGGTAGGAAAATATGTCGGCCGGCCGGCGTAGAATTTCCAGCGTTGGAAAGGCGCGCGGCTGGCGCGAAAGCTGTTCGACCACAAGATGCTCATGGTTGAGATAAAGGTGGCAATCAGCGCCCATCCAGACCATTTCGCCCGGTTCCAGATCGCATTGCTGGGCCAGCATGCGCAGCAGCAGCGAGGCTTCGAAGATGTTGAAAGCAAAGCCCAGCCCCAAATCGCACGACCGCTGATAAAGGATACTCGACAAACGCCTGCCACTGATGAAATATTGATAGGTCATGTGGCACGGAGGGAGTGCCATCTGATCGAGCTCGGCGACGTTCCAGCCGGTGAAGATGTGGCGGCGACTCGAAGGATTTTCCCTCAGCCCATGTACAAGGGCAGCAATCTGGTCGTGGCCCTGCGCCGCGCGCACATACTGGCCAGCCCCGGTCGGCGTGTAGCGTGGCCAATGCCGCCATTGCGCGCCATAAACCGGCCCCAGATCGCCCCATGCCGCCGCAAATTCAGCATCGGCAAGGATGCGGGCTTCAAAATCGTCGCGGTCGATCATGGTGCCATGGGCCGCGTTGAAGCGTGCCAGCGGCCAATCGGTCCAGATATGCACACCCTGAGCGACCAGCGCCCGGATATTGCTGTCGCCCGACAGGAACCACAGCAATTCACGCAACCCCGGTTTCC
>JBBRIC010000048.1:0-18487 GCA_038221665.1 Sphingomonadales bacterium
AACCTTGATGACAACGCCGGCAATCGTTGATCTGCGCAACGTATATCGGCCCGATGAAATGGCCCGCCGGGGGATTCATTACGCTTCTGTCGGTCGATAATGTCACCGACAATCAGCAAAGCGGCGTCCACGAACAGCACATGTTGCCAAGCGCACTTTGTCACGGTTATAGCAACCGCTGGTGCGGAGTCGTGGGTGAGCGGCTGAAACCAGTAGTTTGCTAAACTGCCGATCTGGGTAACCGGATCCGAGGGTTCGAATCCCTCCGACTCCGCCAATCACATAGACCTGACGGCGCGCAGGTGCTGGACGCATGGGTCCAGGCAAATGTTCTGCGTAACGACCTGCCAGGGTAGCGGACGCGCCGACATCCGCACATCTGAAACGACGACCTGCTGACGTCAGGCTATTTCAGGCAAATATGCGCCGCTGCGCCATGCTGCGTCCCGACCAAAAACCCATAACGCGCAAAAAAAGGGGCCGCTCTTTCGAGCGACCCCATATTCCGAGTGTCAGTGATCGATTGGTTATTGCGGTGAGCAAGGACCCGTCGCTGTCGGTGCAGGTGCACCGCTGAAGGTGATTTCCACGCGACGGTTTTGCGGTTCACGCACACCATCGGCCGTTTCAACCAGCGGACGCGATTCACCAAAGGCTTCGGTCGTCATGGCCGTCATCGGGACGCCCTTGGTTTCCATATAGGCCTTAACGGCGTCAGCGCGGCGCTGTGACAAGCGCAGGTTATAGTCTTCCGTACCCGAACGATCCGCGTGACCGGCAAGCACGATGCTGGTCTGACCGGTTGCTGCAAACTGTTCTGCAGCACGGTCAAGCACTGCCGATGTATCGGCGGTGATCAGCGATTTGTCCCAATCGAAGAAGACGAGGAACGGCCCAGGCGTAACGGCGGCTGGCGGGCATGGCGGCAGGGGTGCTGGCGCAGCCGGCGGCGGCGGTGGCGGTGCTACAACTGGTTCAAAGAAGTTGTATGCCAGCGTCAACAGCAAGCTGTGGCTGCGATAACGCGTTTCCGTCGGCACGCCATTGGTTGTGAAGGTATTGACGTTCGAAACGTTGAAGAAACGATACCGCAAACCGATGTCGACATGATCCGTGATCGGCTTGTAGATGCCGGCGAGTGCCTGCCAGGCAAAGCCCGTGTCGCTGTCATTGATGAAAGCGGCACCCTGATCGCGAATCTGATACTGGGAATGCTGTACGCGAGCGATACCGCCACCGCCGCCGACATAGGCGCCGATGTCACGATCCTTGCCGCCAAAATCGACCAAGCCGTTGACCATGAACGACAGGACGTTGGCCTTGCCGCCTGGATCCTGGTTCAGACCAACCGGTGGAACACCGATCGTGCTGTTTGGCAAACGAATGGCTGGAATCGCCTGTTGAATGCCGACTTCGTCAAGATTGTTGCTCTTGTAGCCAACTTCGAATTCCGCACGGAACATGCCGAAATCATAACCGATGTTGCCACCAACATCATAACCGACGTGATGCTTGACGCGGATGCCATCGTCCACGATCGTCGCAGCCGTAGCGCCGACAGCAGGACGGGTGACATCGAACAATTCATTCTGTGTCAGGTTCGGGCCACCTTCGAGCCCGATGTACCATGAATTGTCACGGGCCAAGGCCGGACCTGCGAGCGCTGTGGTGGCGAGAGCCACGGCAGCAATCAAACTACGCATTGTTATCCCCTTTTCGGTTTTGCATTATCAATCCAACTACCTGATGGCCTTAACCCAGCCGAACGGTTTCGTGCAAGCAGGTAATAGGGCTGTTTGTTGCAATGCAGCCACACATATTGGGGGAAATGGCCGAACCGAAGCTATTGGCGACGCTCAGGCGATCAAACCCTGGCCGCGCAAGGCCGACACCAAATCGTTGAGCAACTGGCGCGCTTCAACGTCGACAACACTGCCTCCGGATGCTGCGGCGACAAGCGCCGGGCTGGCACCAAGCACGCTGCGACCCGCTATCATGAGCCCCGTAACCGGCCAGCCCCGGTTGCTCCAGCCGTCCTGATAAACGCTGAAAACCTGCTCATCGACGATCCAGGCGAGAAATCCATTGCGCGGCAGCGTGAATGACCAGCCAAAGCCATCGTGGCTGGCAATCTGGCCGGTTTTGCCGGCCCAATCACCGCTTGATGCTGCTGCAACGATGAAACTGTCACCGGCTGTCGCAGCTGCGGGCGGTGCCGTCGATGCCCTGCTCAGAACGGCAAGGTGCAACAAGCTGTCGATTGCGACGAGAGCCTGGTTGTGGGTGATTTCCTTTTGCGCCTGCGCCGCCACCAGCAGCGGCAGGGCCAATTTTGTTGTTTCGTTCACGGCATGATCTCCTGATCAATATTGTGAGTGATGTGAGCGGTTGCGGCCTGCCCCGGACCGACGAGCCCGCTGATTTGGCGGACACTGATCTCGATCAGACTGCCATCGCCATCCGCGATCCGGTCGACGCCGGTGTAGACAAAGGCGGTTTCGGCGATCGTCACGCTGCGCGCGGGGCGACCATCCAGTGATATCGTAACCAGGTATGATTCCGTTATTTCTGCCAGCGGCGCATCGACAAAATCGATCCAGGCATAGCCCATCCGGCTGCGGCGGACCCAGGCAATGATTATATCATCATCGACCCAGCGAAACCGGAGATGCGCAGGCTGCAGCGGCTGCAGCGCCCGGCCGCCGATGCGTTGTTGCGCAGTCGCCGGATCGATATCGCCGGCACCTTCGGCCTGCACCCGGGCAACATGCCCCAAAACGTCGAGCGGCGGATCAAAGGCGAGCAGACGATCACTGTCGAGCAGCACAAAGTTTTCGTCGACGCCATGGTCTGCGACCGCCGATTCGGTGCCGCGGCGACCCCGCAGCAGGCCGTACAAGCGAAACCGCCGGTCCGAAATCGCTTCGGCGGTCGCAAACTGTATGATTTCGCCCCCCACCATGGCGAGGTTGGCACCGGCCAGCACCGACGCCTCGGATCGGCTTTCAAGCCACATGCCGGGCGCCAGCAACTCGACATCGAGTGTCGAAAAACGATCCCAGATATGTGTCGGGCCGGACATCAAGGCATTTGCGGTACGGCCCATGACGGTGCCGGTTTCGGCAAGGCCAAGCGCTGCATAGCTGGCACCATCATCGACGCTGGTCCGGATCGCAGCGCGGCGCCACGCCGGAGATGCGCCGGCGGCAGCGACCCACAAGCGCGGCATCAGCAGTGTTTCACTGCCGAGCCCCGGCAAGTCGAGCAGCGCAACCATTGTCGGCCCGATGGGAACATCGTCAAAGGCCAGGGCGCGACCGCCGTCGCCGGCTCGCGCCAGCAACCTCTGTGGCGCCAGCCGGGCAAGCGGCTGCGTGACAGGCGGCAAGCGTTCAACATCAAGATTGACCACAAACGCTTCAAATCGTGACTCGCGGATCCGCCACACATCATCGTTGCCAGCAATTTTGATCGTCATGCCCGGCCGCAAGGCAACGTGTCGCCACGGCAGTCTGATGGTTGCGGTTACGCCGGCAGCATGGCTGGACGCCAGCAGGCCTATGCACAAGGATTTTGCCTGATCGGGACCCATGGCAGCAGCGATGGAGCGTTGATCGACCGCCCCATCGCCCGGACGCCGGGCGCGTTGCAAACCGGGCTGATAATCACGGCTGGTATCAAAATAAGTCAGTTCCAGCGCCGTTGCGCGTCGATCCATGCCGGTCTGACGGCGCCGTTCGTGGCTGCGATTTTCGCCGCTGCGGCGTGCGTTGGTATCAACATCGGCCACCGCCACCGGCAGTTGCTGGCCGGCCGTCACGCCCAGTTGCGGCGTGGTAATGATCGAAGCACTGGAAATGTCGAGCAACGGCGCCAGGGCATCGGCCAGCGACCCCGCCCGCCCGGCATAATAGCCGGCCAGCGCCGGAAAACTGCCCGACACCGATAACCCGCGCACACCGGCAGCTTCCGACAGTGCCACAACGGCCTGCCCCGCATCGATTCCCGCGTCATCGGCGATAATTTCAAACGTCAGATTGGGAATGCGATTGCCATAATCGCCAAGCGGCAGATCTTCAAAAACCGCATAGGCCAGTCCGCGATAGGCCGGCACCAAGGCAGCTTCAGCGGCGGCAATCAGCGGATCGACATCCTGATCGTCGCTGCCGTCGTGCAGCCGCATCACGGCCGGCGCCAGGAATCCGCTGAATTCATCGCGGATCAGCTTGCCATCGGCCCAGATCCGGCCAACCCCGGTGATGCGGCGGCCGGCAAGTCCGACAGCGAATGAGGCTGAATAGCGGTAATTTGTAGTAGCAGGGCCGGAACGCTTGCCGCCGCCACCGCCGCTGGTCGTGGCGGTTTCCCTTATGCCCGCCGTCCAGATCAGATTGCCGGCGGCGCGCATGCGGCCCATGATCAGCGGTATCGGCTCGCCATAGGTAGCGCTCTGGATGGCAAGGTTGCCAACCCTGCCGACTTCGCGGGTTGCGCCGCCACCTTGCAAGCTGCGATCGATCAGGCCGCCAACCGCAGCCCCGACAAGGCCACCGATCGGTCCGCCGAAAATCCGGCCGACGGTCCCCAGGACGATTGTTGCCATGTCAGCGCGCCCCCGGAAAACGCCATTGGCCGATGATCGCCCATTCGGGATCGATCGGGCCTTCGACCACACGGCCAAGGCCGGCATGGGCGTGCACGACGCCGGCTGGCGTCAAAATGCCGAAATGACAGCGCCGGGGCGTGGGCGCCATGATCAGGATATCGCCGGGCTCGCCGATGGCGACGGCCGCACAACCATGGCGCGCCAGAATCGGCTCCAGCGCCGGGTGATCACCGCCCAGCGAATAAGCCGGGAAATCATCGATCGTTACCGCTGCTGCCTTGGCCGCCACCAGCACCAGCCCGACACAGTCGAGCGCCAGCCCTATGGTGCGGCCCTGGGCGCGAAACCGCGTGCCGACACAGGCCCGTGCGGCCTCGACAATCAATGGCCATGATGGCGACAAAGCGTTCGACATGGCAGGTTCCTGACAATTGAAGGTGAGCAGCACGGCGGGATCGGGGCGCTTCAGAAACCACCGAATCTGGTCAGGACATCGGCGCCCGGCACATGGGGTTCCCCGCGAAAATTCTGGCCATTGGCAAAGCGGCCGGTGCAGGTGGCAAAGCGTTTGTCACAGCCCTGCCAGGCCTCGATCCGGTCGCCGGGTGCGACGGCCAGCGCTTCATCGAGCACAAAGCTGTCGCCATCGATTGCCACGATGCGCCGGTCGACGCCGGCATAGCGGCCCGACAGGACGCGCAGCCGGCCTTCATCGAACAAGACTGTTTCGGCGCTGATCCCGGCGCCGGTGACCCGGTCGCCGACACGGGCCGCAACGATCCCCCGCCAGCGCCGTCCGCGCATATCGACGCGGCAGCGCAGATCGCCCAGTTCGGCGCGGCATTCGGGGGAATAACTGTCGATGGCCGTCGCCATGAAACGCGCCGTTTCGCCGCGCAGCCCGGCGGTAAAGCCCGCATCGGGCGCCGCCCCGATTTCGACATTGCCGAGCGTACCGCGCGCCAGCACCACCGTCCCCGCATCGGGCAGCAGCCAATCGACAAGGAACAATTCGACAAAGGCGCCATCATAGCGCCTTGCCTTCAGATCATCGTCGCTGATCGCATTGGCCGACAGCACGCCGGCGATTTCCATCGTATCGGCTTCAAGGCTGTCGGTCGCCACAACGGCAGATGGCGTCATGCCGGGCACGCTTTCATGGACGATGCCGTTGACCGCGATCGGCCGATCGTGCGTGGTAAAACCGATCGCCACGCCATCGCTGCGCACAATCCGCCAGCAAAGCGCCAGATGCGTCACATCAAGCCCCAGACGGTCGTCAATCATCGTCATGGCCATCAATCCTCGCGCAATTCGACAAGCGGGACGGTCGGCAATTCGCCGGCCCGCCAGCCGGCAATCGACACATCGATGCGATCGGCGGCAAAGCGCACCGGCACATCAAAATCAAAGCCCGCCGTGATCACCGATCCCGCTGCCGGGGCAATGTCGAAATCGATATTGCCCAGTTCGGCAAGCTGCCAGCCGCTGTTCGCGGGTGCGCCGTTGATGGCGACCCGAACAGTATCGGCGCGCGGCCGCGTCACCCGGCGTTCCTGGCTGCCGCTGGCATCGCCATAGGTCTTCAGCAGCGCAAAACGCGTCCGGATGCCATCGGCAGTGCCCAGCAACTGGTCGGTTGCAGCGATGGCGAGCCCCGGCACGGCCGAGCTGTTGTCGACCGGATCGCGAAACCGAAAGCCAAAGGCCTGGCCGCGCCGCGCCCTGAAAAATGTCAGCAGGATGACCAGATCGGCTTCGGACCGGATGCCCACCCCGGCGTCATAATGCACGCGGGCATCGCTCCACTGGCTATTGCGCTGTTCATGGCCCGATCCGGTGACCACCACTTGCGTTGAAAATTCCGGGCCGCCGGCGGCGCCAAAGCCCAGTTGCAGTGGAAACTGCACATCGTGAAATCCTGCCATCTCATCCTCACTGCCAAGGTCGAATGCGGTAAAGCCATCGCGCGCAATCTGCGGCCAGGCCCAGACAAAGGTCGCTGCGACGCGCCGATCGAGCGATTGCCGGGCCGCAGCGGCGATGCTTGGCCAATCGCCGGCATTGGCCGCGAAACCTGAAAAATAATGCTGTTTGGACAATGGGTAGCCCAGACGATCGCTGATCGCCTGGCGCGCCCGCACTTGCCCGCCGGCATCGCCAGCCGTGACGAATTCATAATCTTCAAGCTGCAGCACATCAAAGGTCGGATAGGCCCAGGCAGCCGGCAGATTGGCGCGGATCAATTCGGGCGCTGTCGGGTTCAAAACCTGCGGCGCATAAAACAACAACAGCGTTTCGGTGGCTGGTACCGCCGTTTTTACCGCATCGCGCAGCGACAGTGTCGCCCGCCCCAGCAAGCCCCCGCACCAATCGAGATAGTCACGCTCGGCGGCGGTGGTCACCGACCGGATATCGGCGATGATCGTCAAGGTGTCGTCAACCTCGCGCCTGTGGGCGGCGAGCGTTGCCGCATCGTAAAGACAGGGCCGATGATCGGCGCCAACCCACCACCAGGGCTCCCCGATCTGAAATTTCGGCGGCGCGCCGGCAGCGACGGCCAGAGTCACAAACTCGACAGCCGCGCTTTGCAACCAGGCTTGTGCCCCGGCATGGGCTGGCGACAGCAAGGCCGATGGCGGCACATAGCCGGTCAGGCCACGAGCGCCATTGCTGTCGCGCTGCGCCCAGGCATCGGGGCAATTCGCGTCGAAAAGTTCAAACGACAGCGACAGGATCGGCAAAAAACCCAGCGCGACGGCACGCGCCAGAAAATCCTGGTGCCAGACCCGCGCCGGCAAGCAGATGGGCGTAGCGGGATCCGGCAGAAAACGCCCCGCGCCCGCCTGCCATTGCAGGCCGGGAAAATGGCTCATCCCGACATAATGGACAAGCTCACCACGATAGCCGAGCGCATGGATCGCTTCGATCAAGCGCTCCGGCGTCTGGTTGTAACTGTCATCATAGCCGCCCGCCATGTGCAGCGATTGTTCCGGCAGACAGGCGTCGCCGGCCCGCAACATCGATCCCGAACCGCTGCAGCTGATATTACGCAGTACGGCGCGGCCTTCCAGGGGCACCGCGAGCGGCGTCGCGCTGCCATCATAGCCAGTCGACACCAGCGAGATGAACATGCGGTCGATATCGCCTGCCCAGACCGGATCGGCTTCGGACGGAAGCAGAAACCCGCCCAAAAGCGCATCGAAATCGAGAGTCACCACCGCATCCGTCGGGGTGCCAACCGCATAATTCCACAACCGCACATACCAGCCGCGCGGCTGGCCATCGGCATCCCGGCCTTCGATGGTCAGGACCGGGCCATTGACCGCGTCGAGCGGCAATACATCGCCCTCGGCCTGCCAGTTGAACGACAATATGCTGTGCCGATAATCGCGCGCGGTTTCGAGCGCCAGCAAGGGATGGCTCCAGCGATCGACCGATTCCCAGATCAGGCCGGCGAGATCGTTGCGGCGTTGAAAACTGGCGTCGATCGCCACCGCATCGCTGCCGACCGTGGTTACCGCCGCCATCATCGGGCGCGGAAAATCGACCGTCCAGTAACGCGGATCAAAGCGTTTCACCCAGCGCTGCCGGCGCTGATCGGCCGGGGTGGCCAACCAATGGCGCATCATGCGTCGGCCCTCGCCAGTGCCTGGCGGACGGCCCGCGCCAATTGCGACGCCGTCTGCGTCATCAATGCGGGGCTGGCATCGCGCGGGGCAGTGACATTGATCGTGATATTGGCGGCGCCGCGACCGCCAGCGCCCGATCCGGTATCAATCCGTCCGGCAGCCGTTGGCACAAACAGCTCCGGCCCGCGTTCGCCAACCATATAGGCTCGTCCGGCGCTGACAGGCCCACCCGTGGCGCGGCCCGGCCGGCCACCCAGCAAGGCGCCGGCAACCCCTGCGATGGCGCCAACGATGCCGCCGGCACCACCGCCGCTAATATCGGCCTTTGCCGCTGCGACCGCGATATCGGCAAGCGCCGCCACAGCGACGCGCCGCAAATCTTCAAACCCCAGTTTGCCGCTGCTGGCGGCGCGGGTCAGGGCGCGTTCGATGCCGCTGCCGGCGCGCGCTGCATCGCGGGCGAGCGGGCCATCAAGCGCGCGCCGCATATCGGCGACGCCAGCCATAAAGCCGCCGGTATCGGCGCGCACCCTGATCACCAATGTCTCAAGATCGCCTGCATCATTGTTCATCGGGAAACGCCTCCATCAATTCCGACAGCAGATTGCCATCCGCAGCGGGCGCGCCGCCGGCGTCGTCAAGGCCAAGCGCGGTCCGCAATTCAGCCGGCGTCGCCCGCCAGAATTCGTCCGGCCGCCAGCCCAGCATCGCCGCTGCAACATATGCGCCGCGCCGCGCCGCGCCGGCAAAGCCATCCATCATCATCGCCCGCTCATCGCCCGGCCAGGATCTGGCCAAGGACTATCCGCAATGTCGGTGTCGCTTCGGCCAGGCCGCCGGCAACCAGCGCCTCTGAAAAGCTGTCGCGATCCGCCGGCCAATCGGCAGCGACCCGGCAGTGCCAGAGCAACGCCGCCATTTCAGCCAGCAACAGCACGCCTGTGGCAGCGCGTTCGACCAGCGCAAACAACGGCCCCAATTCGGTTTCGGCCGCAACCAGCGCCGAAAAACTTGGCCGCATCCGCACAGCGCCACCGGGTAATGCCAGCAAGGCCTCACCCCGTATTTCATTGGCGTTGGTCATGCGGTGACGACCGGCCCGGAGCTTTCGAGCGCCAGCGTGTAGGTGCGTTCCCCATTGAAATCACCGGCATAATCCAGCCGGGTGATCAGGAACCGCGCCGTGACCGTGTCACCGGCTTCAAAACTGATGCGATAATCATCGATCTGGCCGGTCAGCGCATTGGCCTTGATCCGGGCCTCGGCCGCCGATCCGGTAAAGACGCCCGAACCGCTCAATGATACCGAACGCACGCCTGCACCCGACAGCAATTCGCGCCAGCCGCCCGATCCCTGGTTGGTGACAATGACGGTTTCGGTGTTGATCGCCATCTGCGTGGTGCGCAGGCCAGCTACGGTCGTAAAGGCCGGGGGCATGGCGCCGTCACCGATTTTCAACAGGAAGGCGCTGCCTTTTTCGATTGCCATTGCATATCCTCTCTGGTTATATTTCTGTCGTTGTGACGCGCATTTCGATGATGCCCTGGCTCCAGCCTTCGGCAGCGGTCAGCACCAGCGAGCGTTGCAACCGCACCAGCGCAACACGATGGCCGTCGCGGCTGCCCGACAGATTGCGCAGCCGGTTTTCAACCCTGCCCAGCAATTGTTTTGCCACGCTCGCCCCGGGTCCTTCGTGCCAGACATTGACGGCGATGCGATGCTCATGGCCGATATCGGTCTTGGTGCCCCAATCGATGACAAGATCGCTGCCGACGACCAGATAGGGCGACACGGCTTCGGCGGGCGGGCCATCATAGACGCCAGTGATGCCGGGCACATCGGCCAGCGCTGTAACCAGCAGCTTTTGCAAGGCGAGACTGGCGCTCATGGCGTTCCTCCCATCAACAGGCTGGCCAAGCGCGGGTCGCGGTCGCGCTGGCGGGTGCCATAGACGCGCGCCCCAAGGCCAGGCGCGGTCAGGATTATGCTGTCGACGCTAACCGCCAGCGCGATATCGTCATGGTCCGCTGCAATCTGGCCGGCCAGGCGTTCGGTCGCCGACGTCACCGCTGCCGCCGCCAGACGCTCGCCCGCGGCTGCCACGGCGACAAGGCTGGTGTCGCCGATCATGCCGAACGGGCTTCGCAACGCAGCACCACCCGGTCCGGCTGACGCGGGTCGCTTTCAACGGCGAGGACGGCCAGCGCCTGCCCCTGCCAGATCAGGCGCGATGTCAGCCCGATGGGCTGATTGCGGCGCAGCGTCACCCGCCAGCGCCTGTGCGCGCGCCGGGCCTCCGCTGCCGGGCCACCGGCGCCATCGGGTTCCAGCGCCGCCCAGCTACTGCCAAGCAACTGCCAATGGCCGACATCGCTGCCGGTATCATCGCGCTGCTCGGCCCATGTCTCGATCGCGACGCGCTGGTTCAGCGCGCCGGAAAATTCATCCGCCATTATCCTGCCTTTTTCTGTGAAGGATCGTCGGGTGTTCAGGCCAGCCGCAACAGCCGCCAGGGCCGCCACATCGCGGCAACCGCTGCCGGCGGCGCCCCTGCATCGGCGGCATCACGATGGGTATAAAAATGCCCGACCAGCCGGATGATGCCCTGGCGCAGCGGTTCTGGAACGCCGTTCCAATCATCGGCAAGGCCAGCCCGAAAACTGACAATCGGGGCCACAGCATCGATGCTGCGCTGCAAACGCACCCAGCCGACGCCCGACGCATCGATATCGATGGCATAGTCGCTGACGGGGAGCGGCAGGCCTGCGACCGCCACCGCCGTTATCGCCGATACCGTCTTGACGCTGATGCGTTGCCAGTCGCCATGCCGGGCCAGCGCCTGTACGCCCGGGCGTGATAGCAGCCATTGCCCGGTAAAGGCCTCGCACAGCGCCGCAGCCGTGCGCACGAGGCCGGCCAGCATGGCATCCTCGTCATCATGTTCGATGCGCAGATAGGCCTTGCATTCAGCCAGGCTGACGATCAGCGGTCCAAGATCAACACCCATCACCGGTCCTCCACGCGCACCAAAAGCGTGCGTTCATCACTGCGGCCGTCGGAAAGTATCACCCGGTTGGTGATGCGATAGACTTCGCCGCGCTGGCCGCCTTCCAGCAGGGCAATTGACCGGCCCGGTTCAAAACGGCTGATGGAAATGTTGATTCCGTCGGGCGTTGCCGGGGCGATATCCCAGGTTGATCCCGCGATCGTCTGGCCGTTCAGATACCCTGCCGACCAATCGATGGCATAATCGACGCGGGCGGCCGGATCTTTTAAAAAGATGGCCATCATAAGCCTTTCTCCGCCGGTTGGCGGCTGTCGTCTGGGACGGGATTGCCGGGTCTCAGACGGGCGCGCCGATCTCGATGCTCCAGCCGGCAATGCTGACGGTGCCGCCACTGACCAGCGCCTGGGGCGGGCAGGTGGTGACATAAAGCAGCCGCGATGTGGCGGCATCGTGGAGGGCAATATGATCGGCCGTACCAGCGGCGATCACCGACAGCCCCGATTTTGCGGCAACGCTGACCTTCCTGCCCGAGATGTCGCCTGCCGCCAGGCCGAAATCCGCCCCAGCCAGCGCCGCTTCGGCCAGCCTGCCGCTGTCGGCGGCGGCATAGCTGGCGGGCTGGCCATTGACGGCGACCAGACGGGTTGCGGCGCGGACGAGATTGAGGCTGCCATCGAGCACATCATTGCTTGCAAATTTTGCCATGGTTGATCTCCGTGTCAGGGGTTGATGATGAAAAGCGTGCGGATGTCCGCGGTAATGTCGAGCGTCACGGCCGAACGTCCGACGGCATCGAGCAGCAGTGGCGCAAGCGATCGCAGCACCAACATGCTGTTGCCGGGGCCGATCAATGCCGCGGCGTTGACGGTCACCCGGCCCTCAGCGGCGCCCTGCGCCAACAGCGCGTTCGACGGTGACAGGCCGATCACCAGCGCCAGCATCGTGCCACTATCCGATGATCGAACAGCAGCCGCTGCCGGGGCCAGCAGCGTTGCCCAGGCAAGCGGCGCCGGCCCGGCCCGATGGGCGATCCGGCCGCCCGCCGTCGCCAGTTGAAACGCGATGCCGAGGCCCGGTTGCCCGCTGCGCGTTGCAGCCAGCGTGCCTGCCGGCAGCAGCGCAACATTGGCCGATTGCAGCGCCCCCGCCACCGACGGCGATATCCGCGCAAGCCCTGAAAAATCCACATCGCTATTGCCGCGCAGCACCCGGTTGAGCAGCGGCGACCCGGCCAGCGGGCGATAATCGCCGCCGCCAACCCCGCTGCCCAGCAGCGATCGATCGCTGACAAATCCGGCGCTGACCGGCAGCAGATTCTGGGTCGTGCGCAGCCCGGCATATTCCAGCGCATAGCTGGTGATACCGGCGCGCCCGGCGTCGAAATTGCTTTCATGGCCAACGCCATGGATCATCGACCAGGCTTCGATCATCTGCGGGCGATAACCGGTGGGGTTGCTCACCCCGGCTGCCGCGCGCACCGATTGCGTCGTCGGATCGGCGAACATGTCATGTTTTGACGGCAACAAGTCCAGAGCATTGTTGGCGATGCGATTGACAAAGGCCTGGTTCAACAGGCTGTCGGTTTCCGCTAGCGTGGTGGGCACGGGATCGCTGTAAAATGTGTTGGTGCGATCGCCGACGGTGGTATTGGCCTCGATGATATTATAGCTCATCGTCGCCGACGTATCTTCGCCGATCGACCAGAGCGGCTGTGGATCATTGCCGATCCGCTCGACGATATTGCCGATGACGGCGTGCCGGCGCACGCTCGGGTTGGGGGTGCCCGCCAGCGCCGCCGGCGCGGTCGCATAACTGATGGCGCGACCCCCAACGGACCGCATAACTGATGGCGCGACCCCCAACGGACCGCATGTCGTTCCAGCCAGTCACCAGATCCTCGACGGCACCCAGTTCGGTGGTCAGCGCCCAGACGGTGTGACAATTGCGATTGGATACCGAAAATCCGTCTTCGCTCGTGCTGATGAAACGGTTGCGCACGAAACACAGGCCCTGGGCGGTCTGGCTGTGTTCATTGCCGCGGAACAGGCCGATGCGCAGGTTCAGCCCCGCCGCATGCCGCCACTGCCGCGACCGCGTGACCGACAGCGACCAGTAGCCCGCTGCCGGCAAGGTATTGGTGAAATAGCCGGTGCTGTTGGTTTCCTGCCCGGCCCGGCCCCGAATGGTGACATTATCGATGCCGATATAATTGGCGTTGCCATAGCCTGCGCCGCCAACCTCCAGGGTCAGATTGGCGATGCGCAGCCGGGTCAGCCGCTGGGTGGTTGTCGACGATGCCTGCCAGATGCTGGTGTTGCGCGGATCGGCACTGGTCGGATCGCCGATGACGAACACCGGAATTTCCGCCGTCGCGATGCCGCTGGTAATCGCCGTGGGGCCACAGCCGATATGGGTGCCGGGCGCCAGCATGATCTTGAGCCCGTCCACCGATCGCGTCTGCGCCGCCTGGCCATTGGCAGCCGCCAGCGTGCGGTTGGAAAGATAGCCGGCCTGCACCGCCGTCCCCACATCGCGCGGCCGCGACGCCGCCGCTACGGCGATGGCACCGGCCTGGCTGGTTGCGATCATCGCTGCGCTGGCGGTGGTGCTGCCGTTGACGGGATCGACATAGGCCCACATCGCGCCATAGCGCGTGCCGGCCGGATCATAGCCGATGACAAAAGGCGATTGGGCCGGCGTGCCATAGCCATCGAGGCGAATGTTCGACATCGACCTTGTACCGGCCGGATCGGTCGTGCGGACCGCGCCGAGCCAGGGATAGACTTGCGCATCGCAGCGCAACAGGCCGCCCGTCAGCGCCGTTGCCGTCGCTGGATCGATGATGGTCGTATAACAGCGCAAATTATCGCCAAGGCTGTTGTCGGTCGCCAAGGCTGTAACCCATTGGGTTTTGACAGTCGTGCCATCGGTAACCGAAAACCTGACGCCTGCGACAGGTTGAAAACCGACCGGATGATGTGAAACGACGATCAGTGACAGCCGGAAACTGCCCGATGTAACGTCATAGGGCACCAGCGCCCAGCGCATGATCGGAATCGGCGCGACGATTGTCGAGCCATTGGTCACCGTAATGTTGCTGGCCGCCGGTTCACCACTGCGCCAGCCGGCAAGCACCGTCAGGCCAAGGCCCGTATCGGTTGCATAAACATGTTCGGTCAGGGCCAGCCGCACGCGGATCTGGCCACCGCCCAAATCCGTCTCATCGACGACCTTGACTGTCGGCGACAGCAGATTTACCGGCTTTCGCACGGGAATCGTTGCAAAAAGCGTCCGCGCCAGATTGGCTGAAATCGCCTGGCCAGCCGATGGCACAAAGCCCGGATGGCTCGATGCCAGCACGACCTTGGGGGTCGCATCGGGCGTCAGCGCATAGCTGGCAAAGCTGCCAAGGCTGCCCGTTATGGTCAGCCGCAGCACCCAGCCATTGGCTTCGATCGAAGCCGCAATGATTGCCATGGAATTTCCTCAGACCAGACCGGAAAACAGCACCGATGACGATGCCGGCGGGATTGCCCGCCGGCATCGCATGCATCAGATGTTGAACTTCATCAGCTTGATGGCGCGGCTGTCGACAACCGTCCCGCCAACCCGTTTGGTTGCATAAAAATGCACAAAGGGCTTGTTGGAGAAAGGATCGCGCAACACGACGGTTTCCGGCCGCTGGGCAATCAGATAGCCCGCCCGGAAATTCCCAAAGGCAATCGACAGGCTGTCGACGGCAACATCGGGCATGGCCGCGACCTCGATGACCGGATAGCCCAGCAACGTCGCGGGTTGATCGGCCGACAGCGAGGGTGCCCACAGGAAATTGCCGGTGCTGTCCTTCATCTTCCTGACCCGGGCGAGCGTGCTGGCGTTCATCACAAAGACCGCGCCCTGGCGGTACGCCGCGCCAACGGCGTGCACCAGATCGATCAGCCGATCCTGCGGATTGCTGGCGGCAAAGGCCCCGGCGGCACCCGATGTAATGAACTGGAGCGTGCCAAAAGGGCGCGATCCGTCATCGGCGGCGCTGTTCGGCGCGGCGAGGAAACCGCGTGGCCGGTTGACACCATTGCCACCGACAAAGGCAATGCCTTCGGCGCGGGCAAATTCGCGGCCGATTTCTTCGCCCAGCCAGGCTTCGACGTTGAACATGGCATCATCGAGCATCGCCTGGGTTGCGGCGGGATTGGCGTACAGCTCGCCCATCGGTGGTGCGATTTCGGCAAAATCCGGCGTATCGGTTTCGGGCCGGCCGGCGGTTTCACTGACCCAGCCGGAAATCACGCCGCTGGTGGTGATCAGCTTGCGATAGTTTGCCGAACCGATGTCAACGACATTGGCAATGGCGCGGATCGGCGATTGCGCCTGCAGGATGCGATCGATGACAGCGTCGATCTCGGTCGGCAGCGATACCCCGCCCTTGGCCGGTGCGGCAATGCTGGCGGCCTTCACTTCGCCACCGACAAGATCGCCCTTGCGCAGATAGTCAGTGGCCTGGGCATCGGCCTTTGCACCCTCCAGCGCCGGCCGCGCAACACCACGTTGCACCACCAGATTGGTTAGCCGGGCCATTTCGGCGCGGATCGTCGAAAGCTCGGTTGCCGGCGCCGCGGCGTCGAAAACCTGCTCCAGCGTGTCGGCTTTGGTCTCATACGTCATGCATCGTCTCCTTCTTTCACCATTGAAACACCCAGCACGCGCGCCAGCGGCTGCATCGGAAAAGTCACCAGTGACACCTCGATCAGGTCGAGCCGTTCCAGGCTGCGCAGGCCGCGCAACCGGTCGGGTCGAGCCGATTTGACGCGATAACCAAAGGACAGCCCGTCGATGGCGCCGGCGCGCAGCAACTGCACCACCTGTTCGCCGCGACCGCTGGCCACCACCCGGGCGATGATGCGCAAGCCCTTGCTGTCTTCGCGCATCGATTCGACAAACCCCAATGGTTCGCGCGCATCATGCTGCCAAAGCAGCGGGACGGGCTTGCCACTGTCGCGAAAGGCCCCGGGCATGACGATATCGCCGCCACTGTCGGGCACCCCGAAAACGCTGGCGTAGCCCGCAATCCGCAGATCGTTCATGATTTTATCCCCCCGCCCTGCAACAGCCCGAGTTTGAAGGCGAGGCCGAGCAGCAGCAGCGCCACGACGCTGCGCACCACCCAGCCGATGACGGCGGAAACGGCGGATTTCTTGGCATCCCGCCAGCCCTGGATCAGTTGCCGAAGCTCACTGATGTCAGAGCCAGCGCGTTCGTCCATCAGGCCAAGGCTGCGCAGCGCCCGCTCGGCACCGACCTCGCTGGCCTCCTCGACCATGGCCCGCAGCGTCACCCGCGCGGCGCCTTGCGCCTCGGCCTGCGCCACGAGTTCTTCCAGCACGGCGCTCATCGCCCGAACGCCAGCCCGAGCAAGGCGCGTTTCTCCATATCGGTGAGAAAGCTTGCCGCCGAAACCTGCGCCCACAATCGCTCCCGATCATCGGACAGGGCCGGCACGGCATCGCGGTCGACACTGATTTCCAGCCCCGGCCACCAGTTTTGCAGATGCGCCGACAGCGCCGACAAAATCCGCGCCGTCATCGGCAGCAGCGTCAACCGCCACAGCGCGACATTGGCTTCCTTGTAATTGGCATAGGTGGCATCGCCGGGCAGGCCCAGAAGCAGCGGCGGCACGCCCAGCGCCAGGGCGATTTCCCGCGCCGCAGTGTCGCGCGCCCGGGCAAAATCCATCTCGGCCGGCGTCAGGCTCATCGCCTGCCAGCTCAGCCCGCCTTCCAGCAGCATCGGCCGGCCGGCATTGCTGGCGCCGGCAAAACCCGCCTCCATTTCGGCCTTCAGGCGATCGAATTGATCCGGAGACAGCGTTGATCCATCACCTGGCTGGTACACCAGCGCCCCCGACGGTCGCGCGGCATTGGCCAGCAAGGCCCGGTTCCAGACCGCCGCAGCATTGTGCACATCGACAGCGCCCGAAGCCGCCGCGAGGCACCCCGCCCCATAGTGATCGTCGAGCGGGTGAAAATCCCGGATGTGCAGCAAACCGGCCCGATCGCCGATGGTTTCGGCCGGATAGCGTGTAGTGGCATCACCAGCCCGGTACAGATAACCAACCGGCCAGCCACGCGAATCCGCCTCGACAGTGACCCGCTCGGGGCGGAGCGCAAACAGCGCAGCCGGCAGGCCGTCGGGGCCAATCGCGGCCTCGACATAGGCATTGCCGTGCAGCAACAATTGCGCCGCCAGCACTTCGAGCAAGCCAGGCCCCGAGGCGCCAAAACCGGTGCTCAGCAGCAACTGCAAGGCCGGATGGCCAGGCGGGTTGGACACCAAAGGCGCGCCGCCGGCGCCTTCGCTGATGAGGCGGATGGCCCGGGCCGCAATCGGATTGCCGAGATAGGCATCGCGCACCCGCGATTCATAGCTGCGGGGCGATTCCTGCCGGGTCAGCGGTGTTGCCCAACTCGGAATCCGGGTCGGACCGACAGCTGATTTGGTTCGCCAGAAAGCGAGATTCATTGGGGTCTCCTGGTGAAAAAGGGACAGGAAGTGCCGCCGGCCGGAGCGGTGGCCGCCAGCTGGAAATGCAGTATTTCAAAGACGCGATTTTGAACCTGTGGCCGGTCAAAGCCCGCGCACCGTCGGCGGCGCCGCCTTGTCACCCAGCATCAGGCCCCATAATGCCCAAACCAGCGCATCGGCATGATCGGGCGATCGGCCTGGCCCTGCATAAACGCCGCTCAGCAACAGCCCGCAAAGCTGATCCTCCAGCGCCGGAAATGCGCCGGCGTGAAACACCCGGCCCTCACCATATAGGCTGGCGATCGGCTCGGCGCGGGCGACCTTGCCGCGTGCCGCCCGCACCGGTTGCACGGGCAGGTTCGAATCGACGGATTTCAGCAAGGCTGTCACCATATCGCCGCCATTGTTGATCTCGGCGATGATGCGATCGGCGCGCCATTGGTCGGCCGCGGCCACCACAGACCGCGCCCAGCCTTCGGGCCGCACCCCGCCGACACTGGCATCGGCAAGCACATAGCCATGGCCATCGTCGCCAAGACCGACGACGACAATCCCGCAGACACCGTCATGACCCCCCGCCGGCGGATCGACGCCGATGACGACGCGGGTGATTCCCGGCAGGGCAAGACAACGTTGCCGCTCGATCAGCGGCCGGTTCCACAAGGCGCCGACCAGATCGTCGACGATTTCACCGGCCAGTTCCTGACGGCCCAGTGTCGT
>JBBRIC010000049.1:0-18280 GCA_038221665.1 Sphingomonadales bacterium
TCCTGCACCGATGGCCCCGGCCGTCGCGCGATGATATCCATGCTGACCTTCCCCGATGACGCTGGCGCGTAGTTCCCTGCGCTTTGCGCCAGCCTGCCTCTATGCTAGCGCGCTGGCAATGGACAGCCTTCCACACCGCCATCTGACGACGCTGGCGCTCGCTGTCGATTTTGCCGCTGTCGTCCGTGTTGGCGCCGTCGCCGCTGGCCAGCGCGGCATTGCGCCGGTGTTGGGCGGGCGATTCACAGGCCCACGCCTTTCAGGCAGCGTCGCACCGGGCCATGACTGGTTCATCGCCCGCGCCGACGGCAATCTTTCCATCGATGTGCGGTTGACGCTGACCACCGATGATGGCGCCATTGCCTATCTGACCTATCAGGGATCAATGCGTGGCCAAGGCGATGCGATGGCGCGCTTCCGCCGGGGCGAGCAGTTGGCAACGACGGACTATGCCTTGCAGATCATCGCCAGATTTGAATGCGGCGATGATCGCTATCGCTGGCTGAACGATGTGCTGGCGGTCGGCGTCGGTGAACAGACGCCGACAGGGCCAATCTACCGGATTTTCGAGATCGGCTAGCCCCGGATTGCGCTGGATATTGGCTCTAATCACTTGAATTGCGACGCTTGTCCGCATTTGTCCGTCCGGTGTCCTGATACGTCCGTTGTCATGATGAAGGATTGGTTAGCATAGACGATGCAACGGCCCGGCGCCTGCTTGGTCGGGGCTGTTAATCGTTTTTTTCCGAAATTTCTCGGCGCTATTGAAAGGGGTGTTCCATGCTTAAATCCAATCTGTTGGCTGCGCTGGCTATGTCATGCGCATTTTTGGCATCGCCGGTGGTGGCCGCCAATATCACCTACACCGTCAATCAAAGCATCGGCGTTGGCGGGGTGACCGGCACGATCACGACGAACGGCACGATTGGCACTTTGACAACCGGCGATTTCACCGCCTGGAACCTGTTGCTGACCGGCAGTGGCGGCGCCACCTATGCCTTGACCAATGGTAACAGCGGCGTGCTGGTCGGCAATATCTCCGATCCGTTCAATCCAAACGCCGGCAATGCCGACACGACAGCCGATGCCCTCAATATCTATTTCAACTTTGACGGTACCGACGGGGGCTATCTGGGTTTTCAACAATCTTTTTACTCCGGCGAACATTATTGGTGCAACGCCTCGCAGGGCCAGGGCTTTGATTGCCTCCTCGGAAAAACTGTCGTTCCCGGCAGTTTTTCTGATCCGCACACCCAAAATGTCAGTGCAACGGGCAACCAGATTCTGGCGTCGGTAGCTGGCACTGTCGGCGCTGTGCCTGAACCGGCAAGCTGGGCGATGCTGCTGTTCGGCTTTGGCCTCGTCGGTGTGACCGTGCGGCGGCGCGCGGCCAGCCCGGTGCATGTCGCAGCCTGAGGCCGGTTTCGGCTAAAACCCAAGCCTGCGCTCAGCTTGCGCCGTCATCCCGGGTCAATCCCGGGTCAATCCCGGGATGACGCGGTAAACGCTGTCGTCGTCAAATCGACCCTAGCGCCGAACCGTCTCCAGATAGGCGCCCATCTGCGCTTCGTTGACCAGCGTCGCCGTTTTGGCGCCAAGGTCGAACAGGTTCGCGGCATGCACGCCGGCATCGCGATCGCCGACCGCATCGACGACGACCAGCGGGATAAAGCCGTGGCACAGCGCATCAACGGCCGAGGCGCGGACGCAGCCGGAGGTCGACAGGCCGGTGATGATGATCGTGTCGATGCCGGCCGCGTGCAGGCGCTCGGCAAGACCCGTGCCGAAAAACGCGCTGGGAAAATATTTGGTGATCACTTCATCGCCCGGCTGCGGCGCCAGTTCGGGGGTGAAATCGCCCAATGGATTGCCGATTTCAAAGCATTTCAGCGCGGCGATCTTTTTATAGAATATGCCGCCTTCATGGCCGTCGGCGGAATATTCGACCCGGGTGAAAATGCACGGGATGTTGGCGGTTCGCGCGGCGGCGTGCAACCGGGCGGCGCTGGCCCGGGCCATTTCGACCCCGGCGTAAAGCGGCGACTCCGGGTCGAAATAGGCGCGGGCGAAATCGATCAACAATAATATCGGCCGGCTGCCGGGCGCCAGCGCGCCGCCAAAGCCGGCGGCCGCATAATCGCTGCCCAGATCATCCACCGCCCGCGCTGTCATCTCCCGCGCTGTCATCTGCTGTCCCATCCTCCGCCCTGCGACCAAATCGCTTGACCGGCCCTATACAGGCTGGATGGGCAATTGTATACAAATTGGCATGACGCCTGACCCCATCCAGATCGTTGAAGTTTCCCCCCGGGATGGCCTGCAGAATGAGGCGGGATTCGTTGAAACCGCCGACAAACTGGCCTTGATCAACCGCCTGATCGCCATGGGCGCGACGCGCGTCGAGGTGGCGAGTTTTGTCAATCCGCGCCGGGTGCCGCAGATGGCCGATGCCGAAGGCGTTGTTGCTGGCCTGCCCGATGCGCCCGGCGTGCGGTTTATCGGGCTTTGCCTCAACGAACGCGGCGTCGATCGCGCCATTGCCAGCACGGAGGCGGCCGGGCGCGGGCTCGATGAAGCCGGTTGCGTCATCGTCGCCAGCGACCAGTTCGGCATCATCAACCAGGGCCAGACGATGGCCGAAGGTATTATTGCCAACCGCGCCATGCTGGCCAAGGCAAAGGCCGCCGGGCTATATGCCCAGGTTACCATTTCAGCCGCTTTTGGCTGTCCCTATGAAGGCCATGTGCCGGCGGAAAGGGTCATCGATCTCGCCGCCCGGATGGTCGATGCAGGGGCCGCGGAAATTGCGCTCGCCGATACGATCGGCGTCGGGGTGCCGTCGCAGGTCGGCGACTTGACCGGTGCGGTGATGGCCAGGATCGCCGGCGTGCCGGTCCGCCTTCACCTGCACGACACGCGCGGCCTCGCCCCTGCCAATGCCTGGGCGGGCTATCAGGCCGGCTGCCGAATTTTTGATTCAGCGCTCGGGGGTCTTGGCGGCTGCCCGTTCGCGCCGGGCGCCGCAGGGAATGTCGGCACCGAGGAACTCGTCTATCTGTTCACGCGGTCGGGCGTTGCAACGGGTATCGATCTTGACGATGCCGTCGCCGCCAACCGCTGGTTCGCGACGATCATGGGCCGGGCATTGCCCAGCCGCGTCGGCAAGGCCGGCGATTTCATCATCAAGGGGGAGCGGGTCAATTGAGCTATCGTCTGGGCGTCGATGTCGGCGGCACCTTTACCGACCTGCTGATCATCGATGAAGCAACCGGCCACACTTTTCGTGACAAGGTGCCATCGACGCCGCATGACCAGTCGGTGGCGGTCATCGCCGGTGCCAAACAGCTTTGCGCCAAGGCCGGGATCAGCCCCGATGCACTGGCGCTGTTTCTGCACGGCACGACCGTTGCGACAAATGCCGTGCTGGAGCACAAGATCGCCCGGGTCGGTCTGATTGTCACCGAAGGCTATCGCCATATCCTGCAGATCGCCCGCAGCCTGGTGCCCGGCGGCCTCGCCGCCTGGATTGTCTGGCCAAAGCCCGAGCCGATGGCGCCGCTGGAGGCAACCATCGAAGCGCCGGGGCGGATCGGCGCCGATGGCGTCATCGTGCGGCCTTTGGATGAAGCGCAACTGCGGCTGAACCTGAAACAATTGGCGACCGAAAAAGTCGAGGCGATCACCGTCTGCCTCATCAATTCCTATATGAACGACGCCCATGAACGCCGCGTCGCTGAAATCTGCGCCGAGGAAATGCCCGGCATTCCGGTCAGCATTTCGGCCGATATCCTGCCCGAAATGCAGGAATATGAGCGGGCACTGACGACCGTTGCGAACAGCGCCGTCCGCCCGACAGTGTCACGCTATGTCGGCAATCTGGAACGCGAACTGGCAAATTGGGGGACGCCGGCAAAGCTCAGCCTGCTCCGCTCCGACGGCGGGCTGATGTCGGCCGAAAAATCACGCAACGCGCCGGTCAATCTGCTCATGTCCGGCCCTGCCGGCGGGGTAGCGGGCGCTGTCTGGATCGCCAGGAACAGCGGCCATGCCAATGTGCTGACCCTCGATATGGGCGGTACCTCGACCGATGTCGCGTTGATCGAGGCCTATCAGCCGCGCCTGCGGCGTGAAACCAGCGTTGGTCATCTGACCGTGCGGGCATCATCGCTCGATGTCAAAACGGTTGGCGCAGGCGGCGGCTCCATCGCCTCGGTGCCGGAATTGACAAAGGCGCTGCGCGTCGGCCCACAATCTGCCGGCGCCGTGCCGGGCCCTGCCGCCTATGGCCGTGGCGGCGTATTGCCGACCGTTACCGATGCCAATGTCGTCCTTGGCTATCTGCCTGAAAACCTGCTTGGCGGCAGTTTCAAGCTCGATCGCGAGGCGGCGCGGGCCAGCGTCCAGACCGTCGCCGACGCGCTGGGCCTGTCGCTGATGGCGGCTGCCGCCGGTATCATCGCCATCGTCAATGAGACGATGTATGGCGCGCTGCGCCTGGTATCGATCAGCCAGGGCTATGATCCACGCGATTTTGCGCTGATGGCTTTTGGCGGCGCGGGGCCGCTGCACGGCAATGCCATGGGCGTGCTGATGGGATCATGGCCGGTGATCATCCCGCCATCGCCCGGCGTGCTCTGTGCCTATGGCGATGCGACGACGCGATTGCGGGTCGATGCCCAGCGCAGTTTCAACAGGCTGGTGACGCAAACCGGCGATGCCGAAGTGACCGCGGTGATCGCTGACCTTGCCGCCCAGGTGACGGCGGAACTGGAAGCCGAAGGCGTGCCCGCCGCCGACCAGGAATTGCGTTTTGAAATCGATGTCCGCTACGCCGGCCAGGCCTTTGAAGTGCCGCTGCCGGTGCCGGCGGGCAGCGACATCGCCGATCTGACGGCGCGTTTCGATGCCGAGCACAAACGCCTGTTCACCTTCAACCTGTCGGTGCCGCAGGAACTGGTCAACATCCGGGTTGTGGCGCTGGGCAAGGCGGCCAATGTCGCGGCCGAGCGCATTGCCCGGGGCGATGGTTCACCGATTGCAGCAAAATTGCGCGATCATGAGATGTGGATGGACGGCGGCATGCGCGCCGGCAGCATCTATGACCGCTCAAAACTGCGTGCCGGCGATATCGTGCCAGGCCCCGCGATCGTCACCGAAATGGATTCAACGACCCTCATCCAGCTTGGCCATCAGGCGCTGGTCGATGATTTCGGCAATCTTTTGATCACACCGGCCTGAGGGAAAACGCGCATGCCCGCCCAGATCATCGAAACCAGTCCGGCTGCCTTTGCGGCGGTGAAAATCGACCCGGTCACCCTCGACATCGTTGAAAATGCGTTGCGCAACGCGCGCATCGAAATGGATGCAACGCTGGTGCGCACCGCCATGTCGCCCGGCATCCGCGAACAGGGCGATGCCTTTCCACTGATCGCCAATCCGGCCGGCAAGATGATCGTCGGCCAGTTCGGCAGCTTTATCGACGGGTTCCTGCGCGGTTTTTCGGGGACGATCGAAGAAGGCGACATGATCCTGCTCAGCGATCCCTACAGCTGCGAAGGCGCCATCAGCCATTCCAACGACTGGCTGGTGCTGCTGCCGGTCTATCGCGGCGGGCGGCTGGTCGCCTGGACGGCAATGTTCGGCCATCAAAGCGATATCGGCGGCAAGGTTGCAGGATCGATGCCGATCGACGCCCGGGCCATTTTTGAAGAGGGCGTGCGCATCCCGCCGGTCAAGATCTACAGCAAGGGCGTCTATAACGAAGACCTGATCAAGCTGATCATGCACCAGACGCGCAAGCCCGACTGGTGCGCCGCCGATCTGAACGCCCTGGTCGCCGCCTGCCGGGTCGCTGCCCGCCGGGTCGAGGAAATGTGCGCGCGTTTTGGCGATGATGTGGTTGTCGCGGCAATGGACGATCTGCTGGCCCGCAACCACCGCGCCATGAAGGCGTTGATCGCCACATCGGTATCGATCGATGCTGTCAGTTTCAGCGATTATATCTGCGATGATGGCGTTGGTTTTGGCCCCTATAAAATCACCTGCACGATGCAGCGGGTGGGCGACAAGGTCGTGCTGGATTTCGCCGGCACCGACCCGCAATCCGATGCTTCGATCAATTTCTATTTGAACGAAAACATGTTCAAGATGTTTTTCGGCATTTACATGATCATGGTCTTTGACCCGCAGATCATGTTCAACGATGGTTTTTACGACCTGATCGAGGTCAGGATTCCGCAAGGATCATTGCTGAAGCCGAATTATCCCGCCGCGCTGTCGGGCCGTACCCATGCATTGGGCCGTATCTTTGATATTCTCGGCGGGCTGTTGGGGCAGCGCACACCGGAATTTTTATGCGCCGCCGGTTTTTCATCCTCGCCGCATCTGATGTATTCCGGCCGCGACAATCGCCCGGGCAAAAACGGCGAATGGTTCCAGCTTTTCCAGATCGGGTTTGGCGGTATTCCGGGGAAACCCTTTGGCGATGGCCCCGATGGTCACAGCCTGTGGCCGGGCTTTACCAATGTGCCGAACGAGTTCCTCGAACGCTATTTCCCGCTGCGCATCGAACGCTATGAGGCGCTGGCCGATACCGGCGGCGCCGGGCTTAATCGCGGCGGCAATGGCATCCATATGAGCTATCGCTTTCTTGCCGCCGGGACCGTCAGCATCCATGACGACCGCTGGTTCACTTACCCCTGGGGCGTCAATGGCGGCAAGCCTGGCACCCGCGCGAGGAAGATCCTCGAAAAACCCGACGGCAGCCAGACGATTGTGGCCAACAAGCTCGACAGCCTCGCCGTCGAGGCGGATGATGTGCTGCATTTCATCACCTGGGGGGGCGGCGGCTGGGGCGATCCGTTGCAGCGTGATGCAGCGCTGGTCGCGCTCGAAATCCGGCAGGGGCTGGTCAGTGTCGCCGGTGCCCGCGCCTATGGCGTCGTGGTGGCGGCCGATGGCGCCGTCGATGTGAGCGCCACCAACGCCTTGCGGGCCGAAATGGCGGCTGTGCCCAAACCCGCCAACGACCTGTTCAACACCGGCGGCGATATCGAAATGCTGCGCGCCGCCTGCCTTGCCGAAACCGGGCTGCCGGCGCCAAAACCGCCGGTCTGGCACCATGCGGTCGCCGCCGAATGAGCTTTGCTGATAACAAGGGACCATTGGAGGGTCTGCGAGTCGTTGAAATGGGCCAGCTGATTGCCGGGCCATTCTGCGGGCAATTGCTTGGTGACATGGGTGCTGAAATCATCAAGGTCGAACCGCCGGGCAGCGGTGATCCGATGCGCGTCTGGGGCCGGGGCGATGATCCGCTGTGGTGGGAAGTCGTTGCCCGCAACAAGAAATCGGTCAGCGCCGATCTGCGCGTTGCCGATGGCCAGGCGCTGGTCCGCCGGCTGATCGCCACCGCCGATATCCTGATTGAAAATTTCCGCCCCGGCACGCTCGAAAAATGGGGCATGGGGCCCGATGTGCTGCACGCCGACACCCCCGGCCTGATCATTGTCCGCGTCTCGGGCTATGGCCAGACCGGGCCCTATGCTGGCCGCGCCGGCTTTGGCGGCATTGGTGAAGCGATGGGCGGCTGGCGCGCCATCGTCGGTGATCCCGACCGGCCGGCGTCGCGGATGGGTGTTTCCATCGGCGACAGCCTTGCCGCCACCTATGGCTGCATGGGGGCGCTGGCGGCGCTGCGCCACCGCGACCGCACCGGCGAAGGTCAGGTGGTCGATTCATCGCTGTATGAATCGGTGCTGCAGGTGATGGAAAGCCTGGTCCCCGAATATGCCGCCTCGGGCTATGTGCGGGAACGCTCGGGTTCGGTGCTGCCGGGCATCGCGCCGTCCAACATCTATCCCTGCCTCGATGGCGAATATCTGATCGGCGCCAATCAGGATACGGTGTTCGGGCGGCTGTGCACGGCAATGGGCAGGCCGGACCTCGCCAGCGACCCGCGCTATGTCAGCCATATCGCGCGCGGCAAAAATCAGCTCGAACTCGATCGCCTGATCGCCGACTGGACCCGGACCCTGACCATCGCTGCGCTGGAGGCGCTGATGATCGAACACGGCGTGCCGGCAGGGAAACTTTATCGGCCGCAGGACATGCTCGATGATCCACATTTCAAGGCGCGTGAGGCCATCATCGATGTGCCGCACGAACGCTGGGGGACATTACGGATGCAGAACGTCTTTCCGAAACTGTCAAAAACCCCCGGCAGCGTGCGCCGCGTGGCGCCGGCGACCGTCGGGCAGGACAATGACGCGATTTATGGCGAAATCCTGGGAATGACGCCTGATGATATCGCCGAATTATCGGCCCGGGGCGTAATCTAGAGGCGAAAGCGATCGTATTGAGCCATCATCCCTGGTCAAGCCCGGGACGACGGCGTTGAACACGCTTAGCTGCCAGGGTGCGAAACGCTCAACTTCGCCGTCAACCTTCGTCCGACGGCGCCAGCGCGGTCATCAGCGCCCGCAGGTAACGGGTGCGTTCGTTCGAAAGCGCATCCGCGAGCTCGGGGCCGGGCTGGTGATCGGCAACCGCGCCGGGTGGCACGACCCCGTGTTCGGCAAGCAATGCCTCCAGCACGCGCTGGCGATCCTTTACCACCCAAAGCTCACGCGCCAGCACCAGCACGGCAGCCCCCAGATTATCGATCTGGTCGGGCCGCAACATGGTTTCAAGCTTGGCAACGCGCGATGCTGCGGCGCCAGCCGCAAACTCGCTCATGCCGGCTTGCTGGCAGTGATGACCCAGGGGTAGAGGGCGCCGTTCAGCCCGCCTTCGTCGATATCGACAAAGCCCGCGGCGGCAGCGGCGGCCGACCAATCAAGTGTTGCAGCTTCACGCCAATAGGGTTCCCCGCCGCGCCTGGCCATCCAGTCGGCGCGCCAGATGCCCATCCGGTCCATGGTCCGATAGGGGGTGACGTCGCTCATCAACATCTGGCCGCCGGGTTCGAGCAGGCGAAAGGCTTCGGCAAAGGCGGCCGCGATCGCCGCCGCCGGCATTTCATGAAGGATGATATAGCTGGCCACCAGATCGAAACTGCCGCCCGGCAAATGTGTATCCTCGGCAGCGCGCTGGTGCAGATCCCAGGCCCAGCCATTGGCATTGGCAACGCGCAAGGCTTCTTTCAGCATCGGGATCGACAGTTCGACGCCGGTGATCTGCGCTGTCGGGAAAACCTCCTGCAAAGCGATGGTGAAATGCCCCGAACTCGTGCCCATTTCGCAGATGCGGCGATAATCCTGGCGCGGCAGCCGGGCGAGCACGGCGCGGCGCTGGGCAAAGATATCGCCGCCAAAATTGCGCGCCACATAGGTTTTGTGGATATATTCCGAATGTACAAAGCCCATTTCGGCATGGCCATCCCAGCCGCCGGTGGTGCGGTGGAACCAGACGCCGGGGTAATAATCGGGGGCGACGAAATCATTGTGAATGGTCAGCCGCGCCGGGCCCCGGGCCTCCAGCTCGGCAAAGCGCGGCGCCAGCACATCGGCCATTTCGTCATAGGCATCGCGCGCCACCCGGCCATGTTCGGTGCTGGCGAATTCGGTAATCAGGCTGGTCATCGCAAAGGCGTTGGAGCCGGCAAGCGCCGATTTGACGACATCATGACTCGCATCCACATCATCGGGCAGGCTGTCGGCGGTGACGCCGGCCGCTGTGAGTTCGGCGCCCCAGCGCGCCGACAGGGGCCGGCTGGCACCCGTCAATTCGATCATGAAATCCATGGCGGCGCGGCCGGTCTGGCGCATGGTGGCGGGCATTTTTGCTGTCTCCCCTGTTTATTCGGCGGCGGCCGGCATCAGGCCCGGAGCGGGTTCCGCTTCCAGGCGGAACAGCAGCAGCGGGATCACCGAAAGCGCGTAAAGCAGCCCCGGCAAAATGGCGACGCCGATATAGATGCCGGTCAATGCCTCCGCCGATTGCGGCACATTCTTGCCCAGCGACGGCTGAAAATGAAACGCCTGCAAGATCAGCCCGATGATCAGCGGCCCCAGTGCCATCGAAGCCTTTTCGACAAAGGAATAGGCGCCGGCGTAAACGCCTTCGCGGCGGATACCCGAGCGTTTGCAATCGGCATCGACAGCGTCCGGCAGCAGGGATTGCCCCATCAACAGCAGGCCACCCGAAAACACCCCTGACAGAAACCCGCGCACCAATACCAGCGCCAACGGGGTCGACGCATCCGTCAACAGCCAGCTTGCCGTCAGGCAGGTGAACAACAGGCAGGTGGCGATATAAAGATTGCGCTTGGAAAAAATTTTTCCAAGCTGGACCCAGACCGGCATGAACAGGATCGTCGCAACGGTCGAACAGGTCACATAGAGGCCGATGGTCGATTCGGGCTGTTGCAGCACATTCTTCATCAGGAACAGGATCGATGCGGTCAGGCTGGCAAGGCCGACAAGCTGAAAAATCTTGGCGTATAAAATGAGCATGAAAGGCTTGTTTTCATAAACCACAGCGAATCGCCGAAAACCGCTGGCCTGGGCGCTGCCCGCCATTTGCCGCGTTCGCCGGCTGGCCAGAAATGCCACCAGCATCGCCGCCAGCACAACCAGGGCAAGGATCAGACCGACGCCGCCAAAGCCCGTGCGGCCGCCCCCCAATTTGGTCGCCACCTGTGGGGCAAGGCCGGTGATGAGGCCGCCGATCGAGATAAAGGCGATCCGCCACGACATGATGCTGGTGCGTTCGGCGGGCAGATCGGTCATTTCGGCCGGCATCGCCATATAGGGCACGTTGAACAGCGTATAGCCAAGCGCAATGACGATAAGGCTGCCCAATATCCACACCGGCAGCATCGTATCAAAGGCAGCGGGCGGATTGAAAACCAGCGCCACGCCCGCAGCCGACACAAAGGCCCCGGCAAGCAGGAACGGCGCCCGCCGGCCCATGCGGCCGCGCCAGCCGTCGCTGATGCTGCCGAGCAGCGGCGCCGCCACGGCATCGACGAGCTTTGCCGCAAACAACAGCCCGCCAGCCAGCGCCGGCGGCAGGCCCAGCACCGTTGTCATGAAAAACAGCAACAGCAACGAATTGACCGTCAAGACCGTGACCGTGCCGATGGAGCCAGCGCCCCAGGCAGCCTTCAGGCCGGTCGACAGCCGATGTTGCATCGCACCCATCATGGCATCATGCACCAAGGTCGGTGCCTGCCGCCAGTGCCGGGATGATTGACCGCAGTGTGGATATTCAACGCGTCCAGCCGGCCGTGAAAGCCAGCATGATCAGGCCCAGGCCGATGAAAATCAGCGCGGCGATGATGTGGACGACGCGGAGCGGCACGCGTTCGACAAGCTTGTGCCCCAGAAACACCGCCGGCACATTTGCCAGCATCATGCCGAGCGTGGTGCCGATGGTCACCGCCGCTACATTCTGGAACTGCGCCCCGAGGGCGATCGTTGCGATCTGGGTCTTGTCGCCGATTTCCACCAGAAAAAAGCTGATCGCCGTCGTTAAAAACGCGCCATGGCCGCTGGCTTTGGCCGTTTCACTGTCCAATTTGTCGGGGATCATGGTCCACACCCCCAGGGCAATGAACGACGCAGCGACGGCATAGCGAAAGGCCGGCCCTTCGAACCATTCGGCCAGCGCCACCCCTGCCCAGGCAGCGAGCGCATGATTGGCAAGGGTCGCCACCAGCATGCCGCCGATCACCGCCCAGGGTTTTTGAAAGCGTGTCGCCAGAACAATCGCCAGCAACTGGGTCTTGTCACCGATTTCCGCAATGGCAACCACGCCGGTCGCGGTCGTCATGGCATAAAGGAACGGCGACATGGGGGATGGCGTAAGCGGTCAGGTGGCGGGCAACAAGCCCGGGCTTGCAGTTCGCCGCCGCCGGGCGCAACACGCTGTGCATGAGCTTTACCCATGTTGTTGCGTTGGCCCTGGCGCTGGCCACACCGTCGGTGCCCAAATCCGCGCCAGTCGCGACGCCGCTCATTCCCACAGCGACGATCGACGACAGCCTGGAAGTCAGCGGCGCGGCGATCGATGCGGAGCAGCTCAACAACCGGCTGTTCATCGAGGTCAAGGTCAATGACCAGGGGCCATTTCGTTTTCTGGTCGACAGCGGTGCCGATCGATCGGTGATCAGCCTTGATCTTGCCGCGCGGCTGGCGCTGCCGGCGGGCCGGACAGTCAAGCTGCAGGGCATGGCCGGATCGGCAGAGGTCGCGACGGTCGTTCTCGATCGGCTGGCGATCGGCAGTTCGGTTATCGAAGCGATCATCGCCCCGACGCTGTCGGCCCGCCACCTTGGCGCCGAGGGCCTGATCGGGATCGATGCGCTCGCCGACCAGCGGCTGTTGCTCGATTTCGATGCCAAGACCATCACCGTGCAGGATTCGCGCACGCCGGCGACGGTCATGGAAGGCGAAATCGTGGTCACGGCGCGGCGCCGCAAGGGGCAATTGATCCTGACCCAGGCGAGCGTTGGCAATACCCGGGTCAGCGCCGTCATCGACACCGGGTCTGAAATCACGCTGGGCAATCTGGCGTTGCAACAGCGCTTTCTCAACGGTCGCACGGCCGACGCCATGCGAAAGATCACCATGGTCAGCGTTACCGGTCAGACTTTGGTCGCCAATGCAGCGATTGTGCCTGAAATCCGCATCGGCGGCATAGTCCTTAAAAATGTGCTGATTGCCTTTGCCGATGCGCCGCCGTTCGGGCTGTTCGGGCTGCGCAATGACCCGGCGCTGTTCCTTGGCTCCGACCTGTTGAAATCTTTCAGCCGGCTATCGCTCGATTTTCGCAACCGACGCGTGCGGTTTTCATTGCGGCGGGTGCGCTAACGTCGGGATCGTTCATGGCGCGCGCGGGGCATCCGCCATGGTTTCGCGCCTGAGGATATTGACCACCGCCGCCTGCACTGCGGGGTCGGGGATGGGCCCGGATGAAACGATCATCGAGGTGCCCGGCAAATGTTTTTGGGGATCGGCGATCAGCCAGGCGATGCGTTCGGGCGTCCAGTGCAGCCCCTTGCGGCCGGCGTCGGCCATCGCGGTCGTATAGGTGAAATTGGGCACAGTACCGGCGCGCTGGCCAAAAATACCATATAGGTTGGGGCCGACGAGGTGGGGGCCATTTTTGGCGACGGTGTGACAGAAACGGCACCATTTATAGGTTTCCACCTTCACCTTTGTTTCAAACGCGGTTTCAGCCGTCATCGCCACCGGCGTTTGCGGCATGGCGTGCGAGGTTATGCCCGCGGCTGCCGTCACGGTTTCACCCATCGGCCAGGGCGTCACCCGGAACAGCGCATGGGGGCCATAGGCGCCAAGGCCAACCAGCGAAAAGGCGAGGACCGGCGCCGCAATCCGTGCCAGCGGCCCCAGCGGCCGGGCCGGCGTCGCCGCCACTCGGTTGCGGTGGATCAGCGCCGATACGCCCCAGACAATGGCGCAAACCGCAAAGAAAATCGCCAGCGCGCGCGGCCCCGGTTCGGGCGATCGGAAGGTCGCAAAAGCATATACGGTCGATGCCATCCCGGCCAGCGTCTGCGCCCCGAACCCCGGCGGCAGCACGCTGAACATGCCGCGGCCATGGCGCAGCAGATTCCAGGCGACCGTCAGCACCGAGGTGATGCTCAGCACCAGCAGCATGAAGCCAAGGCCGGAATGGAAATAGCCGGTGAACATCCAGACCGGGCGGCTGCGCGGCAGCAGTGTCGGCAGGGTGATGAACGGCCCCAGATGGATGGTCAGTTCATCCGACCAGGCAAATAATATGCCAAGGAACGGCGCCAGCAAAATCAGGCAATAGGCGATCAACGCCAGCCAGCGACCCCAAACATGCGCCGCCGCCGTGACACCGCGCGCCGGGGCGACATCGCCGTCGCGCCGCCAAAGCCAGAGCCGCCAGATGACCGCTGCGAAAACCAGGCTGCCAAGCAGATAATGCCAGCCGCGATAGTCTTCGCGCAAAGGCCCGAAACGATCGCTGCGGGCCAGGAACACGGTCAGTTGCTGATGCGCAAAATAGGTGATCGCCACCAGCCAGCCGGCGATGCTGCTGCCGATCGAATAGCGTTTTGCTGTCATGCCCCCCGCCTTTTTCAACATTCAGGGCCGTGGTTTGAAAAACGCGGCCACCTCGCTCACCGCAGAACGGCAAGCACATTAAAATGCTAGGGTGCAAACATCGGTGGCGCGGCGCGATCGTGCGGCTTTATCCGCTGCGCGGATGGACCGGCGGGCAGGGCTGGTTCAGGATTTCCCATGCGGCAGGGTAATCACTCAACGTCAGAGGTTCCAGATGCGCCATGCCTTGTTGCTGCTGGCCCCATTGTTGATGGCGGCCCAATATCCGGCCGAGGTCGAAGCGGTCTATAACGCCCGCTTCCAGGATATCGCCAGCAGCGGCCGCGGCGAGCTCAGCCGCTATGACCCGTTGGAAACAATTGCCGGCAGCACGGCCGGGCCTTTGCCGGTTGCCAAGACGCCGACAATCGCAAAGGAAGCGCTGGCAACGGCGACGGCCTATGCCGGGGCCAATAAATCCAGCGCCTTCATGGTCATCCACAAGGGCAAGGTCGAGGCGGCGCAGTATTTCGGCGGCGCCGATGCGAATACGTTGCTGGTCTCGAAATCGCTGGCAAAGCCGATCACCGCGCTCGCCATCGGCCGGGCCATCGCGCTCGGCAAGATCAAATCGCTCGACCAGCCGGTCAGCGATTTTATCACCGAATGGCAGGGCAAGCCGCAGGGCGCCATGCTGATCCGGCACCTTCTCGACATGCGATCGGGGCTGCTGGCGCAAGGTGTATCCAACGAACCGCAGAATTTGTGGAGCCGCGCCTATCTGCACCCCTATCATGAGCGCATCATACTCGAAGATTATCCGCTGACCGATGCGCCGGGCAGCATTTATGAATACAGCAACGCGACGGCGGAACTTGTGGCGCTCGTCATCGAACGCGCCACCGGCCGGCGCTATGCCGAATTCATCGGGACCGAAGTGTTGCAACCCATCGGCGCCGCCGGCGGCAAAGTCTGGATCAATCGCAGCGGCGGCCTTGCCCATAGCGGCTGCTGCGCGCTGTTGCCGGCGCAAAGCTTTGCCCGCATGGCGATGCTGATCTTGAAAGATGGCATCTGGAACGGCAAGCGGCTGTTGCCGGCCGGCTATGTCACGGCGATGAAAACCGGCACGGCGCAAAACCCGCATTATGGCCTCGGGCTATGGCTGGGCGGGCACTATGTGGAGCGGCGCGGCTTTGCCAACGCCACTCGTCCCGGCCCCAAAGTGCTGCATTCCGAACCCTATCTCGCCGATGATGTGGTGATGTTCGACGGCAATTCCAACCAGATCGTCTATATCGTGCCATCGCAACAGCTCATCGTGCTGCGCACCGGGGACGGCCCGCCAAAATCGCCGGAATGGGACAATGCCAGGCTGATCAACACCGTGCTCGCTGGCATCGTCCGCCCGGCTGGTGCGCCGCTGCCGACGCCGCAGCCTCGATAAAGGGAATTGCAGCGGGGTAGAACCCGATGCGTCATCCCGGGTAAAGCCCGGGATGACGCATCGCCTTGCGTGTAATCGAGCCGCCGCCGCGGGCCTCTTCGCCAAACGCTGCCCCTTGTGTTGCTGCAAAGCAACACGATATCGGGGACGAAACGGAGACAAGCCCGATGAACCTCGAAAAATTCACGGATCGCGCCAAGGGCTTTCTGCAATCGGCGCAGACGGTCGCCATCCGCAACAATCACCAGCGCGTCGCCCCCGAACATGTGCTGAAAGCGCTGCTGGAAGATGATCAGGGCATGGCGGCAGGCCTCATCAACGCCGCCGGTGGCAATGCCCGGACGGCAACACAATTGACCGATCAGGCGCTTGCCAAGATCGCGCAGGTCTCGGGCGGCGGCGCCCAGCAATTGAATTGGGACAATGATACCGTTCGGGTGCTCGATAGCGCCGAAGCCATTGCAACCAGGGCAAAGGACAGTTTTGTCCCGGTTGAACGCTTGCTGGTGGCGCTGACATTGGCGACGACGACGGAAGCCGGCAAGGCGCTGGCGGCGGCGGGCGTTACCGCACAGGCGCTGAACACGGCCATCGAAAGCGTGCGGAAGGGCCGCAGCGCCGACAGCGCCGGTGCCGAGGCGCAGTTCGATGCGCTCAACAAATATGCGCGTGACCTGACGCAAGCGGCGCGCGATGGCAAACTTGACCCGGTCATCGGCCGTGACGAGGAAATCCGCCGCACCATCCAGGTTCTGGCGCGGCGCACCAAGAACAACCCCGTGCTGATCGGCGAACCCGGCGTCGGCAAGACCGCGGTGGTCGAGGGCCTCGCGCTGCGTATCGCCAATGGCGATGTGCCCGATGGCCTGAAGGACAAAAGGCTGATGTCACTGGACATGGGGGCGTTGATTGCCGGTGCCAAATATCGCGGCGAATTCGAGGAACGGCTGAAGGGCGTTCTGGATGAAGTGCGCGCCGAAGGCAGCGATGTCGTGCTGTTTATCGATGAAATGCACACTTTGGTCGGGGCTGGCGCGTCAGAAGGCTCGATGGATGCATCGAACCTGTTGAAACCGGCGCTGGCACGCGGCGAACTGCATTGCATCGGCGCGACGACGCTGAACGAATATCGCAAATATGTCGAAAAGGATGCGGCGCTCGAACGGCGTTTCCAGCCGGTGACGATCGGGGAGCCAACGGTGGAGGACACGATCTCGATCCTGCGGGGGCTGAAGGAGAAATACGAACTTCACCATGGCATCCGCATCACCGATAGCGCGATCGTCGCCGCAGCGACGCTTTCGAACCGCTATATCGCCGATCGCTTCATGCCCGACAAGGCCATTGATCTGATGGATGAAGCCGCTTCGCGACTGCGGATGGAAGTCGAATCAAAGCCCGAGGAGATCGAAAATCTCGATCGCCGTATCATCCAGTTGAAAATCGAAGCGGCTGCGCTGGAACGCGAAAGCGATGCAGCGTCGCGCGACCGGTTGACGGCGCTGCGTGAGGAACTTGCCAATCTTGAGGAACAAAGCCGCGAACTGACGGCGCGCTGGCAGGGTGAAAAGGACAAATTGGCGGCCGCGACCAGGATCAAGGAATCGCTCGATGCCGCGCGGCTGGAGGTTGAACAGGCGCAGCGGGGCGGCGATTATGCCCGGGCCGGTGAATTGACCTATGGGCGCATCCCGGATCTGGAACGTGCGCTGGCCGAGGCCGAAGGCGCCACCGCCAACGCCATGACGCGCGAGGAAGTCACCGCCGATGACATAGCCGCTGTCGTGTCGCGCTGGACGGGTATTCCGGTTGACCGCATGCTTGAGGGTGAACGCGAGAAACTGCTGAAAATGGAGGCTATATTGTCGGCGCAGGTCATCGGCCAGGGCGCTGCTGTCCATGCCGTATCGGCGGCCGTGCGCCGGGCCCGGGCCGGGCTACAAGACCCCAATCGGCCGCTCGGCAGCTTTTTGTTTCTGGGGCCAACCGGCGTCGGCAAAACCGAATTGACGAAGGCGCTGGCGAATTTTCTGTTCGATGATCCCCGCGCCATGGTCCGCATGGACATGTCGGAATATATGGAAAAACACAGCGTTGCCCGGCTGATCGGAGCGCCGCCGGGCTATGTCGGCTATGAAGAAGGCGGGGTGTTGACCGAAGCCGTGCGCCGCCGGCCCTATCAGGTGGTGCTGTTCGATGAAGTCGAAAAGGCCCATGGCGACGTCTTTAACGTGCTGCTGCAAGTGCTTGACGATGGCCGGCTGACAGATGGCCAGGGCCGCACGGTGGATTTCACCAACACGCTGATCATCCTGACCTCAAATCTTGGCAGCCAGTATATCGCGGCGTTGCGCGATGATCAGCCGGTCGCTGATGCGGAGGCCCAGGTCATGGAGATTGTGCGCGGGCATTTCCGGCCGGAATTCCTCAATCGGCTCGATGAAATCGTTTTGTTCCAGCGGCTTGGCGAAAGCGCCATGGCACCGATCGTCGATCTGCAGGTGGCGCGCGTGCAGGGGCTGTTGCAGGACAGGAAAGTAACCCTGACGCTGACCGATGCGGCGCGGCGCTGGCTGGCGCGAGTCGGCTATGATCCGGTCTATGGTGCCCGGCCGTTGAAACGCACGGTGCAGAAACATTTGCAGGATCCACTGGCCGACCTGATCCTGCGGGGTGCGATCCCCGATGGCAGCGTCGTCAATGTCGATGAAGGCGATGGCCGGCTATCGTTGGAACCGGGCTGACGCGTTTTGGTCGGAGCGGGCCGGTGCCGGCTCGCGCCCCCGCCCGACCA
>JBBRIC010000050.1:0-18126 GCA_038221665.1 Sphingomonadales bacterium
TTCCGGCAGCGCGCGGGTCTACGGCCTCGATGTCAGCCTCGTCAAGGTAAGGTTCGATTTCCTGCCCGGGCTGCTGGCTAATTTCGGCTTTAACGGCAATTTCACCCTGCTCGACGGGCAATGGAATGTGGTGTTCACAAATGGCAGCACCCGCAGTGTCGATGGCCTGCGCAACCAGCCGAAATGGCTCGGCAACGCGATCCTGACCTATGATCAGGGCATTTTCGGTGCAAATCTGGCCTATCGCCTGCGCGGCCGCACCTTCACCGGCAGCTTTGGCGCGACACCGGCCCAGGACATCTGGGTGGATAATTACGCGCGGCTCGATGCCCAGGCGAGCTTGCGGGTGATGCCAAAACTGACGCTGTTTGCCGAAGCGCGTAACCTCACCAACAGCTATTGGGTGGAACAGACGGGCATTACCGCCTCGGCGCCAACGCTGGCGACATCCCCGGGCCGTTCTTTCTGGATTGGCGCCACGTTCAAGATGTAGTGCGCGGCAGTTGGTTTTTCTCGTAGTGCAGCCGGCCGGTGCCGGCTCCAAGCAACCGCAAGCGACTTCATAGCTTCAGGCCGGGCACAAACGGCGATTCGGTTTCATTCCAATCCATCAGCGTGCGGAAAATCGGCAGCGTCGCCGCGCCGATCATCCCGGCCCGGATACCAAGCGGGGAAGCAAGCACGCGCGGCTTTTGCAGCCCAACGCCTTCGTTGCAGAAATCGGCGGTATCGATTTCAGCGACAATGGCATTCAGCAGCGGCAATGGCAGCCGGCCGCCGATGATGATGGCACCGACATCAAGGATACGGATTGTGATCGAAAGCTGTTCGCGCAACTGCTGTGCCGCCCGGCGAAGCCAGGCGCGCAGCGGCGGACAGCCGCCGAGCGATAGCGACTCAAGCGCTGGAAAATCCTCTGCGGCAATGCCTTCACGCGCCAGCACCGCAAGCAGATCCTGCCCCGATGGACGCGGATCGGCCTTTGGAAACTGAACGCCGATCATGCCGGCATTGCCATTGACGCCCCGGTACAGCCGCCCGCCGATCACCAGCGCGCCGCCAACGCCATGGCCGATATGTACAAACAGGAAATCATCGATATTCTGGCCGGCACCGAGCAGTCGCTCGCCGATCGCGGCGCTGGCGGCGTCATTTTCGACAAAGATCGGCAACGGCAGATCGCAGACCAGCGCCTTCAGCGCGCCGGGTTGGCGCAGGGCTGGAAAATAATCATGCGCGTGCAGCAATTCGGCGCCATTGATGAAATCCCCCGGCAACGCGATTCCGATCCCGGCGATTCGCGCCGTTCCCGCCGAATCCAATTGCTGCAAATCATCCAGAAACGCGCCGATAAGATCGCGCACGACTTCGATAGTCGGCTGAATCGTCGCAATCGATCGCCGCTGCATTTCAATGCCGGCGATGTTTACAAAGCCAAGTTCGACGCTGTTGTGCGAAAAATAGACACCAATGGCCGTGGCGCCATCGGTGTCGATGCTGACCGGCCGGGTCGGCTGCCCCCTGGCGCCGCTGCGATCGATAGTTTCGGTCACCAGTCTGGCGTCTATCAGGATCTGGATAACGCGGGTGATCGACGGCGCCGTCAGGCCTGTTTGTTGCGCCAGTTCACCGCGCGTGATCGGCCCCAGACGCCAGACCATTTCAAAAATGCGCCGTTCATTGATCGAAAGCTTGAAATCCATAATATTTCATAGTGCCACACGATTTAATTTCATAGCGCAATTGAATTTCCCCGAGCTAGGCCGGGCATTTTTTTCGAAAAAACACGCGACTCGGGGTATAAAAAATGCTTGGATAATGTAGCTTTCGCTGGACATCAGCGTAATTATTTTTGGCGAGCTGCCATGTATCGCCAAGTTATTCTGACAATGTCACCACGTTCTAATCGCGCCATACAAGCTGTTGGGCAGCGCCTTGCAATGCCTTATGTCATTGGCGCCAATTCGGGGATACCGCAGGCTGCAAGCCAAGTGTCGATGGCGTCATAGTCGGCCGGTGGGCGCGTGCAATCTGCTGCATCTCCGCGCGGTATGAAAATCACCATGCCCTGCCGTGCCCTGGTCAATAGTACCCGATAGGCATTGCGTACATATTGGTCATTGCTGATGCCGCTGTGACTTTGGCTGGTTTTTTGCCATTTCGTGCCCTTGAAGCTGCGGGCGCGCCAACCGTTCTGGTATCGTAGATTTGAATCCCAGGCAACGCAGGTCCAATCAAGCTCAAGGCCCTGAACATCGAATTCGGTCGCAACTTCCTCCAACGCCGAAGATGATCGCACATCATCGCTTGAATTCAAAAACCATGTTGGGCCGTCGATCTTGGCTTTGACAAACAACCCTTCGGGCTTCAGGCGCAAGCCGTTCGACGATGCCAGCAACCCCGAGCGTTCCGAGCCACGGCGCCGGTCGCGCAACCAGCGTCGTGCACGATCGATCGAACGTGTTCTATAGATTGGGAAATCACCGATATCAGGGCGTTTCGCAAAAGCGATCGCAGCGTCATTGCCAAGCAGCGCACCAATAAAATCCGAAACCTTGTTGGACCGGAATGATCGAATGGAAACATCCAGATGAAGACCTGGGTCGGGTGGTTCGCCGACGCGATTGAGATACCAGATCAATCCCGCATCCAGCGGTCCGCCCGCCTGTTGCAGACGCGGCGGCGAAAACACCTTCCAGCCGTCGGCTTGTGCCTGCAAGGCGCGCAACCATTCACCGATGCCGGCTTCACCATCATGAATTTCCTGGCCATCCCCAATCAGGCAGATAACGACGCACCAATCAGTCCGGCGGTTCATCACCGACAGGAGATAGGCGGGTTCCGATTGATCGAAATCATGATGACCGTGTTTGGCCATGAATTTGCTGGCTTTTTCTTTGCCCCAGGCGCGTTGTGCCTCATCAAAAACCACGACATGCTCAAAAGGCGGGCCCGGGTTTTTCAAATAGGCATCGCGAAACTTGTGGATCGCCTGGATTATCGCATCCGGTGCGCGGCCCAGCAGATACAGTTTTTGCTTTTTCAGATTTTGGTTTCTGGCACGCCTAGCAAGATCGCGCTTCAAAGCTGTGGTTAATACCGCCACCAGCGGGCCGTTTCCTGAGAGATAGGCAGCATTGATCTTGCTATCTTGGGCCAATTGCCCTGCTGCAATATTGAGGCCGGCAAGCGTTTTTCCAGCGCCGGGTACGCCCGTTACAAAACATATCGCCTTGCCGCCTTCTGCCTTCATGCGCGCAACAACGTTGTTTATCGAGTCAGTCGTGCGGGTCAGATTTTCGATGCCCGCCTCATATCTCGAGATTTCCCGAACATCATGGCCTGCATAAAGCGCCTCTGCGGCCTCAATGATGGTTGGTGTCGGGTGATAGGCGCCGGCCGCCCATGTCTCTGCCTGAACCAAGGGCGCCGATGTGGTTGCGAGAAAGCGCAATATCGTTGGAAGCACATCGTCTGCAGCGCAGCAGACCGGTGAATTGACCTGGTCCGCTGCCCAGAAGCCAAAATCAATCTGCTGGCATGGCGCCTTTGTCGCGATCAAGATTGGAATAATCGCCTTGTCATGACTGGTCGCATGAAAATTCTTCAGGTCGAGCGCATAGCCATAGGTTTGCTCGATGGCATGTCGCGGAAACGCTTTTTCACCGACCTTATATTCAAGGACAAAGATCAGCGGCCCTGCAACGACAATGGCGTCGGCACGCCTGCCCATTCTCGGGATCGAAAATTTGACAAAGAAATGTGCCTGGGGCAGCGCCCGGGCGATTGACTGAAGGTGCGGGATTTCAAAAATCCAAGCGCCTTTCTGGTCCTTCACGTCATCAAATGGCGAAGCCGCGACAAATTTTCCAAGCAATGCACTTGGCGATAACCTGCTGAAAACTTCGCCGGGGGCGTCGAAGAAAGCGCGGTTCATTGGTGCGAGCCTGCCAGGCGGCACGGTTGGCAGCAAGCATATTTGGGCAGAAAAGGCTCAAAATGGCTGTGATTAGCAGCGGTTGACGCTGAGAATGGTCCTGCCCCTAAACCTCGAACAGCGCGGCTGCGCCCATGCCGCCGCCGACACACATTGTCACCACCACGCGTCTGGCGCCGCGGCGGCGGCCTTCGATAAGCGCGTGGCCGGTCAAGCGGGAGCCGGACATGCCAAAGGGGTGGCCGATTGAAATGGCGCCGCCATCGACGTTGAGTTTATGGGGATCGATGCCGAGCCGGTCGCGGCAATAAAGCACTTGCACGGCAAAGGCTTCGTTCAATTCCCAAAGGTCGATATCGGCAACCGTCAGCCCATGGCGGGCGAGGAGTTTTGGCACGGCAAATACCGGGCCTATACCCATTTCTTCAGGGCCGCAGCCAGCGACGGCAAAGCCCCTGAAAACCCCCAAAGGCGTCAGCCCGCGCCGCGCCGCCTCGGCATCGCTCATCACTACACAGACGCTGGCGCCGTCGGACAATTGGCTGGCATTGCCGGCGGTGACGGTGCCGCCGTCGCGCACCGGCTTCAGGGCGGCAAGGCCGTCGCGGCTGGTATCGGGGCGGTTGCCCTCATCCTTGGCCAGCGTCACTTCCTCATAACCCGGGGTGCCATCCTTGGCGGTCAGGCGTTTCCGGGCTGAAAATGCAACAATTTCGGCATCGAAACGCCCGGCTTCCTGCCCGGCCGCCGTGCGCCTCTGGCTTTCGAGGCTATAGTCATCCTGCGCTTCGCGGCTGATGCCATATTGGTTGGCGACATGATCGGCGGTTTCGATCATCGTCCAATACAGCGCCGGCATGGTCGCGGCGATGCCATCGGATTTATAACGGGTCAGATTTTTGTGCGGCAGCACAAGCGATACCGAATCAAGCCCGCCGGCTACATAAATGCCAGGCTCACCGGCGCGCAGGCGCTGGGCGGCAAAGGCGATGGTCTGGAGGCCCGAGGCGCATTTGCGATCGATCGTGGTGCCGGCAACGCCGACCGGAAGCCCCGCCGCCATGGCCGCGATCCGCGCGACATTGTTGCCGGTGGCGCCTTCGGGATGGGCACTGCCCAGCAGCACATCCTCGACCTCCGCCCCCGCCACGCCGGCGCGGTCGAGCGCGGCGCGGATGACATGGCCGGCGAGCAACGGGCCTTCGCTGTCGTTCAGCGCGCCCTTGTAGGCGCGGCCGATCGGCGTGCGGGCGGTGGCAACGATTACGGCTTCGGTCATGCTGGCGATCTCCGGCGAGTATGGCGCCCATCGGTAACGCCAGTCTGCCGCTGCCGCCAGTGCTTGCGCGGCGCTGCCAGTGCTTGCGCGGCGCTGCCGGTGCTTGCGCGACGCCGCCGCTCTGGCCATGAACATCGGATGGATCTGCCGCCAGCGTTATCAATTCCTGAAATCATCGTCACCGGCACTGCCTTGCCGGCCTTGCCCGGTGCCGCCGCCTATGCCGGCGTCACCATCGGCCGCGAACGGCTGATCGCCACCGCCAGCGGGCGGATTGAGGATGCGTTGAAGGATGTGGCCGGGCTGACGGCGTTTCGCCGTAGCGACAGCCGATCCGCCAACCCCACATCGCAAGGGGTGACGCTCAGAGCGTTGGGGGGCAATGCGGCGTCGCGGGCGCTGGTGCAGCTGGATGGCGTGCCGATTGCCGACCCCTTTGCCGGCTATCAGCCGTGGAGCGCCATCGATGCGGCCAGTCTTGCCAGCGTCCGGGTGACGCGCGGTGGCGGGGCAGGGGCCTTTGGCGCCGGCGCGGTTGCCGGCACAATATCGATCAGCAGTGCCGGGCCGGACGTGTTGGCTCCGGTAACGCTGGCGATTGCCGGCGGTTCGCGGCAGTCGCTGGAGGCTAGCGGCCGGCTGACTGCGCGGCTGGCCGGCGGCACACTCAGCATCGGCGGCCGTTATGATCGCGGTGATGGCTATGGGCTGCTGCCGCCGCGGCAAGCGGGGCCGATCGACATTCCGGCGCGCTACGAAAGCTGGGGCGCATCATTGCGCGCCGTGCTGCCGATCGCGGACAGCGACGAAGTGCAGGTTTCAGCCCGGGCGTTTCGCGATGATCGCACACGCGGGCTGGCGCTGGTCGGGTCAACAACGCGCGGTGCCGATGCAAGCATCCGGCTGCTGCACCGCGGTGCCTGGGCGTTGGAAGCACTGGCCTATGTCCAGACCCGGGATTTTGCCGCGCGCTTTGCCAGCGTTGCCGCCAATCGCGCCAGCGCGACGCCGACGCTTGATCAATATCGCACCCCGGCGACGGGGCTGGGCGGCAAACTGGCGGTGCGGCCGCCGCTGGGGGGTGGCCATAGCCTGGAATTGGGTGTCGATGCGCGGCGCGGCGATGGCACCAGCCATGAACGTTTCCGCTATGTCGCCGGCCGTTTCACGCGGCTGCGAGAGGCTGGCGGCGCGACGGCGACGATTGGCGTTTACGCCGAAGACAGTTGGCGGCTTGGCGAGGCGTTGATCCTGACTGGCGGGCTGCGCGCCGATCACAGGCAGATCGATGCGGGCCGGCTGGCGGAATTCGATAGCGACAGCGGTGCCGGGACCTTGCTGGTGACGACGGCCCGGCGCGATGGCTGGCGCGTCACGGCGCGCGGCGGCGCGACACTGAAACTGGCGCCGACGCTGACAGCGCGCGGTGCGGCCTATAGCGGCTTTCGCCTGCCGACCCCGAATGAACTGTACCGGCCGTTCCGGGTCGGCGCCGATGCGACGGCGGCCAATCCCTTGCTCGATCTTGAACGGGCGCGTGGGGCCGAGCTGGGGTTCGACTGGGCGCCGATCCCGACAGCGCGGCTGGCGGTCACCGGTTTTGTCAATGAACTGGCGGGCGCGATTGCCAATGTGACGCTGGGGCGCGGGCCGGGAAATTTTCCGCAGGTCGGGTTTATCGCGGCCGGCGGCAGTTTTCGCCAGCGGCTGAACCTTGATGCCGTGATCGTCCATGGCATCGAAGCCGACGCCAGCCTGTCAATCGCGCGCTGGTCTATGCTGGCATCGATCGCCTTTGCCGATCCCGCGGTGCAGGCGAGCGGGCCAAGCGCCGGGCTGAATGGCTTGCGCCCGGCCGCCAGCCCGATGTGCAGCGCTGCTGCGACACTTGGTTGGACGGGGCAAAAGCTTGGCGGCTCGGTCAGCCTGCGCCACAGCAGCGCGCAGTTCGATGATGACCAGAATCTACGCCGCCTGCCGCCGGCAACCACCGTCGATGCGGTGCTGCGCTGGCAGCTTGGCCATGGCCTGATGGCGGAATTGCGTGGTGAAAATATCGGCGATGCGCAAGTTGTTTCGGGCCTGAGTGCCGATGGCATCATCGACCGTGCCCAGCCAAGGACGATCTGGCTGGGGCTACGCTGGGAAGGGTCGCGGGGAGGGTTCGATCACGGCCGGATATTTCCGCCATCCCGGGTCAAGCCCGGGAAGACGGTCTCAAAGCGTGATGACATCAGGTAGGATTGCCAGGACGGTGTTGATTTTGGTGCGTGGCAAGGAGCGCGGAAAGCAGCGATGCAGCGCATCGGTGCCGACAAGTGACGCCGCCATGCGCCAAAAGCGACACCGCCCAGCAGGGGTTGCCCAAAGGGCAATCATGGTGATGCTACCTGATGTCATCATGCTCTAGCGCGTGAAACCGACGCTATCGCCCATGCCCGCAGCGCGGTTCAGATCCCTGCATACCATTCATAGCCGCGATCTTCCCAGTAACCGCCCTTGCCGCTGCCATAGCCGGCAAGGCTGTCGACGATATCGAGGCCCATCACATATTTGGCCTGTTTATAACCAAGCTGGCGTTCGACACGCATGCGGATGGGGGCGCCATGACCGACACTCAAAGGCGCACCATTCATGCTGTGCGCCAAGATGGTCTGCGGGTGAAAGGCATCGACCAGGTCGATGCTTTCATAATAGAGCGATTGCGACTGGGCGCCGCCCTTTGACGCTTCGCCGCCATAATTATCGGCGCAGCGCAGCACGACATAGCGTGCATTGGTTTTCATGTTGGCGGCGGTCAACAGCGTACCAATCTGTGGCCCGGTCCATTGGCCAATGGCGCTCCAGCCTTCGACGCAATCATGGCGGGTGATCTGGGTGCGGGCCGGCATGGCTTTCAACTGGTCGAGCGACAACGTCATCGGGTTATTGACAAGGCCGGTGATCGGCAGCTTCCAATTGGCGAAATTTTCGGCCTTGTGGGCCTGATATTCGGCCTCGACCGGTTCATGGGTGCCATTCACCTTGAAATTGGGCGACATTTCGGACGCACTGAATTCCTTGGCCAGACCATTGCGGCCGATCAGCCGCTGCCAGCGTTCGGTGGCGCCTTCCGCCGAACGGATGATGCTGGTCAGCTTGTCGTTGGTCGCAAGCTGGTCACAGGCGCCGAGCAACAGCCCGCCGGTCGCAACACCACCAACACCGAGCAAGCGACGGCGGGAAAACATCAGCTCGGTCATTTCGCAGTCTCCGGATCAACGCGGAACTTGCCGGTGATCATCGATCTGATTTCATTATAGGGCCCGGCCAGCACGACCATGACCAGATGGACGATGATGAAGGCGATGATCAGATTGGCCGCCACCCAATGCAGCGATCGCGCTACCGGCCGGCCGCCCAGCAGATCGATGATGAAGGGCCAGGCGGCGTTGGTGCCGGGCGACATGCCAAGGCCAGTCAGGATGATCAGCGGCACCAGCACGAAGATGACGCCGCCATAGGCGAGTTTTTGCAGGATATGATAGCGCTTCGCCTCCTCACCCTTGGGAAATTGCAGCTTGGCATGGCTGACGATGTCATGGCCGATATTGGCCAGCGTCAGCTCCTTGCCCTTTGGCAGCATGTCCTTGGCGAGATGCCCGCTGAGGATGCCATAAGCGAGGTAAATGAGCGCGTTGATGATCAGCACCCAGGCAAAAAAGAAGTGGAAATTGCGCGCCGTCGCAAGATCGCGATAACTGGGAAAGGTCAGCCAGCCCGGATAGCCGATGGCTTGCCGGGCGCCATTGGCCCCTGTCGAAAGACCGAGGAAGCCCGTTGTCGTGACGTTGAACGAACCGATGCGCAGGAAACCATAATCGACGCCGGCGGCATTGGTATCGGCGCCAATTTCCAGCCAGGCCCTGGTGACATCGGCATCGGCCCCATATTGTCCCCAGTAAAGAATGGGATGGGCGTTGAAGATATTCAGCCCGGTGGCAATCAGGAACAGGATGGCCAGCGCATTGATCCAGTGCGTCACCCTGACTGCCAGCGCATGGCGATGGAAAAGATAGGGTTCCGCAGGCGCCGTGAATGGTCTTTCCGTTGGCATTGCCCCCGGCAATTCTCCTGTCGCTGCGATGGTCTCTGATGCAGGCATGGTCCCACCCTTATTCGTTTGACGCTTCCCTATACGCCGATAGGACACGATCTGTTACAGATACGACAATAGTTTTTTCCTATCGTGACACTATGTTGCAGCTATTGCCGGGCGACACGGGCTGGCTTGGCGATTGCGGCAAAGCTGGCTAGACAAACGGTATGTTGCGCGTTTTCACCCCCGGCAGCGATATGGTTCAGACTGCGCCCAGCGCGGGCGCCGAATTGCCCGAAGGCGTTGTCTGGATCGACCTGTTGTGCCCGACGCGCGACGAGGAATTGTTCATCGAAGCCTTTGTCGGCCTGGCGGTGCCCAGCCTTGAAGACATGGACGCCATCGAAACCTCCAGCCGGCTTTACGAGGAAAATGGCGCCATCTATCTGACAGCGACCGTTGTCACCGGGATCATGCGCGAAAATGCCGAAACCCATTCGGTTAGCTTCATCCTCACCGACAAATATCTGATCACCGTTCGCTATGCCGAAATCATCGCGTTCGATCGTTTTGCCAGCCATGTCGAGCGGCAGTCAACACTGTGTGAATCTGCCGCGTTGGCGCTGGTCGGTTTGCTCGATGCCATTGTCGACCGGCTTGCCGATGGCATCGAACATGTCGGAAAGGACGTTGATGCGATTTCGCGCCAGGCCTTTCGCCGGGTGCGGACCAACAATCAGCAGCGCATTTCCAATCTTGCCCTGCAATCCTTGCTGTTTCGGTTGGGGTCGGCGCAGGATGCCCTGTCAAAGGCGCGCGAATCATCGGTCAGTCTCAGCCGGGCGCTGGGGTTCCTGGCCTTTGCGGCGCCCCCGACCGCCAATATGTCCGACCATGTCAAATCATTGGTGCGCGACCTTGGATCGCTCAGCGATCACGCCAATTTCATGGGCACCAACATCAATTTCCTGCTCGATGCGGCCTTGGGGCTGATTTCGATCGAACAGAATGCCGTGCTGAAAATCTTTTCGGTCAGCGCCATCATCTTCATGCCGCCAACGCTCATCGCCGGCATCTATGGCATGAATTTCGATTTCCTGCCGGAACTCCACTGGATTGCCGGCTACCCTTTTGCGCTGGGCTTGATGATCGCCTCGGCAATCCTGCCCTATCTGTTCTTTCGCTGGCGCGGCTGGCTTTGACGGCGCGCCAGCGCGGCAACAGCCTGTCAGCGTTGGCGGCCGATGTTACCGCAATATGCCGCCGTGCTTGCGTTCCTGTGCCGCCCGCTTCTAACGTCGCGTTGCAATAATGGGGCACGAGCAGATATGGCGGGGTTGCAGATAATTGCGAGGCTCGACATCGCCGGTGTGCGCGTTATGGCGCCAGTGGCGACACGATGACCGACAGCTATCGTTTGATCGACATAAAGCTCGACGAACACACGATTTTATGGCGCAATGCCGATATCGAGCAGGAACGCCGGGTGGCGATCTTTGACCTGCTTGAAGGCAATGTCTTCAAGCCGGCGGAATCGATCGAAAACGGCCGGCACGGTCCCTACAAGCTGCTGCTGGCGGTCGAGGAAGGCCGGCTGAATGTGGCGGTCAGCGCCGCCGACGATGCGCCGCTCGAAAATTTCGTGCTGCCCCTGGCGCCGTTTCGGCGGACGGTCAGGGATTATTTCGCTATCTGCGACAGCTATTATCAGGCCATCCGCCAATCATCGCCGCAGCAGATCGAAACCATCGACATGGCCCGCCGCGCCATCCACAACGATGCAGCAGAGGTGCTGAAGGAACGGCTGGAGACCAAGGTCGAGGTCGATTTCGACACTGCACGCCGGCTGTTCACATTGATCTGTGTGCTGCACATCAGGGGATAGAATTTGTCCGTCCAATCCGACCGCTGGATCCGCGAGCAGGCGCTGGCGACCGGCATGATCGAGCCCTTCATGGATCGCCAGCACCGCCAGGGCGTCATCAGCTATGGCCTGTCGAGCTATGGCTATGACGCGCGGGTTTCGGATGAATTCAAGGTCTTCACCAATGTCGATTCGGTGACCGTCGACCCCAAGAATTTCAACCCGGCAAGCTTTGTCGATCGGAAAACCGATTGCTGCATCATCCCGCCCAACAGCTTTGCACTGGCGCGGACGGTCGAATATTTTCGCATTCCCAAGGACGTGCTGGTTATTTGTCTGGGTAAATCAACCTATGCGCGCTGCGGCATCATCGTCAATGTGACGCCGTTGGAGCCGGGCTGGGAAGGCCATGTGACGCTGGAATTTTCCAACACGACGCCACTGCCCGCCAAAATATATGCCAATGAAGGCGCCTGCCAGTTCCTGTTCCTGAAAGGCAATGAACCCTGCGAAGTCACCTATGCCGACCGGGCCGGGAAATATATGGGGCAGACGGGGGTGACGCTGCCCAAGCTGTAGCGTTGCTGCTGTCCACGCGCTAACACTCCCATCATGGACCAGATCGTCATTCGCGGAGGCCGCCCGCTGCACGGCCGCATTCCCATCTCCGGGGCAAAAAACGCGGCGTTGACATTGATGCCGTGCGCGCTGCTGACCGATGAACCGTTGACGCTGCGCAACCTGCCGCGCCTCGCCGATATCGATACCTTTGGCCATCTGCTCAACAATCATGGCGTTTCTACAACGATCGAGGGCACCCATCCCGATGAATTCGGGCGGGTGATGACGCTGCGTGCCAACCGCATCACCTCCACGCTCGCGCCCTATGATATTGTCAGGAAGATGCGCGCGTCGATTCTGGTGTTGGGGCCGCTGCTGGCCCGTGCCGGCGAAGCAACGGTGTCGCTGCCCGGCGGCTGCGCCATCGGCAACCGGCCGATCGATCTGCATCTGAAAGCCCTGGAGCATCTGGGCGCCGAAATCGAATTGGCGGCCGGCTATGTGAAGGCAACCGCCAAAGGCGGGCTGCCCGGCGGTCGTTACACTTTTCCGATGGTCAGCGTCGGTGCCACTGAAAACGCCGTGATGGCGGCGGTGCTGGCGCGCGGCGAATCGGTACTCGACAATGTCGCGCGGGAGCCTGAAATCGTCGATCTGTGCAATTGCCTTGTCGCCATGGGCGCCAAAATCAACGGCATCGGCACTGAAAAGCTGCACATTCAGGGCGTGCGCGACCTGCATGGCGCCACCTATGCGGTGATGCCCGACCGGATCGAGGCCGGCAGCTATGCCTGTGCCGCTGCCATCACCGGTGGCGATGTCGAACTTGTCGGTGCGTCCGAGGCCGATCTTGGCGCAACACTCGAGGCGCTGCGCGAAGCCGGGGTAGCGATCACGCCAACGGCCGACGGCATTTCGGTCAAGCGGCTGAACGGCCTTCATGGCATCAATATCTCGACAGCGCCCTATCCGGGCTTTGCCACCGACATGCAGGCGCAGTTCATGGCGATGCTCGCCGTTGCCGAAGGTGCTTCGCTGCTGACCGAAACGATTTTTGAAAACCGGTTCATGCATGTGCCCGAACTGGCGCGGATGGGCGCCGATGTGACGGTGCGCGGGCGATCCGCCGTGGTGCGCGGCGTTGCCGGGCTGAACGGCGCACAAGTCATGGCGACCGACCTGCGCGCGTCGATGAGTCTGGTGCTGGCAGGGCTGGCGGCCGTTGGCGAAACCACGGTCAGCCGCGTCTATCACCTCGATCGCGGCTATGAACGCCTTGAGGAAAAACTTTCCGCCGTCGGTGCCGACATCGAACGGATTTCCGACGGTTGATGGCGCCTGTTCCCGATGCTCGACTGGCCCTGCTCGGCCAGTCTTTTGACGATTTGCCGGCGCTGTCGGCGCTGCTGCAGGACGCAACGCTGCGGCTGCCCGACATCGGCTATGATGCACGCGCGCGTCGCCTGGTCCTGCTGCTCAACCGTTATCGGCGGGAAGCGGGCGGTGGCAGCCGTGTGCGCTCGGCCTTGCGGCTGGACGCGATCGCCGCCGTCCAGCGTCATGCCTGGCCGGCTGATCCTGATACGGTTCTCAACCTGTTGGCACTGACGCTTGATGGCGATTGGCTGCGCCTCGATTTCGCTGGCGGGCCTGCGCTTCGGGCCCGGTTCGAAGTCATCGAGCTGGTGCTGGAAGACCTTGCGTCGCCCTGGACAACGGATCGCCGGCCCCGACACCCCGATTGACGGCCGGGGCGCGCTACCGTGTCGGCACTGGTTCCGGCCCCGAATAATCGTAAAATCCGCGCCCGGATTTTTTGCCCAGCCAGCCGGCTTCGACATATTTGACCAGCAATGGCGCCGGGCGATATTTGGGGTCGCCTGTCGTGGCCTGCATCACCTGCATGATACTGAGCAGCGTATCGAGCCCAACGAAATCCGCCAGCGTCAGCGGCCCCATTGGATGATTGGCGCCCAATTTCAGCCCGGCATCGATATCGATCACCGAACCAACGCCATCGCCAAGCGCAAAAATGGCTTCGTTGAGCATCGGGCAAAGGATGCGATTGACAATAAAGGCCGGGCTGTCGGCGGCTTCGACCGCGGTCTTGCCGATCCTGGTCGCAAAGCCATGCATGGCGGCCGTCGTGGAAGCAGAGGTGGCAAGGCCCGGGATGATTTCAACCAACGTCATCAACGGCACCGGATTGAAGAAATGCAAGCCGATGAACCGATCCGGCCGGCCGCTGCCGGCAGCAAGCCGGGTGATCGAGATGGACGAGGTGTTGGTGGCCAGCAGCGCCTCGGGTTTCAGCGCCAGCCCGGCAAAGATCTTTAGCTTCACAGCTTCATTCTCGGTCGCAGCCTCGATGACCAGATCGGCAGCGGCAAAGGCGGTGCTGTCGGTCGTCAGCGCGATCCGCGCCAGCGCGGCAGCGGCGTCAGCCTCGGTAATGACCGCCTTTGTAACAGCGCGACCAAGATTTCTGGCGATGGTGGCTTTTGCAGTTTCTGCGCGCGCCAGTTCGACATCGGACAAAATCACGTCATAGCCCGCGAGCGCTGCGACATGGGCGATGCCATTGCCCATCAGCCCCGCGCCGATTACCCCGATGGTCTGCATGCCCGGTCTCCAACGCCTGTCGCAGCCGGTTTAGCGGCTTCCACCGCCGCGGCAAGCGCCGGGGCCCGTGGCTCAGGCGATCGCGACGCGGCGGCGGCGCATGGCGGCGCCGGTCAGCCCGAAACCAGCGATCAGCAGCGCCCAGCTGGCGGGTTCGGGAACGACGCCAAAGCCCAGGGTCACGGCATCGTCACCCGTCACCCTGAAGGCATAGATGAAGGTCGGGATGAGATGCTGGCCGGTCGGGCATACCGCATCGAGCGCCACCGTTGTGGTCAGGCCACCGACGCCCGATGTGCAGACGTCGAACTGCACGTTCGAGCTGTTCTGGGTCACCGAAAAATCATTGTCGGTGGCGAGCAGCAACGACACATCGCCATTGTGCAGGCGTGGACCGATCGTCAGGCCCTCGATTTTTTCGGCGAGCGGCACCCCGGCAGCATTGAGCAGGGCCTGGGCATCGAAGAATAATGTTTTGGTGACAGGGGTAACGCCCCCCGGCAGAATATTCGTGTTGGCAAGGCTGACGGCGCTGACGTCCGTCGCCCCGGCGAGATCGATCAGATAGACGCGCTTGCTGCCACTCGGCGCGCCGGTTTGGGTCGGATCGCCAACGCCAAAGCCGCGGTTGTCCCGCTCGATGACCAGAAACTTGGTGCCGCCGATGGCGGTGATGCTCGATACGCCGATATTGCGACCCTGCGCCGTTGCCGAGAAGTCATTGGCGGTGCCAGCTATGCGATTGTTGATATCTGCCAGGCTTTCGAGCTGGTAGATAAACTGGCCTGTCGAAGCGCCGGTCGCGACATCATATTTGACGATCCGCAGATTTCGGCTGCGGCGGCCGTCGTTCGACATGCCTTCGTTGACCAGCGGATCCTGCAGGATAGCATAGGCGGTAAAGCCATCGGGCGACAGCGTCAGCCCTTCAAACCCACGATTATCCTGACGGCCGGTCGTGATCGTCGGGCGACCATTCAAAAAATCCGGGTTGGCGCCGTTTCTCGGGATGATGTTGGCCGGATTGGTAAAAGTGCGGATAAAAGCGCCATTGGCGGTGAATTCGGTGATTGATGGGCCATATTCGTCTGAAACCAGCACATTGCCATTGGCGCGGCGCACGATGCCTTCGGGATCGTGCGAATTGCCGAGCACGCCCGGAACCGCCGGGGCGCGACCATTATAAGCCGTATTGGCCGCCGTTTTCAGCAATACCGTCGATTTGAGGTTGAAATTGCTCACCGCGCCGGTGCTGCTGTTGACGCGGAGCTTGAAGGTATGAAAGCGCGTATCATAGGGCAAGGTGCCACCACCCGGCCCGCGATCCGCCGCGCCGTAATAGCTGTTGCTGCCGCGATCGTAAGACAGGTCCGAACCAAAGCTCAGCCGGTTGGTATTGGCGCCATTGGCGCGGCCGCTGGCGTCGGCGGCATCGCCGGCCACGCTGATGCTGTTGCTGAACAGGATGGCAGCCGCAGCAGGGCGATCGGTGCCGAGTGCCACAACGGCAAGACCGGCAGTGGCGATGAGCAGCTGGCGCATTATATTCCCCCGTTAACGATGCTATCTGCCTTAGCCACGGTCTGTGACAATGACATTACAGCTTTTGGCGCCCGGTCGCTGCGGCAACGCTGCCGCCAACACGGCAATCGATGCCGGCTTGCGGCCGTTGCGGATTATCGGCATCGCACGTCCGATGTCTCGGTTCGGCCCCTGCCTTTTCCCAATCATTGTCGCCTGCACGGCCTGCCCCGCCGCTGCGCAGGGCATCGTCAATGGGCCGCGCACCGGGGCCCTGCAACAAGCCATCGGCAACCCTGCAGCCCTTCATCTTTCTGGCAGTTTTCGCACCCGGATCGAGTTTTTGAACGACGGCTTTCGCCCCCAGTTCAAGCGGGATGAGGACTTGTTGCTGACCCGCACCACGCTGCTTGCCGAAATAGGCGGCGGCCCGGTGAAGTTTGCCGCCGAGCTTTGGGATAGCCGGGCCTGGACGGTTTCCGGCGCCAGCGCCGCCGGCACCGGGGAAGTCAATACGCTGGAGCCGGTGCAGGCCTTTGTGCGCGTCGATTTTGGCAAGGCGCTGGGAGCGGGCAGCAAGCTTGCAGTGCAGGGCGGCCGGATGATGCTCAATCTGGGGTCGCGGCGGCTGGTCGCGGCCGATGATTATCGCAATACCACCAATGGCTATACAGGGTTGCGCATCGATATCGCGCCGCGCCCCGATATCAGCGGGAATTTCATCTTTGTCCTGCCGCAGCAACGCCTGCCCGATGATCGTGCCGCGATCCGCAACGGCCGCGTGGCGCTGGATCGCGAATCCTTCGACCAGCAATTATTCGGCGGCATCATCGATTTCCACAATATCATCGGCCACAACAGCCTTGATGTCAGTGGTTTTCATCTGTTCGAACGCGATTCCGCCGGCCATCCGACCCGCAATCGCGATCTGACGACCTTGTCGGCAAGGCTGTTGTCGCCGGCGCGCACCGGCGGTCTGGATTATGAGATCGAAGGCGCCTGGCAATGGGGCAAGGCCCGCGCCACTCTCCTCAACAGCGCGCCATTGCAGACTGTCGGGGCCTGGTTCGTCCATGCCTCGGCCGGCTATCGCTTTGGTGGCGGTTGGCAACCGCATCTGTCGGCTGCCATCGATGTTGTCAGTGGTGACCGGCCGGGCGGTAAATACAGCCGTTTCGATACGCTGTTCGGCATGCGCCGCGCCGATTTTTCGCCGGGGTCGCTGCTCAGCGTCATCGGACGCGCCAATCTGGTCGCGCCGGCGCTGCGGCTGGAGGTCACGCCATCAAAACGCAGCGAAGGCTTTGTCACGGCGCGGGCATTATGGGCCGAAAGCGGCGGCGACAGTTTTTCAACCAGCGGCCTTCGCGACAGCAGTGGCAAAAGCGGGCGTTTTGGCGGTTATGAATTCGATAGCCGGTTGCGGCACTGGCTGGTGCCGGGCGTGCTGCGCGGCGAATTGAACACGGTGTTTTATCTGCGGCAGGGGCTGTTGCGCAACGCACCACTGGCCCCGGCCGGACCGACGACATTCTACACATCGGCGTCGCTGATCACGATTTTTTGAGGGTCATTCTCTCCTGTCGATTTGACGATGATAGCGTCAAACGCGTCTTCCCGGGTCAAGCCCCGGGAAGACGCATCAAGCCAAGTGCAACCGAGTCTAGCCGACCATGCGGCCATTCTGCGGCCAATATGGCGCGCGCAATTCCTTTTTGAGGATCTTGCCCGACGCATTGCGCGGCAGCACGTCGATGAAATCGATGCTTTTGGGTATTTTATAGCCAGCGATGTTGAGGCGGGCAAAGGCGATCAGGGCTTCGGCGCTGACGTCGCCTTTTTTGACGATGATGGCTTTGACAGCTTCGCCCCAGCGGTCATCGGGCACGCCGATGACGGCGCAATCGGCGACATTTGGATGTTCGTGGAGGGCGTTTTCAACTTCGGCGGGATAGATGTTTTCGCCGCCCGAAACGATCATGTCCTTGACCCTGTCGAACAGCGTCAGATAGCCATCATCATCGACAAAGCCCGCATCGCCGGTCATGTACCAGCCATCTATGACGGCCTTTGCCGAGGCTTCCGGGTTGCGGTGATAGCCGGACATGACGCTGACCGACCGGATGGCGACTTCGCCGATCTGGCCGCTTGCGACATCACCGCCAGCGCCATCGACGATCCTTATGGCGTTGCCGGGAAAGGCCTTGCCGCAGCCGAGCATCCGGGCATTGCCGGCGACATCATGGTCATCGGGTGGCAGATAG
>JBBRIC010000051.1:0-17826 GCA_038221665.1 Sphingomonadales bacterium
ACGACGAACATTGCAACGCCGGCAACGAGGGCGGCGGTCTTCAGCTTCGAGATAATAGCCATTATATACTCCTAAAAAATTGCGCGATTAAGCCGGACATGTTGGTTCGGTTGAATTCATATCCCCCAACCGAGGTAGACATTAGCCGGTTATCGTCGCAGCCTCAAGTGTCATTGCGCTGAAACGTTGATTGACGATTCAACAGGGCCGGCTCGGCCGTCGGGGTGGGATCGATCACACCCAGCGAGCCGTGCAAGAACGACCGGAAATTGCCGCAACAGCGCCGCATCAACCACCGCCATATCGGCAGCGACGCCCATGGCGGCAAGGCTGGTGACGGGTTCGGCAAGGCCACAGGGGATGATCCCGCTGAAATGATCGAGATCGGGATCGATGTTGATGGCAAGGCCATGGAGCGTGACCCAACGCCGCACGCGGACGCCGATCGCGGCAATCTTGGCCGAGCCATCGGGCCGGTCCACCCAGACACCGACCTTGCCGGCAATGGCATGGGCGGCGACCCCCAGATCGGCCAGCACGGCAATGATCCAGGCCTCCAGCGCCGCCACATAGCAGCGCACATCCCGGCCACGGGCATCGAGATCGAGCATCACATAGGCAATGCGCTGGCCGGGGCCATGATAGGTGTGCCTGCCGCCGCGCCCGGTTGGAAACACATCAAATCGGCCGGGATCGATCAGGTCGGCCGGGCTGGCGCTGGTGCCGGCGGTATAAAGCGGTGGATGTTCGACAAGCCAGACACATTCGGCCACGCCATCGGCACGAATGGCAGCCGTGCGCGCATCCATGGCAGCAATGGCGTCCGGATAGGGCAAAAGCCCGGGTTCGGTCCGCCATTCCACCGCCATGACCCTATGCCGCGATGCCGAGCTGCCGGGCCAGTTTGCGGCGCCGGCCAATGAGATCGGCGGCCTTTTCAGCGATCATGATGGTTGGCGCATTGGTATTGCCCGAGACCAGATAGGGCATGACCGACGCATCGACGACATGCAGGCCTTCAACGCCATTGACGCGCAACTGGCCATCGACCACGGCCCTGTCATCAACGCCCATCCGGCAGGTGCCGACGGGGTGATAGATGGTTTCCCCCCAGTCCCGCATCGCGGCAACGACGCCATCGCGGCCTTCGACATCGGGGCCAGGCCAGGCTTCGGCCTGGCGATAGGCGTCAAAGGCCGGCTGGCTGCCGATGCGGCGGCAGATTTCAACGCCGCGATACAATGTTTCGACATCTTCGGGTGCGCTCAGATAGCGGGGATCGATGGCCGGATAGGCCAGTGGATCGGGGCTGGCGAGGCGGATCGTACCCCGGCTTTCGGGCCGCAACTGGCAGACGTGCATCTGATAGCCATGCTGCGGGCTCATTTCGCCGCGGCCATGCGGCGAGCCTTTCAGCGGCATGAAATGGATCTGGATATCGGGCGCCGCCAGGCCTTCGCGCGTCGCAAGGAACGCGCCGGTGGGTGTCGGCATATGGGCGCCATTGCCGGTTTTCCCCAACAGCCATTTCCCCAGCGCGACCATCTTGGTGATGGTGCTGGTGTTACTGTTGAGCGTGATCGGCTGGGTACAATCCCATTGCACGATCATGTCGAGATGATCCTGCAGATTGGCGCCGACATCGGGGCTGTCATGGACGATATCGACGCCCATCGCCCGCAGATGCGCCGCAGGGCCGATGCCCGACAGCATCAGCAATTGCGGTGAATTGACAGCACCGCCGCATAATATGACGTCGCGGGCCTGTGCCGTCTCGGCAACGCCATTGCGACTATAGGCAATGCCGGTGACGCGCTGGCCTTCAAAGGTGACGCGTTCGACCTGGACCGAATCGCGAATTTCAAGATTTGGGCGCGCCTTCACCGCTGGCGTCAGATAGGCCTTGGCGACAGAAAAACGGCTGCCATTCTTGATGGTCGCATCGTAAAAGCCGCCGCCTTCGAATTGCGGCCCGTTGAAATCGCTGGTGCGGGCATAGCCTGCCTCGACAACAGCATCCAGAAAGACCTGGTTGAGCACATGCGGCAAGGCGCCCTTGACGCTGGTGTGCAGCGGGCCACCGGCGCCATGAAATTCATCGGCGCCGCGTTCACTGTCTTCGGATTTCTTGAAATAGGGCAGCACATCGGCCCAGCCCCAGCCGGTCAATCCCAATTGTGACCAGCGATCATAATCGCTGGCATGGCCGCGAATATAGACCATGCCGTAGATCGATGAGGAACCACCAAGGGCGCGACCGCGCGGCCAGTACAGCTTGCGATCGTTCAGCTCGGTCTGGGCTTCGGTCCAGAAACCCCAATCGAACGGGCTCGGCTTGTCTGGCGGAATGATCTGGGCAATGCCGCCGGGCATCTGGATGAACATTGAATTATCCTTGCCGCCAGCCTCGATCAACAGCACTCGCGTGCCGGGATCGGCGGACAGGCGATTGGCGAGCACACAGCCGGCAGACCCCGCACCGACGATGATGAAGTCCCAGATTTCCGATGCGTCTGCGCTGGCCAATGCCATTCTCCCCGTGCCTTGGTTTTTGCAACCTATGGTCTGTGGCAAGGCGGGCGGCACGACCCCGCTGCGCGCGCACACTTCACGACACAAACCCTAGCCTGTGGCCGGGCTGTTCGCAATTGCCGATATGTCACTGTTCAACGATGCTTGGCACAATCGAGAAAACAAAGCTGCTGCCGTTCCAGCTGGGCGGCCTTGTGTCAAAAATCTCGATTGCCGCGACCGCTGGATGGCTGCGGATGGCGGCATCCCAGAACGCGAGGGCACCGGTGTTTAGGCGCATGACGGCAGCTTCCCAGCGGCCGGGATAGCGCGCGAAAATCTCCCGGGTTGCAAGCCGACCCACCCCGGCGCGCCGGTATTTGCGCACCACGAAAAACTCCGCCATCGCCCAGTCGATGAGATGGTCGCCATGGGCTTTGCGGTTCAGCAGCGCAAACCCTGCCAGGCGGCCGTCGACACGGATCAGCAGTGCGACATGATCAACGGTGTCGGACCACCAGTCCCTGATCGCGATATCAACGACATAGCGCCCGTCTTCGCCGAGATCGCCGCGCCGGGTGCCGGCGAACAGTTCCGAAAAATCATGGATATAAAGCTGCAACATGGCTTCGACGGCGGCGCGTTCGCCGGGCTGGACAATGCTGATGGACAGGGCGCTGACCAAAATCGCGTTCATGCTCGATGATGGTCCTTTAGCGGCACTTGCGTATCCGCGAGAACGGCGGGATCGATGATGGCGCCGGTTTCGACCAGCGCCTTGCCCTGGACATAATCCCTGATCGCATTGACGCAATCGAGCGCGATTATCCTGCCGGCCTTCAGATAAATCACGCTGAAGCCCCTTGTCAGCGGATCGCCGCGCAGCACCGTCGCGTCATAACCGAGCGACAGCCCCATGGTCTGCAACCGCAGATCATATTGGTTCGACCAGAACCAGGGCACGGCATGATAGGGGCGTGGATTGCCGGTCAAGGCCCTGGCGACGGTCGCCCCCATGTCATTGGCGTTCTGGACCGATTCGAGCCTGATCTCGGCACCGCCGGCAAATGCATTTGCATGGCTGGCGCAATCGCCGATGGCAAAGATATGCGGCAGGCTGGTCCGGCAATGATCATCGACCGCAACGCCATTCTGGCCGGCGGCGCCGGCCGCCAGCAAAGGCTCGACTGCCGGCACGATGCCGATGCCGACGATAACGATATCGGCAGCGATATGGTCGCCGCTGGCCAATGTGACGCCGTTGACCCGGCCGTTTGCGCCAGTCAGGCCGGTGACGCTGGCGCCGGTCAGAATGGTAACACCATGGGCACGATGTTCGGCTTCGTAAAACGCCGAGAGGACGGGGCCTGCGACGCGGGCCAGCACCCGGTCCATCGCTTCAAGGACCGTGATGGCCTTGCCTGATTTGCTCAGCACGGCTGCTGCCTCCAGCCCGATATAGCCGCCGCCGATGATGACGATGCGGCTGGCAGCGGGCAGTTCGGCTTTCAAAGCCTCCACATCGGCGCGACTTCGGATGGCGTGAACGCCGGCAAGATCATGGCCGCTGCAGCCAAGCCGGCGCGGTGACCCGCCGGTGGCCCAGATCAGATCGCCATAATGGATACTGTCGCCAGCCGCCATGGTGACCGTCTGCGTACCGGCATCAACAGCAATGACTCGCTGGCCGACCCACATGGCGACATCGCGTTCGGCCCAGAACCGCGCCGGGCGCAGCAGCATCCGCTCGAATTCCTTGTCGCCGGCGAGGAAATCCTTGGACAGCGGCGGGCGTTCATAGGGCAATTCGGGTTCTTCGCCGATCATGGCGATGCTGCCGGCAAAACCCGATTGACGAAGCTGGATTGCTGCATTGGCGCCGCCATGGCCGGCGCCGACAATGACGATATCGTAGCTGCTGGTCATGCTTGCCATGCTGTCGTTGATATGGCCGTCGCGCCGCCAAGTCTATTGCTGCGAAACGGCTGATTTTGGCGATAGCAAGGCAGCGATGGCTGCTCGCGACCGGGAACCGCTTCCCAAAACCCGCCCCCGCTGCCACATTTGCCGGCATGGACCTGACAACTCACCCGGATGCCGCTCTTTGGGGCCGGCTGGCGCCGCGCACGCCGCTGGTGCGGCGCCTGCTGGCGCACAACCCGTCACCCTTTACCTATACCGGCACCGGCACGTTTGTTGTCGGCCATGGCACGGTTGCGGTCATCGATCCCGGCCCCGATGATCCGACGCATGTCGGGGCGTTGATCGACGCGCTCGCCGATGAAACCGTCAGCCATATCGTCATCACCCATACCCATATGGATCACAGCCCCGCAGCGCCCGCGCTACAGGCCGCGACCGGCGCCCGGATTGTCGGTTGTGTGCCGCTGGTGCTGTCGGACGATGGCCCGCGCGCCGATGCGGGCTTTGATCCAAGCTATGCCCCCGATCATGTGCTGGCCGAAGGTGATCGGATCAGCGGCCCGGGCTGGACGCTGACGGCGCTGGCAACGCCTGGCCATACGTCGAACCACCTTTGCTATGCGCTCGCCGAAGAAAAGGCGCTGTTTACCGGCGATCATGTCATGGGCTGGTCAACGACCGTCGTGGCGCCGCCCGATGGCGATATGGCGGCCTATATGGCCAGCCTTAAAAAACTGCTCGATCGCGACGATCAAATCTATCACCCGACACATGGCGAGGCGGTGACCGATCCGCAGCGTTTCGTGCGCGGCCTGATCACCCACCGCCGGCAGCGCGAGACGCAGATCCTGAAATTGCTGGGCGATGGCGCACAAACCATCCCGGCGCTGGTCGCGGTCATGTATGCGATGATCGACAAGCGCCTGCATCCCGCTGCCGGTCGATCGGTGCTGGCGCATCTCATCGATCTGACCAACCGGGGCCTTGTCGTCGCCGATGCCGATCGCTGGAAACTGGTATGAACGGGTCTGGCGCAGGTGACGCCGGCGCCATGACCCCCTATATCCGCTGCATCACAGTGCAGGAACGCCCATGGATGCCCGCCTCAACCCGCTAGCCAGCCCGACCGGGCTTGGCGCACTCGACCTCAAGGCCGAGATCGACCGGCTGCGGCGTGAAAAAAACGCCGTCATCCTGGCGCATTATTATCAGGCGCCGGCTTTGCAGGACATTGCCGATTTCGTCGGCGACAGCCTCGATCTTTCCCGCAAGGCGGCTGAGACAAACGCCGATGTCATTGCTTTTTGCGGCGTCAAATTCATGGCGGAAGTGGCCAAAATATTGTCCCCGCAAAAAATCGTCGTGCTGCCCGATCTGAAAGCCGGCTGTTCGCTGGAGGATAGCTGCCCGCCCGAAGATTTCGCGCGTTTTCGCCGCGCCCATCCCGACCACATCAGCCTGACCTATATCAATTGTTCGGCGGCGGTGAAGGCCGAAAGCGACATCATCGTCACCTCATCTTCGGCTGAAAAGATCATCAACCAGTTGCCGGCCGACCAGAAAATCCTGTTCGCGCCCGACAAGCATCTGGGCGCCTGGCTGAACCGGAAAACCGGCCGCGACATGCTGCTCTGGGATGGCACCTGCATCGTTCATGAACGCTTTTCGGTGACCGAATTGCTGAAGCTGAAGGCGCAGCACCCGGCCGCGCCAGTGCTGGCGCACCCCGAATGCCCGGCCGCCATCCTTGATCTAGCGCATTATATCGGGGCTACTTCGGGCATCCTCAACTATGCGCTGAACAGCCCCGAACCAACGATCATCGTCGCCACCGAGCCCAATATCATCCACCAGATGCAGTTGAAGGCGCCGCATAAAAATTTCATCGGGGCACCCGGCGCCGATGGCAATTGTGGCTGCAACATGTGCCCGTTCATGGCGCTGAACACCATGGAAAAACTCTATCTAGCGCTGCGTGATCTCAGCCCGCAGATCGAAGTGCCCGAGGCTGTGCGGTTGAAGGCCAAGGTCTCGCTCGACCGGATGCTCCAGATGGCGGGCGCCGTGACCCCGGTGCGGGTGACGGGTGACTGATTTTCAGCTCGCCGGCTTTGATCTCGCAGGCTTTGTTGCAGCGACGCTGGCCGAAGATCTGGGGGCGGGCGGTGACCGCACCTCTGCCGCCGTCATTCCTGCCGCGGCGCTGCTGACCGCCGTGATGGATAGCCGTGACCCGGTAACGGTTGCCGGGCTGCCCATCGCCGCTGCTTTTTTCCGCGCGCTCGATCCCGGTTGCGTCGTTGAAACGCTGGTTGCCGAAGGCGCGTCAGTAGCCGCCGGCAGCGATCTGATGCGCATTCATGGGGCTGCCCGGGCTTTGCTCGCTGCCGAGCGTTCGGCGCTCAACACCGCCCAGCATCTGACGGGTATCGCAACGCTTACACGCGCCTATGTCGATGCCATTGCCGGCACGGGGGCGATCCTGCTCGATACGCGCAAGACCCTGCCGGGCCTGCGCATTCTCGAAAAATACGCGACGCGGATGGGCGGGGCGACCAACCACCGGATGCGACTGGATGATGGCGTGATGATCAAGGACAATCACATCGCGGTTGCCGGCGGCGTCGAACCGGCGGTGCGCGCCGCCAAGGCCGCCGGGCTGACCGGCATTGTCGTCGAGGTCGACCGGCTCGACCAGATCGCGCCGGCGCTGGCGGCAGGCGCAGACCGGTTGTTGCTCGACAATATGGGCCCCGCCGTGCTGCGAGAGGCGGTGGCGCTGATTGCCGGGCGCGTGCCGACCGAAGCATCGGGCGGCGTCAACCTTTCGACGATCCGCGCCATTGCCGAAACCGGCGTCACCTATATCAGCGTCGGCCGCATCACCCAGAGCGCCCCGGCCGCCGACATCGGCCTCGATTTCGCCTGAGCAGGCGAACGCGCAGCCATCGCTTCGGCTGGTCGCAGACCGTCACCACGGTATCGGGATTTTCGGGCCCGGAAAAACATCGGCAGCCGATCAGCAATCGATCATGGCCGTCGCACTGTAAAATCCAATCATGATCAGCTTACAGACTTTAAAAGTTCGTTAATATTCTAGACGAATATTTGTCGCAGTTTTATTTTGACGAAAAATTGGCCTTACTTAAGCCAAAATCCCGAAAAGAATTGGCAATAAAAGTCGCAATTGTCAGCTCCGCAAGTCGGTGCATCAATTTGATTCCGACTTAAATTACGATTGAAGTTGATTTCCGATTATTTGATCGTAACGTATGACCGGGTCGTGAGTCGTTTTCTTCACCGGAGGGCACTAACGGGAGACGCGTAATGGTTCACCATTTTTTGTCTGCATCGCTCCACGCCAATGCACAAATGGGCAGCGGATTTGCCCGAATACGCAGCAGCTTCCCCCGGAAAGGTCAGGCGGCTTTTGCCATGCGTGATGCCCGTCGGCTCTCATCATTTGCCGCATTGCTGTTTTGTTTCAATGCACCGGCACTGGCAACGAGCTATCTTGGCTCTGCGGCAAATTTCGCCGTTCTTGGCGCCGCAACGGTGACCAACACCGGTGCGACCATAGTCAAGGGCGACATCGGCGTCAGTCCGGGAACCGCGATTACCGGGCTGGGAACAGTCGCTCTGACCGGCAGTGTCCATGCCGGCGATCCTGTTGCGGCCCAGGCGCATGCCGATGCCGTTCAGGGCGCCGCCGATCTGGCGGCGCTGGCATTCAATACGAATCTGTCCGGTACTGATCTTGGAACACTGGGTGCGCTGACGCCCGGCATCTATCGCTTTGCATCGTCCGCGCAATTGACCGGCACGCTGACACTGGATTTCAGCAGCGCCCCCAATTCAGCCTTTGTCTTCCAGATCGGCTCGACATTGACGACAGCAACTGGCGCTAATGTCATCGTCATCGGCGGCGGCAGCGGCAGCGGCATTTACTGGAACGTCGGGACAGCGGCGACCCTTGGGATCGGCACGAATTTTGCGGGTAATATTCTTGCCCAAACCGCCATTACCTTGGCAAGCACCTCCCGCATCGTCTGCGGCCGGGCGATTTCACTGACTACCGCTGTCACTCTCGACACCAATATCGTCTCGAACGATTGCAGAAACGGTGGCGATTTCGGCACGGGCCGTCCTGATTTCGGCAGTGGTGGCTTTATCGGCAATCCCGGTACCGTGAAAGGCGTTCCTGAACCCGCGGTCTGGGCAATGTTGCTGTTGGGGTTCGGCGCCAGCGGCGCAGCACTGCGTCACAGGCGCGCTGTCGCCGCCTGACGCTGATGCGCCGAGTGTTTGCAGTGCGCCACAACGCCGGGCTGCAATGGCAGAAAATCATGCCGTCCGGATGCGCCCGGGCGGCTACTTCACCTCAGCCCGCCAGCAGCGCCGGCAGAGCGCCTTCATGGGCGTCGCGCAATTGTTCAAGCGCAATGCGCGCCGTGCCAAGATGCAGCGATGCGCCGCCGGTGGTCCCCAAGCGCCAGCTGTGCTCGCGATGGTCTGGGCCACCATGCTGGCCTAACCAGGCGTCCAACGCCGCAGGGTCGGCGGTCGTCACGATGTAGCGTGCCTGGTCTTCCCCAAACCAGAAATGCGGCGGCGGCAAGTCATGATCGACGCGGATATCGGCGCCGATTCCGCCGGCCAGCGCCATTTCGGCGATCGCCACGGCAAGCCCGCCATCGGCCACATCATGCACCGCCGTAACGATCCCCGCCGCAATCAATTGCGCCACGATCCGGCCATGCAAAAGCTCGGATGCAAGATCGACCGGCGGTGGCGGGCCAGCTTCGCGACCAAGGATTTCACGCAGCCAGAGTGATTGGCCGAGATGGCCGCTTGGCTTGCCGATCAGATAAATCGCTTCGCCTGCGGCCTTGAACGCCAGCGTCATCTGCCGGGCATAATCAGCGATGATCCCCACCCCGCCGATCGCCGGCGTCGGCAGGATTCCGACGCCATTGGTTTCATTGTACAGGCTGACATTGCCCGACACGACGGGGAAATCCAGCGCCCGGCAAGCCTGCGCCATCCCCTCGATACACCCCACAAGCTGCCCCATGATCTCGGGGCGCTGTGGATTGCCAAAATTCAGGCAATCGGTGATCGCCAGCGGCCGCGCGCCGACCGCGATCAGGTTGCGCCAGGTTTCGGCGACGGCCTGTTTGCCGCCTTCGACCGGATCGGCAAAACAATAGCGCGGCGTGCAATCGGTGCTGATCGCCAGCGCCTTTTTGCTGCCATGCACCCGCACCACGGCAGCATCGCCGCCCGGCCGCTGGATGGTATCGGCGCCGACCATGTGATCATATTGTTCCCAGATCCAACGCTTTGACGCAAGGTCGGGGCAGGCCATCAGCGTCAGCAGATCGGCGGCGATATCACAAGATTGCGGCACATCGGTCAGCGGCGTGGGCTTGGGTGTTGGCACCCACGGCCGATCATATTTCGGCGCGGCATCGGCGAGCGGCGCCAGCGGAATATCGGCAACGGTCTCGCCATGAAAGGTCAGCAACAGATTGCCGCCGGCTACAACCTCGCCGATGACCGCGAAATCCAGCTCCCATTTTCGGAAAATGGCTTCGGCAAAGGCTTCCCGGCCGGGTTTCAGCACCATCAGCATGCGTTCCTGCGATTCCGACAGCATCATCTCATACGGCGTCATCCGATCCTCGCGCACTGGCACCCGGTCAAGATCGAGCCGCAGCCCGACACCGCCCTTCGACGCCATTTCAACGCTGGACGAGGTCAGGCCCGCCGCCCCCATGTCCTGGATGGCCACGATCGCATCCGATGCCATCAATTCCAGACAGGCTTCGATCAGCAGTTTTTCGGTGAACGGGTCGCCGACCTGCACCGTTGGCCGTTTGTCGGCGCTGTCATCATCGAACTCGGCGCTGGCCATGGTCGCGCCATGAATGCCATCGCGGCCGGTTTTTGACCCGACATAAACCACCGGATTGCCGATGCCGGCAGCGGCCGAATAGAAAATCTTGTCCTGACGCGCCACCCCGACCGTCATGGCGTTGACAATGATATTGCCATTATAGGCCTTGTGAAAATTGGTTTCGCCGCCAACCGTCGGCACGCCGACACAATTGCCATAGCCACCGATGCCGGCCACCACCCCCTTCACCAGATGGCGCATCCGCGGCGCATCGATCGCCCCAAAACGCAGCGCGTTCATGTTCGCAACCGGCCGCGCACCCATTGTAAAGACATCGCGCAAAATACCGCCAACACCGGTGGCAGCACCCTGATAGGGCTCGATAAAGCTCGGGTGGTTATGGCTTTCCATCTTGAAAATCGCGGCATCGCCATCGCCGATATCGATGACACCGGCATTTTCACCGGGGCCGCAAATCACCCAGGGCGCCGTCGTCGGCAGTTTCGACAAGTGCAGGCGCGATGATTTATAGCTGCAATGCTCCGACCACATCACCGAAAAAATGCCGAGTTCCAAAAAATTGGGCACCCGCCCCAGCCCCACCAGGACACGATCATATTCGGCGGACGTAAGGCCATGGTCGGCGATGATCTGGGCGGTGATTTCGGTCATGCGGGGGCGATAGCCGAGCCAGTTGCCGCTGTCACGCGCCGGCGGTCTTTCTGTCATGGAAACGACACAATATTCCTGTTATGTTCTTATCAGCAACCAAGGGAGATTCGACATGACGATCAAGGATATGGCCGATGATGTAGTGGCGATGGCCAAGGCCGGCAACGTGGATGGCATCGGCGCAAAATACTGGTCAAACGACATCGTCAGCGTTGAAAACATGGATGGCCCGATGGCCATGCTGGAGGGCCGCGAAGCCGTGGCCGGCAAGGGTGACTGGTGGAACGCTGCCCATGAAGTGCACAGCGTCGATGCCCACGGCCCCTGGATCAATGGCGACCAGTTCAGCGTGCGTTTCGTGATGGACGTGACGCAAAAGGACAGCGGCAACCGGCTGACCATGGACGAAATCGCGCTTTACACCGTCGATGAAGGCGAAATCGTCGAGGAACGCTTTTTCTATTGATGGGGTAAAGGCCCGGCCGGGGCAGCGCTCCACAGCGTCTGCATTGCATCACCGACATAGGCCTGAGGCAGGGATGGCGTGATCCGCAGCCGGCGTTCGGTCGCCGTGATGCGGGCTTTGGCGGCGGCAAAGGCTGTCGCCAGCGATTGCGGCCTGGCGATTTCGCCCAGCAGCGTCTCGCCGAACAATGTCAGTTGCCGGCTGTCGTCGCAGCCAAAGGATGTGCGATCGGCGGCAGCCGCGGCCATGACGATGGTTTCGGCGCCGGCCAGCGGCTTGATCCAGCTGGCGCCAAAGCACGCCGACACGATGATGATGCGGCGCTTCAGCCCGGCCTTGTCCAGCGCTCGCGCCAGATCGGCAGCGGTCAGATCGGCAAAATCGAGCCCCGGACCATCCATCTGGATATTGGCAGCTTCGCCGCCATGCGACGTCAGATAGACGATCAGCGTGTCGCCCTTGCGCTGCCGCGCGCCAAAGCCTGCAACCGCCAGCGCAATGGTGCCGCGCGACGCCAGCAGGCCCGATTTCGCCTGCGCCGCGGTATTGCTGATCACCAGCGTCGGGCCGCCATGGCGGCTGGCAAACACATTGGCGGCACGCTGCGCCTCGCGATCGAAAATCGCCTGCCAGCCGCTGCCGCCAATTGCCAGCACCGGCATTTCAGGGCCAGGCCGATGCGCCGGCAGCGCCGCCAGCGCAGCCGCAACCCGTTGCGGCTGCTCCAGAATGGCGTCACCTGTGTATATTTTGTCAAAGCTGGCAACGACCCGCGCCATCTGGGTTTCCGCCTCCGACTGACGGCGCGGCGCAGCAACAGACGGAGACGCCGCAAGGATGAGCGGCAAAAGGGCAAGGATCGAGCGGATCATGGCAAAACTCTTGCCGCGTCGCGCCCTGCCTGTCACGCGATCAAACGTCGCTCACATTTGGCTGAAAGCATAGGCGGTCGCCGCGATGCCCCCGCCGACCATCACCACGACAGCGGCGATCAGCAGCCGGCGATTGCCGTCATTATTGATGAATTTGCTGATCACCGAATCATTGCGCTTGCCGCCAACCGCCCAGACCATGAGCGCGCCCCATAGAATGAACGAAAACAGCGCCAGCGGATTGACGCGAGCCAGCGCGGCGCGATCGGGATGGCGCCGCGCATAGGCGATGATGCTTGGCAGCGCGACAATGAGCGGCAGCCCAATAATGACCGCCAATAAGGCCATGATCTTGTCCGCAGGCATAAAGCTGTACTCCGCTATCAATGACTTAGCCAGATATGACGCCGTCGTCGCCGATGCAATCTCCCCGCGTCCGAAAGCCGCCGTCAAATGCTCGCACTTGGCATTCGCCCCTGAGCCGTTAAGGGTGCGACGCAGCATTAACAGGGGCCGGCAATGGCGCGCCAGCGGGCGGACGGAAAAAAGACCCAGATTGTCGTCGTCGGCGGCGGCGCTGGCGGGCTCGAACTGGTGACCAAGCTGGGGGCCTATTTCGGCCGGCAGGATTTCGACGTCATTCTGGTTGATCGCAATTCAACCCATATCTGGAAGCCGTTGCTGCACGAAGTCGCGGCCGGCTCGCTCGATGCCAATCTCGATGAAGTCGGCTATCGCGGCCACGCCTTTCGCTGGGGCTATCGCTATTTCGATGGCGCGCTGGAAGCGATCGACCGCGCCGCCAAACAGGTGGTCGTCGCGCCGATCCTGGACGACGATGGCAGCGAAGTCATCGGTCGCCATCGCATCCGCTATGATTATCTGGTGCTGGCCGTCGGATCGGTTTCGAATGATTTTGGAACGCCGGGCGTTGGCGAACATTGCCTGTCGCTCGACAGCCGCGCCGATGCCGATCGTTTCCGGCGGCGCCTGCTCAACCAGTGTCTGCGCGTGTCGCGGCAGATGGTCGCCGATCCAGCGTCGGACGCGTTCGCCCGGGTCGCTATCGTCGGCGGCGGCGCCACGGGCGTTGAACTGGCTGCGGAACTTTATTCGGCGGCAACCGCGCTGGGCTTTTATGGTCTTGAGGTGTTCGATGAAAAACGCCTGCAGGTAACCCTGATCGAAGCCGGACCGCGCATCCTGCCAGCGCTCCCCGATGGGTTGGCCGCCGCCGCCACCGCCGAATTGGAAGCGCTTGGCGTCCGTGTGCTGACAGCGACACAAGTGACCGCCGCCACCGCCGACGCCATCGTCACCCAGGCGGGCGAAACCATTGCGGCCGATATCAAGGTCTGGGCCGCAGGGGTCAAGGGCGCGGCGTTTCTTGCCGATATCGGCGGGCTTGAAACCACGCGCAACAACCAGCTGATCGTTGGCCCGACGCTCCAGACAACGCGCGACCAGGCAATCTTTGCCATCGGCGATTGCGCCTTTTTCGTGCCGCCGGGCGAAACCCGGCCGGTGCCGCCGCGCGCCCAATCGGCGCACCAGATGGCCGATGTCGTCTTTCGCAACATTCGCGCCCTGATCGATGGCAAAGCCTTGAAATCATTTGTCTACAAGGACAAGGGTTCGCTGGTCAGCCTCGCGCGGTACACAACGGTTGGCAGCCTGATGGGCAATCTGGTCGGCGGCCGCATGGCGATCGAGGGCCGGCTGGCCCGGCTGGTTTACACCTCGCTCTATCAGATGCACCTCATTGCCATTCATGGCTGGTGGAAGGGGCTGTCGCTGCTGGTCATCGGCCATGTCAACCAGGTCGTGCGGCCCAAACTGAAATTGCACTGACTGCAGCAACGCCCAAACCCACCGCGCCTCATTCATGAAATTCCGCCAGCGCCGGGATGCGCGTAAAGGCGATTTTGGGCCCTGACGAGCGCGCCGCGCCAGCTACGGCATGGCCCAGCGTCACGGCATCCCGGCCAAAGCGCGCATTGACCTTGTCCATGGCCTCGCTGAGCGCCAGCCGCCGGCTTTCGAGGCGCGGATCGAGCGTTGCGCCGCCATCGAACAAATGCATCTGGACGGCGTCGGCCGCCGCCAGTTCGCCCAGTGTCACACCGACCTGCAACAACCGGCAATGGCCGCATTCGGAAAGCATCCGCGCCCAGAGCGTTTCAAAGGCGGCGAGCATGCTCATCGTGTCCATGACCTGTGGCAAGCGCTGGCCATGGTGCCATTTCGGACCCTTCCCCCCCGGCCGGGTACCGCCCGGCCAACCATCTTCGACCCGGCCGTCATCAAACCGGCCTTCGGCGCGCACCGCCAGCACCAGCAGCCCGGCGCGTTGTCCGGCCCGGCGCAGGCGGGTTGCCGCCTTGGCCAGCAACCGCCGCGCCACCAGCCGGGCACGTTCGGGCGGGCGCTTGTCGGGGCCAAGCACGTGCGAATGGCCGATACTGCGGGTTTCCGTCGCGATTTCGGCAAGATCGGCGCCTTGCAACAGCCAGTGCATGCGCGTGCCGAGCACACTGCCCCACGCCAGACGCGCCTCGCGCGCGTCCAGGGCCAGCAAACGCTCCATGGTGACGATGCCCGCTGCGGCCAGCCGCCGCTCCATATTGCGGCCAACGCCTGGGATATCCGATAATTTAAGCCGGCCCAGCCGATCGCGGAGATCGGCAGCGGCAAGGATCGTCAGCCCGTCGGGTTTCTGCATGTCGGCGGCGATCTTGGCGAGCAGGCGGTTGGGCGCGACGCCGATGGAGGACGTCAGGCATTCGCCGACATTGGCGCGGATGCCGGCCTTGATCCGCGCTGCCAGCGCCGTAACCTCGGTGCGGTCATTTTCATTGTCGAGCAGGCGACAGGCGACTTCATCGATCGAGCATACAGCAGTAACGGGGACATGTTTTTCGACCTCGGCGATGATCTGATGGTGAAAGCGCACATAATCTTCATGCCGGCCGGGAACGATGACCAGGTCGCGGCACAGCGCCCTGGCCTGCCAGATTTTGGTGCCGGTGCGGATGCCAAAGGCCTTGGCTTCATAGCTGGCGGCAATCGCGCTGGTGCTGTCGGTATCGACCGGCGCCACCACCACGGGCCGACCGCGCAAGGCCGGATTCAATTGTTGCTCAACGCTGGCAAAATAGCTGTTGAGATCAAGATAGAGCCAGCGAAGGGGCTGCGACTCGGGCATGGCAGCAACATAGCATAAAAAGAACGTATCAGGAACAGGCTCAACTCCCAAGCGCGCTGCGTCCGCCGGTAATGCGCGGTCCTGTCGCTTGCCAGACGCGCCCGGCGCTGCGACAAATGCGGCGCCATGGACAGCCCCACCCGATCGCCCGCCATCATCGCCATCGACGCCGACGCGCTCAGCGGCCGCCAGCTGCGCTATTATGATTTCGCCATGGCGGCCTTTGCCGTCATCCTCATCTGTTCGAACCTGATCGGCGCGGGCAAGCCGGCGCAGTTGCAACTGCCGGTGTTCGGCGCCGTGACCTTTGGGGCCGGCATCCTGTTTTTTCCATTATCCTATGTGCTCGGCGATGTGCTGACCGAGGTCTATGGGTTTGCCCGGGCCCGGCGCGTCGTCTGGGTCGGCTTTGCCGCATCGCTGTTCACCGCCGGCATGGCCTGGGTCATTGTCGCGTTGCCGCCGTCGCCCGATTGGCAGGGCCAGGCTGCATTGGCCGAAGTTTTTGGCCAGGTGCCGCGCATCTTCCTCGCCTCCATCGCTGCGTTCTGGGCCGGCGAAATGGCCAATGCGTTCGTCCTGGCGCGGATGAAGGTCTGGACCGGCGGCAAGCATTTATGGACCCGCACAATCGGCTCCACCATCGTTGGCCAGGGCGTCGACAGCCTGATCTTTTACCCGCTGGCGTTCCTTGGCGTCTGGCAGACCAGCCTCGTCATCCAGGTGTTGGCCACCAACTATCTGCTGAAAGTCCTGTGGGAGGTCGTACTGACGCCGCTGACCTACCGGATTGTCGCCTTTTTCAAATCAGCCGAAGGGCTGGATGTTTTCGACACAAAAACCGATTTCACCCTGTTCAAAACCAGCGTTTAACCCAACGCGGCCTGCAACGCCTCGAACATGCGGCGGCCATCGCTGCCGCCCTGTTCCGCTTCGATCAAACGTTCGGGATGCGGCATCAGGCCGAGCACATTGCCGGCATCGTTGACGATCCCGGCAATGTCGCGGGCCGAACCATTGACCGCCTCGGCATAGCGAAACACCACCCTGCCTTCGCCCTCCAGCCGGTCGAGCGTGTCATTATCGGCGACATAATTGCCGTCGTGATGGGCAACGGGAATCCGGATGGTTTCGCCGGCATCATAGCGGGCGGTGAACATCGTCTGGCTGTTTTCAACCCTGAGCGCCACATCGCGGCAGACAAAATCCAGCCCCGCATTGCGCATCAGCGCGCCGGGCAGCAACCCCGCCTCGGTCAGCACCTGAAAGCCATTGCAGACGCCCAGAATGGCGCGGCCCTGGTTTGCCGCTGCCACCACCGCCTGCATGACCGGCGAGCGCGCGCTCATTGCGCCGGAGCGCAGATAATCGCCATAGGAAAACCCGCCCGGCAGCGCGATCAGGTCCAGCCCCGCCGGCAGCTCGGCTTCGCGGTGCCAGAGCATCACCGGCGCCTGGCCGGTGATGCGTTCCAGCGCCACGGCAAGGTCGCGGTCGCAATTGGAGCCCGGGAAAACGACGACCGCCGATTTCACAGCAGCTCGATCCGGTAGTTTTCGATGACGGTGTTGGCGAGCAGCTTTTTCGCCATGTCGTCGATCATCGCTGCGCTGGTACCATCGGCCAGATCAAGCTCGATCATCTTGCCCTGGCGCACGCCGGTAACGCCGGCAAAGCCGAGCCCGGCAAGGGCATTCTGAATGGCACGCCCCTGCGGATCGAGCACGCCGGGTTTCAAGGTGATGGTGACACGGGCTTTCATTGAGCGTCTTTCATGGCGCAGCCTTTACGGGTGGGCAGCATGAAGGGCAAGCCGGGACACAGCTGCCGATGCCAATTCCCGGCCGGTGCAAAGTTTACAAACTTGACAGTTTCGGGCAATTTTGAGCGCTGGTGCCCGTTGCTCGACATCAAATATGCGCCCGGTCCGGCGTCGGCATGCCGGCTGACGGGGCCGCGTCCCCGACAGCCGTTGCCCCACCATCATCCTGCGGCAGCGCTGCGCCAAAATCCGCCGGCGACTGCAAATTGTCCAGCAAGGCGTCGAGCGTTTCCATTGCCAGCGCTTCAGCCGATGCCGATTGCCGCGGCATCGGCACCTCAAAGGCTTCATCGGGGTGGCTGCCCAGCCATCTGATCGCGTCGCGCATATGCTCGACGACCTCGGCTTGCTGGCGTCGTGCCTCGGCGGCAAAAAGCCCGACCGCTGCCGCCCGTGCCCGTGCCGCCCGGTCGAGCATATGGATGAGCAGTTGCGGCGCGCAGGGCCGTTGGCGGG
>JBBRIC010000052.1:0-17468 GCA_038221665.1 Sphingomonadales bacterium
GCTGCGCGGTCGGGCGCGCGGCGGCGAACTGATCCTCGTCCTCGACCCGGCAGAAGTAGGGGCCTTCGAACAATTCGGGCGGCAGGATGACCTGCGCCCCGGCGGCGGCGGCGGCGCGAACGGCCGCTGCGGTATGGGCAATATCGGCATCGCGCTGGCCCGAAAATGCCAACTGGAGACCGGCGACGGTTATGGGGCGCATGGAATAATTTCCTAGAGCGTAACGCCGCCGCGCGACAGCAACGCCGCCGTGGCGAGGTACAGCAGCACGGTCAAGGCGCAGCCCATGGCAAGGGCCGGCCAGAAAGAGATGCCATGACGCCAGAGCCAAGGCAGCACCAGGAACATCGGCAGCGATGGCAGCACATACCAGAATGTCGCGGCTGCATGTGTCGCCAGGCGTTCCTGATCATGGCTATCGCGCCAAAGCCAGATCATGCCCAGAACCGAGACCAAAGGCAGCGAGGCGAACATGGCCCCCAGCGCCGCATTGCGCCGGGCCGCTTCCGAGGCGACGGCGACCACAATGCCCGACAGCAACGCCTTCATGACGGCATAAAGCATCAGCGCGGCTGCTGTTGGGTAATGCAGTGAAAACTGCCGCCACCGGTCAGGATATGATCGGCGCGCAGCCCGATGCAGTCCCGATCCGGAAACAGCGCTGCGATCGCTGCGACCGCAGCCGCATCCGACGCGGCGCCATAGGTCGGGACCACAACGACCTTGTTGGCGATGTAAAAATTCATATGGCTGGCCGGCACGATTTCGCCAGCGCGCACGACCCGTCCGGGCGATGGAATGCCGATGATATCAAGCCCGAAATCGCGCGCCCTGTCATGCGCATCGACATAAACGGCATGGTTGGGATCATCCGCCGCCGGCACCGGCACAGCCAGCACGCCGGGTTTGACGAACCGCGCCAGATTATCGACATGGCCATCGGTGTGATCGTTCAACAGCCCTTCGTCGAGCCAGAGCAGCCGATCGATGCCAAGGTCGCGGCGCAGATGCGATTCGACCTCGGTTGCGTCCATCCTGGGGTTGCGATTCGGGTTCAACAGGCATTGTTCGGTGGTGACGGCAAGCCCGGTGCCATCGACATCGATGGCGCCGCCTTCGAGCACCCAGCCATGCCGGGCCAGCGGCACGCCGGCCGCCGCCGCCACAAAGCCCGCAACACCCTCATCGCCGGGCAAATCATACTTGCCGCCCCAGCCGTTGAAGCGAAAGCCCGCCGCCGCCGGCCCGTGCGGCGATGCCATGAACAATGGCCCCGTATCGCGCAACCAGATGTCGCCAAAGCCATAATGATGGTATCCAACATCGGCGCCGGCGAGCAAATCACGCGCCACTGTTTCGGCAGCAGGCGTTGCCACCAGCAGTTCGACCCGTTCGCCCGCCGCAATCGCCCGCACCATGGCGGCCACCTCGGCCTGGGCAGCGGGCAGATCGTCCTCCCAAAGTTCAGAATGCGATGGAAACGCCGTCCAGGTGGCAATGTGCGGCAGCCATTCAGCCGGCTGGCGCGCCGTCATCGCTGATCTTCCGGATGGCTGGCATGCATCATGGGCAATGTTTGCCAGCCACGGCGCGACGACGCAACGCCGGAATTTTCAATCCAGCGCCGGCGCTGCGCGCTTGAAGCCTTGCGCCACCACATACCATTCGCTCGATCCCTTGCGGCTGGCGGGCGGCTTTACATGTTTGACAGTGCTGAAATGCTGTTTCAACGCCGCCGTCAGCGCGCCATCGCCGCCGCCGGCCAGCACCTTTGCGACAAACGCCCCGCCCGGCCGCAACAGCCGGGTCGCCATGTCGAGGCCCGCCTCGATCAACCCCATCGTGCGCAGATGGTCGGTCATTTTATGGCCAACGGTGTTCGCTGCCATGTCGGACATGACGAGATCGGCGGCACCGCCCAGCGCCGCGGTGATCTGCGCCTCGCTGTCATCGTCCAGAATATCCTTTTCAAACAGGATGACGCCGGGAATGGGGTCGACGGCCAGCAGGTCGATGCCGACAACCCGGGCGCGCGGCCGGCGTTCCATGACGATCTGACACCAGCCGCCGGGCGCCGCCCCCAGATCGACGACGCGTTCGACCTGCCCCAAGAGGCTGAACTGGGCATCAAGCTCCTTCAATTTGAATGCCGAGCGGCTGCGATAGCCAGCGGCCTTGGCAGCAACCACATAGGGGTCGTTCAACTGGCGTTCGAGCCAGCGATTGGACGATGTGGTGCGCCGCTTGGCGGTCTTGACCCTGACCTTGCCGCCGCGTGACCGGCCGCCACCGCCGCCGCCGCCTGGTCCATTGGGCCCTGCTGGCGCCGCCGTCATGCGCCCGCCGCCCAGACACCGTCGCGCGCCATCAGGCTGCGCAAGATGCCTTCCCGAATGCCGCGATCGGCCACCCGTACATCACCGCCCGGCCAGCGCGACAGGATGCCATCCAATATCGCACAGCCGGCGACGATCAATTCCGCCCGATCGGGCCCGATACAGGCCATGCCAGCGCGTTCGGCAACGCTTTGATGGCCGATGCGCCGGCACAAATCGAGCAGCGCCGGGCCTTCGACCGCAGCGCCATCGACACGGCGGCGGTCATAGCCCGGCAGCCCCATGACGACACTGGCAAGCGTTGTGATGGTGCCCGAGGTGCCGAGCAATTGGACGTTCATGGCACCCCGCGCCGCCAGCCGCGCCGCAAAGCCATCGAGCAATGGCGCCACCCGATCGAGCATCCGCGCATAGGCCCGGTCGCGGTCGTTGGCTGCGGACCAGTGCGGCTCGGTTTCGGCAAGGCTGACGACGCCCCAGGGCAGGCTGACCCAATCGAGGATATCGGGCGCACCGCCATTGGCCGAACCCGGCGCCACCAGCATCAATTCGGTTGAGCCGCCGCCGATATCGAAAACCAGCGCCGGCGGGCCATTGGCGGCAATCAGCATATGGCAGCCAAGGACGGCCAGCCGCGCTTCCTCGGCAGCGCTGATAATGTCGAGCGCGATCCCGGTTTCGGCATAGACCCGCTCGACAAAGCGCGTGCCATTGGCGGCCCGCCGACAGGCCTCGGTTGCGACATTGCGCGTCAGCCGGACATCGCGGCGCGCCAGTTTATCGGCGCAGGCGGCGAGCGCCGCCACCGTCCTGTCCATTGCAGCGTCCGACAATCGCCCCGATTCGAGGACGCCTTCACCCAGCCGGACGACGCGCGAATAGGCATCGACAATGATGAATCCATCGGGGCCCGGGCGGGCGATCAACAGGCGGCAATTATTGCTGCCCAGATCCAGTGCCCCATAGGTTCGCCCGCGCGGCGCTTGAAACCGCGGGATTCGAGACACCGGAGGCACTTGCGCCAGATGCGAATTTGCCATTGCGGAAACGACCGCATCGGGCGGCGATGATGCCGGGGCCGACATGAACGAAATTATCCCATCAATTCACCGCCTGCCCGAAACAGGGCAACGGCACCTGCAATACAAGTTAATGCGAGAGGGGTTTTATTGCAAATCGACGACTCCTGATTGACTTTGGGGCCTCTGCTGCCTAGTCGGCGATGGCGCTGGCGATCTGCCTGCTGCCCTGTCGTCTAACGGTAAGACAACGGACTCTGACTCCGTTTATCGAGGTTCGAATCCTCGCGGGGCATCCAGCGTTTCGGTTTTTAGGGTGATCTCAACCCGGAATCGCCAGCGTGCGCTGTTCATAGGTCAGCCGCCATTCCGACAGATCGACAAGCATGACCCTTGCGGCTGCCGACGTCAGCGCACCGGCGCGGGTCAGGGACACATCGGGTTCCAGCAGCGCCGCCCTGATTTCATCGAGCTCATCGGCGGTTTCGGTCGATCGCCCGGCATTGCCGGCATAATCGCCATGGGTTCGAAGCGCATAGGTCGCCCCGCCGATTGCCGGCAGGCCCGCCGTCAGCACCACGAACAAATGCGTATATTCGGACTGGATGCCATGCATGACGAGATAGGCGACCGGAAAGATCGAACAGAGCACGATGGTCGCATCAAAGGCATAGCCGCCGATCTGGGCCAGCCGGTGCTCCAGATGGCGCATGCGCAGGGCATTGCGGCGGTGATAGGCGATTTCCGATACCAGTTCCTGTTCGGCGACCAGATGCGGCAGGAAATGCATCTGGTTGCTGTCGATGACGCCGTCGGGCATGCCCATCGCTCGCCAATGCGCCGTCACATACCAGTCGAGCCAGCGCCGGCTGTTGCTGCGCTTGCGCGCCGGCGGCCGCGGTGGATTGGCCACGCCAAAGATTTTGAGGCTGCGCATCGGCCGCAGGCGTTCGGCAAGGTTGCGATAATCAAGCCAGCGGCGTTGCCATTCGCCATTATGCCCGGCCCTGGTGTTCAAGACGACCGAGACGATCAAAAACAGCTCGATGATGACCAGCCAGACCTTGGCCGACGGCAGGATGAGACCAACCAGCGCCACCAGCACGGCCAGCGCCGCAACGCTGAAATTGACGACATGGCCGCTGCGCAGTGCCTGGGCAAAATGCGTCGCCAGATTATCGGCCCAGGAATAGGCAGCCTCCAGCGAATCCAGCGCCCGCGCATTGGAGCGGGTCAGCACCGCGCCGGCGTCGCGAAAGGCCCGCCAATCCCCCCGCGTCGCCTCGCGATAGGGGGATCGCTGCCAGACCCGCCGCGCCAGTTTCTGGGTGCCGGTAATGGCCAGCATCATCGGATATTCGATCCGCCATTGATAGAGTCGTTCGCGTTCACGATAAAAGACGTTCAGATCGCGGCGTTCCAGGGCATCGTCGGGCGGCAGCAGCAGCCGTGCTAGCATGGCATCGACATTGACCTTGTGCCAGTCATTGGCCGCCGTCAGCGCGGCATCGCGGGTCGTTGTCGCAAAGCGTGCAAAGGATGACCAGATCAATTGCACCGGTTCGGCCGGATCGATCGGTACCTGGATGACGGGAACGCCGTTTTCGATGGCATGGGCAACGACTTCGGCAGTGCCGCCATGGCCCAGCGCCGGTTCACCGTCCCAGATCGCCAGCAACACCGTCCCCTGCGCCACCAGCGCCTCGCCGGCCAGCGCATAGGCGCGCGATGAACTGTCGCGCACGCCGGGCAACACCAAAGTTCGCTCTGCCGCCGCCAGGAATGCAGCATAGGCCTGGCGCGATTCGGGGGTTTCGAAATCCTCGACATAAATATCGGGCGCAAAGGGCAGCACGACATCAAGGTTGAAACCGGCCGCCATGGCAATATCGGCGACGATGCGATCGGCGCCTTCGGCCAGCGCCGACATGACGCGCAGATTGGCCGGTTCGGGTGTGAACCAGGGGCCGTGATCGATATTGACCACCGAATGCTGCAGCATGTCGACGACGTCACGAACCCGTTCACCAAGAATATCGAGGTCCGTCAGGCGACTGGCGCGATGCCCCGTGACGCTAAGCGTAAAGGTCAGGCGCGGTCGCGGGGGATGCTCATTATGGCCGGTACCGTCATCGCTCACCATATACCGAACCAGATGCCCCCCGGATGCTCAAACACCAAACCTGCTTTGCCATATCCTAGCCGGGTTGCAGCGCGCCGTCATCATCCCGAAACACGCCCGATAGGCGCTACAGCGATAAATTCCGATTGGCTAAATCAAAAGTTCAGGGTACTTAATGACCCGCAGGATTGTGCGCGTTCAAGGTGTTCAGTCATTACAGGGGGCGATCGCTGTGAAAATGGCAGGGGTTCTCGCGGCCGATCATCGGGTTGTACACTTTGCTTGCCTGTTCAACAGGAGTTAGCGCCCGTGTATTCTTGTCCCAGCATAAATGTCGCGCGTTTCGCGGCAACAGCTATAATGGCCCTGTCGGGCCTCGCCGCCGCGCCGGCGCTTGCCGCTGTGTCGGCCAGCGTTATTTCAACACAGGCAAATTATATTTTCCCCAATACCAATGGCGGCAATCCGGGTGGATCGACCGCCGATATTGAATTTCGGGACTGGTATCTGAACACGTCGGGCGCCTCGCTCGATGCGAATTCAAGGATTTCACCGACCGAAATCTATTTCCGCAACGGCGTCATCACGGTCGGTGCCAACAGCTATGCCGAAGTCGTCACCGGCGTTGCGGTCACTTTCACCAATGACCATAATTTTGCCTATCGGCCGACGCTGCGATCGACATTGATCGCCGCCGGCGCCGGTGTCAGCTATGCGCCCGGCAGCGACAATACGAACCCCAGAACCGAAGTGTGCGCCGCACAGTTTTTGAAAAATTGCGGTGAAATCTCGCCCAATGTCGGTGAAGCAAGTTTTTATCTGAATAGCTATCCCTGGCAGAACATGCGGGCCGGTTTTGAATTTGACGTAAGCGTTGGAAACCAGTCGATCTACAGCCTGGGCGGGATCCTTGGCTATGATGGCAATGGTGACCCATTTGAAAATTTTACCGGGGCCAGTGGCAATGCCAGTCAGATCTTGGCAAATTTCCGGCCGACGGCGCTCGGGTCCGACTTCAAGACCCGCGCCTATATCTGGGATGATACGCTTGTCGATATCGCGCTGCCCGATATTTTACAGCCGGGTGAAAGCGTCACGGCGATATACACGATCAAATCCTATGCCCAGATCGGTCAGGCCTATGGTTTTTCCAATAATGAATGGATCGATCCGAATAATTTCGACAATCTGGTCGGTGCCATTCCCATCGCGTTTTCATCCTTTGGCGATCCGACCGGCGGGGCCGATCCAGACCAGAATATCGTTGCCGATAAATTTGGGCCGAACGGCGCAAACCTGATCGGACCAGACCAGAACCGCATCGACCGGATCACGACGAATGCTAGGGCGCGTTTTGCCCTGCCGGTCGAATTTGTCGATGAAGATCGGCAAACTGTGGTCGTCAGCCTGATCGGCCGCACGCAGCAGCTCGCCGCCGAAACAAACGCTTATGGGCCACGGGATGTCCTCCCCGAACCGGCAAGCTGGGCCTTGCTGATCACGGGCTTTGGCATGGTCGGCACGAGCCTGCGACGTCGGCGCAGCGCCCTGGCCTGATCGCTGACACCATAGCCGGGCATAAAAAAGGGGGCCGCAGCTTTCGCTGCGGCCCCTGATTTTTGGAGCGATGATTGCCCGGACTTAAAAGTCCATGCCGCCCATGCCGCCCATGCCGCCGCCGCCGCCCATGCCACCGGCGCCGCCCTTGTCATCGGCAGGCAGTTCGCTGATCGCAGCTTCGGTGGTGATCAGCAGCGATGCAACCGATGCCGCATCCTGCAGGGCCGTGCGAACGACCTTGGTTGGATCGATGACGCCAGCCGCAACCAGGTTTTCATAGACGTCGGTTTGGGCATTGAAGCCGATCGTGTCATCATTGCCTTCGAGCAGCTTGCCCGAAACGACCGCGCCATCATGGCCGGCGTTCGAGGCAATCTGGCGCACCGGTGCGAACAGGGCCTTGCGGATGATATCGACCCCGCGGGTCAGGTCGTCATTGGCGCCCTTCAGGCCTTCCAGGGCCTTGGTGGCTTAAAGCAACGCCGTGCCGCCGCCGTGAACAATGCGTTCTTCGACAGCAGCGCGCGTCGCGTGCAGAGCATCGTCGACGCGATCCTTGCGTTCCTTGACTTCGACTTCGGTCGAACCACCGACCTTCAACACGGCAACACCGCCGGCGAGCTTGGCAAGCCGCTCCTGCAGCTTTTCCTTGTCATAGTCGCTGGTGGTGATTTCGATCTGGGCGCGAATCTGTTCGACGCGGCCCTTGATCGCATCGGCTTCGCCCGAACCATCGATGATCGTCGTATTGTCCTTGTCGATGGTGACGCGCTTGGCTTCACCCAGCATCGGCAAGGTGACGTTTTCAAGCTTGATGCCAAGGTCTTCGGAAATCATCTCGCCCTTCGTCAGGACCGCGATATCTTCCAGCATGGCCTTGCGGCGATCGCCAAAGCCCGGCGCCTTGACGGCAGCGACCTTCAAACCGCCACGCAGCTTGTTGACCACCAGAGTTGCCAGCGCTTCGCCTTCAACGTCTTCAGCGATGATCAATAGCGGGCGCCCGGACTGGACGACAGCTTCGAGCACCGGCAGCAACGCCTGGAGGTTCGACAGTTTTTTCTCATGGATCAGGATGTAGGGATTTTCGAGTTCGACCTGCATCTTTTCGGGGTTGGTGATGAAGTAAGGCGACAGGTAACCGCGGTCGAACTGCATGCCTTCAACGACGTCCAGTTCCGATTCCATGCCCTTGGCTTCTTCGACGGTGATGACGCCTTCCTTGCCGACCTTTTCCATGGCCTTGGCGATCATGTCACCGATTTCGGATTCGCCATTGGCCGAGATGGTGCCGACCTGGGCGATTTCCGACGTGCCGGCGACCGGCTTTGAGCGTGCCTTCAGATCAGCGACGACTTTGCCCACAGCAAGATCGATGCCGCGCTTCAGATCCATCGGGTTCATGCCGGCCGCAACCGATTTCATGCCTTCGCGGATGATCGCCTGGGCGAGTACGGTGGCGGTGGTGGTGCCGTCGCCGGCAACATCATTGGTCTTTGAAGCGACTTCGCGGACCATCTGGGCGCCAAGGTTTTCAAACTTGTCCTTCAGTTCGATTTCCTTGGCGACGGTGACGCCGTCCTTGGTGATGCGCGGTGCGCCGAACGATTTTTCAATGACGACATTGCGGCCCTTTGGCCCCAGGGTCACCTTGACGGCATCGGCGAGGATATCGACGCCGCGAAGGATGCGCTCACGCGCGTCGCGGCCGAACTTTACGTCTTTGGCTGCCATGTTGAATATTCCTTATTTATGGATGTTGCGCGATTAAAAGGTTCAGGCGAGCCCGAGGCTCAGCCCAGAATCCCCAGAATATCGCTTTCCTTCATGATGATCAGGTCTTCGCCGGCGACCTTGACTTCGGTGCCCGACCATTTGCCGAACAGGATCTTGTCACCCGCTTTGACTTCCAGCGGATGGACGGTGCCGTCATCGCCGCGTGCGCCGGTGCCGACCGAGACGACTTCGCCTTCCTGCGGCTTTTCCTTCGCTGTATCGGGGATGATGATCCCGCCAGCGGTTTTTTCTTCAGCTTCGACGCGGCGCACAAGCACGCGATCGTGGAGCGGACGGAATGTCATAAATGCCCTCATCATGGATGGAATTGTTCCGCTGGCACTCATTATCGACGAGTGCCAACAGTCAGCGGCATATGGGCGGCGGCGATGGAGGCGTCAAGAGGTGGTGCGGCGTGTCACCGAAAATTCACGAGCGGCGACGCGACGTTTGTGGCGGCGAGATCGCGCGTGAACGCCAGCTGGCCTGCAAAAAAAATGGCGCGACATCTCGCCGCTGCGCCGCATCCTGTCCATTGAAGATTGGCGCATTCTTGCCTGATTCCAACCCGGCTTTGCAGCGAGCTGCGCGGTCGCCCCATATTGCAGTTTTTACATTATTCCGATAATCGACGTGGATCGCGTGGTTTATGAGGGCAGACCATTGCGGGCTGTTTTCGTTCATAAAGCTTATTCAAACAAAAATAAAAATGGGTCAGTGTAATGCGTGGTGCTTATAACCTGAAATTCGGGATTCGTCGGTCGTTTCTGCAATATTTTTTGAACGCCAGGATTACAACAAGGGATATCGCCCCGACCGATAGCGCCGAGGTTTCGAAGCGGTCGATCAGGCACCTTCGGCTTCTGGTTGCGCCTGCGAAATCGCTGCGCTCGGTTACACTGCTGTCCGCTACTGTTTATGTCTCTGCCGCCAACGCGGCGTTTGCGCAGGCCGGGGGGCCGTCGGTCTGCCCGCCGAACACGCCATCCTGCTCGATTACCAACCAGATGATCGGCGACACATCAAACCCGTCCTCCGCCGTTGGCACCAACAGCACCAGTAGCCAGAGCGGTACATCGTCCAATTCCAACGCGTCCGGAGTAAATATCAATCCCGATGTGAAGGCGCAGACCACCCAGAATGCCACCAACACCACGACCGGCATGATCAGCGGCGGGAATGTGACCGGCGGCAACGTTACCGGCGGCAACGTGACGGGCGGGAATACCACCGGCGGTAACACCAACGGTACGATTACTGGCGGCAATACGACCAGTAGCGCCCTGGGTGGCACGTCGACCGGCAACACCACAAACGCCACCAACTCCACCGGCGCGAGCACCTCCATGACCGGCGCCAGCACCTCCATGACCGGCGCCAGCACGTCCATGACGGGCGCCAGCACCTCGATGACGGGCGCCAGCACTTCGTCCACCGGCTCCAGCACGTCGACCAGTGGCGGCAACATGCTGGGCGGGGCAACGGCGTCGACCGGAAACAATAGCAATTCATCGGCGGTCGGGAACACCACGACGGGGCCGAGCACATCGTCGATCGGCAGCGTCTCCAGCGGGCCGAGCAATGCCACCTCGAGCCAAGGCAATTACACCAGCTCGCAGACCGGCGGTAACACCAGTTCATCGATCGGTCCGGTTTCGAGCGGGCCAAGCACTGCCTCCTCCACCACCGGCAACAATGAAAATTCAAACTCGACCGGTGCCAACAACGGCGCCAATACCAATGGTGCCAACCTGGGTTCGAACAGCAACGTAACGGGCCCAAGCACCAGCAGCACGGGCGCGAGCACAAGCAACAACAGCAATTCAACCGGCGGCAGCACGTCCAGCACCAGCGTCGATGCGTCGGACAGATCCAACCATATTTCCAAAAACCGCGTCATCTTCATTCCGCCAGTGGTGCCGATGACGCCGCCAAGCAGCCTTGGCATCGGCGAGATCATCAAGGACACCGGCGCCTGCGGTCCGCTGCAACGCATCGTCAGCGAGAATGTCAGGGGCACTTATATTGGCATTTTTGGGAATTCGCGCGTCCCGCAGGGCCATAGCGACCATCTCGAGCCCTATCTAGATGAGCGCGGCATTCGGCAGGATTATCGCAAGGTGCCGCTGGAAGATGGCTGGGGCTATCGCCTGTTCGGCCACCAGGTGACGCAGTATACCAGCGTCATCGGCGTTGCCGGCGCCCGCAATATCGCCCTTGGCGGCGGTGGCGGCGGCGGTGGCTGGGGCCAGGGCGGCGTTGGCGCCAGCAGTTCGATGCAGCAGATCGTCACGACCATCCAGTTGCGTGAGTGCGAAATCGGCTCTTATGTCATCCAGCCGCCGCCGCCGCCGATTTATGTCGAGCCCAAACGTATCCGGCAATGACGCTGATTGTCTATCTTGCGACGGCGATATTGTGCGCCGGCAACCAATGCTATCCGGTGCTGGTCGGGCGGGACACCCCGATCGGGCGGTTCGCCATCCACCGTCGCTATGTCCTGGCCGATGGCTATGGCGGCGATGTCCTGCAATTTCTTGAAACCAGGGACGAAATCTACGCCATTCACCGCGTCTGGCTGAAAAGTCCCAAACAGCGTCGCGCCGAGCGGCTGGCAGCGGGCAGTGCCGCCGAACGCCGGCTGGTCACCGGCGGCTGTATCAATATTGCCCCCGAAGTCTATGAGCGTATCGTCACCGCCGACACGGTCGAAATCCGGCCTTGATATCGGCCGCGATGCCGGGGATGGCGTTCGATTGGGCCGATAGCTTTTACAGGGACACAAGGTGAAGCCGAACTTCCTGCTGCTTGCCGCGTTGCTGAACATGGCCGCACCGGCCAGCGCGGTCGTCCCGCCCGCTGCAACCCCCGCTGCTGGCGTGCAAGCCAGACTCGCGCTGTTCAGCGAGGAATGGGCCTGGCGCCAGGCCGAATTTGCTGAGATCAGCGAAGGCCTGCGCTCCGAACCGGGCGATCATTTGCCAAGCGTAACGGCCGCCGCGTGGCGCCGCCGTGCGGCGCATTGGACGGCGGTCCTGGCCGCGCTTGCCGCGCTACCGGCTGCCGGGCAAACCCATGCCGACAGCATCGACTCCGCCGTTTTCAATATGGATATCGCTGCACAGATCAACAATATCAAATTTCGCACCTATGAGGCGCCGTTCAACAGCGACACGTTTTTCTGGGGCCAACTCGATGCGCGACAGCCCTATGCGACCGCCGCGCGCTATCGGCGTTATCTGGGGCGGATGCACGATGTGCCGCGCTATTTTGCCGAAAATATCGCCAATATGCGGGCGGGGCTGGCGCGCGGCTATTCGGTACCGCGGGTGACGATGACCGGGCGTGACACGACCATCGTGCCGTTTACCGCCGACACGATGGCCAACCCGTTTTACACGGCATTCGAAAAGCTCCCCGAGACGATTCCGGCCGCCGAACAGGCGGCGCTACGGGCGGACGCGCTGGCCAGCATCAAACGCGATGTGGCACCGGCCTATCGGCGCCTGCTTGATTTCATCCGCACTGAATATATGCCGCGCACCCGCACCAGCATCGCCGCCTATGCCCTGCCCGATGGCAAATTATTTTATCAATCGCAGATCAGGGAATATACAACGCTCGATCTTGACCCCGACGCCATCCATGCCATCGGCCTCAACGAAGTCACGCGCATCGATGCCGACATGCGCGCCACCATCGCCGCCGCCGGTTTCAAGGGCAGCTTTGCCGAGTTTCTCGCCTATCTGCGGCACGATCCGCAATTTTACGCGAAAACCCCGCGCGAACTGCTGAGCTTTGCAGCCCTGGTTACCAAACGCATGGACGGCAAGCTGAAGGAGGCCTTTGGCGTTTTGCCACGCTATCGTTTTACCATCCTGCCGGTGCCAGATGCCATCGCCCCCATCTACACCTCGGGGCGTGGCGGGCTGGAGGCGTGCCTGATGAATACCTATGACCTGCCGGCCCGGCCATTGTATGCGCTGACCGCCCTCACCCTCCACGAATGCGAGCCCGGCCATAGTTTTCAGGCCGCGCTGGCGCTGGAGGCAGCGGACCGCCCGGCCTTTCGCCGCGAAACCTATTTTTCGGGCTATGGCGAAGGCTGGGGGCTTTATACCGAATGGCTGGGCACAAAACTTGGCATGTACGAAACGCCCTATGAGGAATTTGGCCGCGAAACCTTTGAAATGTGGCGCGCCGCCCGGCTGGTCATCGATACCGGCATCCACACCCGGGGCTGGAGCCGGCAACAGGCCATCGATTATCTGACCAGCCACACGGCCCTGTCACAACGCGATGTCGAGATCGAAGTCGACCGCTATATCGCCTGGCCGGCACAGGCATTGGCCTATAAATTGGGGGAATTGCGGATCAGGGCCTTGCGCGCCGAGGCCGAAGCGGCATTGGGCGACAAATTCGACCAGCGGCCGTTTCATGACACGCTACTGGCCATGGGATCGGTGCCGCTGCCGGTGCTCGATCAGGAAATGCGGGCCTTTATCGCGCAGGAAAAAGCCCGGCTATCCGCAGCAGCGGCCCGATGATCCCGCTCAGGCCCGAACGCCGTTGACCAATCCGACCGAATTATGCCGCAAGGCATCGAGCACCGCAGCAACGATTGCCGGGGCATCGAGCCCCGCATCGGCATATTGTTTGGCCGGCGCGTCATGGTCCTGAAAAATATCGGGCAGGCGCAGCGTGCGCACTTTCAGGCCGGCATCGGTCAGGCCGGTATCGCTGAGAAACGTCAGCACATGCGCACCAAAACCGCCGGTGGCGCCTTCCTCGATCGTCACCACGACATCGTGCGTCACGGCGAGCTTGCGGATCAGATCTTGATCCAGCGGCTTGGCAAAGCGCATGTCGGCAACGCTGGTCGAAAGGCCCCTGCCCTCCAGTTCGTCGGCAGCCTTCAGCGCATCGGCAAGCCGGGTGCCAAGCGATAAAAGGGCAACGCTTTTGCCGTCGCGAACGATACGGCCCTTGCCGATTTCCAGCCTGGTGCGCTCGGCCGGGATCGCAACGCCAGTGCCTTCGCCGCGCGGGTAGCGGACGGCGCTGGGGCCGGTGTCATGCAGCGCCATGGTGTGGACCATGTCGTACAGCTCCGCCTCGTCCGATGGCGCCATGACGACCATATTCGGCAATGTCGAAAGATAGGTGACATCAAAGGCGCCGGCATGGGTGCAGCCATCGGCACCGACCAGCCCCGCCCGGTCGATGGCAAAGCGCACCGGCAGATTCTGGATGGCGACGTCATGCACGACCTGGTCATAGGCGCGCTGCAGAAATGTCGAATAAATCGCACAAAATGGCCGCATGCCCTGCGCCGCAAGCCCGGCGGCAAAGGTCACGGCATGTTGTTCGGCAATGCCGACATCGAAACTGCGATCCGGAAATGCCTTGTCGAAACGATCGACCCCGGTGCCCGATGGCATGGCGGCGGTGATCGCGACAATCGATGGATCGCGCATCGCCTCGGCAATCAGCGCGTCGCCAAAGACATTCTGATAGGCCGGGGCCTTGGGCGTCGATTTCTGCTGGGTGCCCGACACGACATCGAATTTCTGGACGCCGTGATATTTGTCGGCAGCAGCCTCGGCCGGCGCATAGCCCTTGCCCTTTTGGGTAACGACATGGACCAGTACCGGGCCTTCGGCGGCATCGCGGACATTTTCGAGCACCGGCAACAGATGCTCAAGATTATGACCATCGATCGGGCCGACATAATAAAATCCGAGTTCTTCAAACAGCGTGCCGCCGCCCTGCACCATGCCACGGGCATATTCATCGATGCGGCCAGCAGCCTTGGCCAGCGGTGGCGGCAAGGCGCGGCGGGCGAGCTGTTTCATCGCCTCGCGCAATTCGAGGAACGAACGCGACGACAAAAGCCGGGCGAGATAGGCCGATAGCGCGCCGACTGGCGGCGCGATCGACATGTCATTGTCGTTGAGGATGACGACCAGCCGGTTGCCGGCAGCCTCGGCATTGTTCATCGCCTCATAGGCCATGCCGGCGCTCATCGCGCCATCGCCGATGACGGCGATGGCCTTGCCGGGCTGATTTTTCAGCTTGTTGGCGATGGCAAAGCCGATGGCGGCGGAAATCGAGGTGCTGCTGTGCGCGGCGCCAAAGGGATCATATTCGCTTTCGCTGCGCTTGGTGAAGCCGCTGAGGCCGCCGCCCTGCCGCAACGTCCGGATGCGGTCACGCCGGCCGGTGATGATCTTGTGCGGATAGGCCTGATGGCCGACATCCCAGATCAGACGATCGGTCGGCGTATCGAATATATAATGCAGTGCGACGGTCAATTCGATAACGCCGAGTCCCGCACCCAAATGCCCGCCCGTCGTGGACACCGCATCGATCATTTCGGTGCGCAATTCATCGGCCAATTGCCGCAGTTGGCCGTGGTTGAACTGCTTCATGTCGGCAGGCACATTGACGGTATCGAGCAAGGGGGTGGATGATCGTTTTGTCACCAGAGTCCGCCGGTTTGTTGAGTCTTGATGACAGTGCTAGCCGGTTACGCCGGTGCTGTCGATGTGGTGAAGTTGCGCCCCGCTGCGCCCCGGCTGTGCCCCGGTTGTGCCCCGGCAGTGTTTCAGGCGCAGGCGGCGCAGCGACCCCTGACCTCGATCACCGGCTTTTCAGGGGAAAATCCCGCCGCGATGGCGGTGGCTCGAATGCCGACCGTCAGACGATCGTCATCGACATGGGTGACGGCGCCGCAATCGTCGCAGACGAGGAATATGCAATCGTGCCGGCAGCCCGGATGGGCGTTGGCCAGATAGGCGTTGGCACTTTCAACGCGGGTCGCAACGTTCTTGGCAACAAACAGGTCGAGAATGCGATAGACGCTGTTGGCGGCAATGCGCCGGCCCTGCGCCGTACTGACGGCGTCGGTCACGTCATAGGCGCTGGCCGGTTTCTGAAATTCGGCGAGTGCTGCGAATACCGACGCCCGCATCGGCGTCCATTGTTCGCCCGCAGCAACCAGTGCAGCCTCGGCGGCCGACGTTAGCGCCGGGCCCGAAACCGTCAGATGCTCATGATCATGATGGCTGGTCATCCGGCCATATATCGTCGCTTCGCCGCGCTACGGCAAGGCATGGTGCGTTATTTGCGGCTGGCCGACAGGTTCCACCAATGCGCCAGCGCCAACAGGCTGACACCCAGAATCGACAGCACCAGCTCACTGCGGCCGCCATGCGCGATGAACAGCGATGCCGCCATCAGGCCGATCCCGGTCGCGCCAAGCACGCCGACACCCAACCGCCCGTGTTGCGCCACACCCCGCCACAGGGCCACCGCCGCCAGCGGCATGGCCAGCAACAGGCCGACCAGATGCACATTATGCCCCAGCCAGTCGCCGGAAACCGCAAAAACTGCCAATAGCAACGTCCCGGCAAGGCAGTGCAACAGGCAAAGGCCCGACAAGGTCAGGGCCGATTTATCGAGCAGATCGCGCGGTAGCATGCAGCTTTGATACATTATAACATCAATCGATGCAAGCCCTGCCTGCGGCGATGACAGCCGCGCGTCCGCCTTGGCGAAAGCCCTGATTTGCGGCATGGCGCGTGGCATGGCCATATTTGCTGCTACCATGGATTTTGCCGATCACGGCCGTGTGCGGCCGCGCGCCATCGCCATCTGGCTGTTTGCTGTCGCGGCGCTGGTCTTTGCAATCGTGGTGGTAGGCGGCATCACGCGCCTCACGGAATCGGGGCTGTCGATCGTTACCTGGGATGTGGTGTCGGGCACGCTGCCACCGCTGAATGACGCGCAATGGCAGGCGCAATTCGTCGCCTATAAGCAATCCAGCCAGTATCAGCTGATGACCCATGGCATGAGCCTTGCCGCCTTCAAGGGCATTTTCTTCTGGGAATATGTGCATCGCCTGCTCGGCCGCCTGATCGGCATGGCCATTGCGCTACCCTTGCTAGGGTTCTGGCTGCGCGGCGCCATCCCCGCCGGCTATAAACCACGGCTGTTCGCGCTGCTGATGCTCGTCGGGTTGCAGGGAACGATCGGCTGGTGGATGGTTTCATCGGGCCTCAGCGGCCGCACGGAAGTGGCGCATGAACGGCTGGCCGTGCATCTGGTGATGGCACTGACGATCATGGCAGGCTGCCTCTGGACGGCGCTCGATCTGCTGCGGCCCGCCGCGCCTTTGCGGCCAAATTCGCGGCCGGCCGCGACTTTGCGGTCAAATTCAACAGCAGCCCGGCCGCAGCGCTGGGTCATCCCGTTTGCGGCGCTGTTGCTGGTGCAGATCGTCTGGGGCGCCTTTGTTGCCGGCATGCGCGCCGGCCATGCCTCGGATAGCTGGCCGCTGATGCTCGGGCAGCTGGTGCCGCCGGGAATCGCTGAAACAGCCAGCGACCTGTTCAACGACCCGGTGACCGTGCATTTCGTGCATCGCAGCCTCGCCTATGCGGTGGCCGCCGCGGCGCTGTTGATCGCTTGGCGCCTGTGGCAGGCGGGCGCTGCCGCCCGGGCGCTGGCGCTGGGCGGCGCGGTGCTGATGCAGTTCACGCTCGGCGTGGCGACCGTGCTCAGCGGCGTCGCCATTCCATTGGGCGTTGCGCACCAGGCCTGTGGGGCGCTGCTGGTGGCGGCCAGCATCTGGGCCGCGCATTGGGCGACAGA
>JBBRIC010000053.1:0-17449 GCA_038221665.1 Sphingomonadales bacterium
ACGTCACGCTCGATGTGAAAAGTATCGGCGCCGTCACCCTGCCGCTGGCCAATATCATGGCGGCAAAACTCGTGCTTACGCCGAAATTATTGCTGGCGACGCGGCCGCTCGATGCCAGCGACGCCGATGAAATGATCGAAACCGACGAACCGACCAACGACAACGACCCCGCAACCACAACGACCGAGGACTGACGCCATGGCCACCGCCATCACCGCCAACCGCGCCGAACTGATCGCCATCGCCGATGCGGTGGCGCGCGAGAAATCGATCGACCGGGCCATTGTGGTCGAGGCGATGGAAGACGCCATTCAGCGCGCCGCCCGGGCGCGTTATGGTGCCGAAAACGATATCCGCGCCAAGATCGACCCCAAGGGCGGTGACACCAGGCTGTGGCGAGTGCTGGAAGTCGTCGAGGAGCCCGAGGATTTTTTCAAGCAGATCGATCTGAAGGCGGCCCTGAAAAAGGACGCCAACGCCAAATTGGGCGATTTCATCGTCGATCCGTTGCCGCCCGTCGAATTTGGCCGCATCGCTGCCCAGGCGGCCAAGCAGATCATTGTCCAGAAGGTCCGCGATGCCGAGCGCGATCGCCAATATGAGGAATTCAAGGATCGCGCCGGTGAAATCATCACCGGCCTCGTCAAGCGCGCCGAATTCGGCCATGTCGTCGTCGATCTTGGCAAGGCCGAAGGTGTTATCCGCCGCGACCAGCAGATCCCGCGCGAGGTGCTGAAACCCGGCGACCGCGTCCGCGCGCTGATTTCCAGCGTCCGCCGTGAACCGCGTGGTCCGCAGATTTTCCTCAGCCGCGCTGCTGGCGATTTCATGAAAAAGCTGTTCGCGCAGGAAGTGCCGGAAATCTATGACGGCATCATCGAAATCAAGGCCGTCGCCCGCGACCCCGGCAGCCGCGCCAAGATCGGCGTCATCTCCCGCGACAGCAGCATCGATCCGGTTGGTGCCTGTGTCGGCATGAAGGGCAGCCGCGTGCAGGCCGTGGTGCAGGAATTGCAGGGCGAAAAGATCGACATCATCCCCTGGTCGCCCGATGTCGCGACCTTTGTCGTCAATGCGTTGCAACCCGCCGAAGTGGCCAAGGTGGTGATGGACGAGGAAGATAATCGCATCGATGTCGTTGTCCCCGATGACCAGTTGAGCCTTGCCATCGGCCGTCGCGGCCAGAATGTCCGGCTCGCCAGCCTGCTGACCGGCCGCCAGATCGACATCATGACCGAAGCCGATGAAAGCGAGCGCCGCCAAAAGGAATTCACCGAAAAATCGGCGATGTTCGAAACCGAACTCGATGTCGATGAAACCCTGGCGCAATTGCTTGTCGCGGAAGGTTTTTCCGAACTCGATGAAGTCGCCTATGTCGAAATCAGCGAACTTGCCGGCATCGAAGGCTTTGATGAGGATCTGGCCGGAGAATTGCAGAACCGCGCCGTCGAGGCCCTGGAACGCCGCGAAGTCGCCGCCCGCGAAGAACGCGTTGCGCTCGGCGTCGAAGATGATGTCGCCGCCATTGCCGGCTTGACGGAGGCCATGCTCGTGGTGCTGGGCAAAAAGGGCGTCAAGACGCTCGACGATCTGGGTGACCTCGCAACCGATGAGCTCGTGGCCAAGAACAATGGCATATTGAAGGACTTCGGCATTTCCGAAGACGATGGCAACCGCATCATCATGGCCGCCCGCGCCCACTGGTTCGAAGATGAGGCAACGCCCGCCGCTGCAACCCCGGTCGTGGAGGACGCAGCCGCGGATGGAACACGATGAGCATCTGACGGCCGACATTGGCAACGCAACGGGGTCGCCGGCGGCCCCGGCGCAGGACTTTGACGCGTCGCACGCGGCAGAGGCGCCTTGCCACGCCGCCGACGCGCCGGAGCGCCGCTGCGTGCTGACACAGGCGCACGGGCCGCGCGCCATGTTGATCCGGCTGGCGATCGGCCCCGATGCACAGATTGCACCGGATTTTGCCGGCAAGCTGCCGGGGCGCGGCGCCTGGATAAGCGCCGATCGCGCATTGCTGGAAACCGCCATGGCCAAGGGCAAGCTGAAAGGGGCGCTGGCCCGCGCCTTCAAATCGAACAGCCTCAGACTGCCCGATGATCTGGCCGATCAGATTGCCGCCGGGCTGGAACGCCGGGCGCTGGACCGGCTGGGGCTGGAAAATCGCGCCGGCAACCTCATCTGGGGGCATGAACGCATCGGCGAGGCCCTGCTGAAGGGCAAGGTCAGACTGTTGCTGCACGCCGCCGATGCCCGGCCCGACGGCATGGGCAAGCTGGAGGCGCGGCGGCGCGGTGCCTCACCGGCAACGCCGTCGCTGGTGCTGCCGGTGGGCCGTGAACAATTGTCGATGGCTCTGGGCCGCGAAAATGTCGTACACGCCGCCCTGACCGAAGCGGCGAGCGCTGCCCGGGTGATCGAAACCCTGACTCGCTGGTGTGCTTACACCGGCATGGCGCTGGCAAAAGACGGCCCGGCGCCTGACGACGATAATAACCGCGATACGACGGTGATGGCAGTTGCCGTCGCCGCCACTGAAAGGCATTAGGCGCGACCGATATGAGTGACGACAACAAACCCAAGCTTGGCATGCGTGCACCCCTCGGCCTCAACAAGGCTGTCGAGGTCGGCAAGGTCAAACAAAGCTTCAGCCATGGCCGCACCAAGCAGGTGGTTGTGGAGGTCAAACGCGCGCGTGTGCTGCATCGTCCGGGCGATCCGGCGCCTGTCGTTGAAGCGCCGGTGGCCCTGCCCGAACCCGCGCCGGCGCCCGCGCCTGTTGTCGCACGTGCGCCCGAACCGGTTGCGCCGGCGCCGGTTGCTGCTGCGCCTGTTGTTGCGCCTGCCCCGCCGGTCGCTGCGCCGGTTGCCGATCTGCCCCCCGCAACACCCGCCCGGCCCGTGCCGCCACCGGTGATGTTCCGCCCGGTCGAACGCCAGCCGATCCCCAAACCGGCCGTGCCAGCGCCCGAGCCTGTGGCCGAGTCGGCGCCACCTGCCGTTGAAACCCGGGTTGCGCCGCCGGTGGTTACCGCCCCCCAACCCATGGCCAGCCCGGCGCGTGCCGCAGCCGCTGCCACGCGCGCACCGCTGCGTCCCGCCGCCCCTGAAGTGCGGCGTCCGGCGGCAACCGACCTGATGACCCGCCAGGAACGCCAGGCGCTGTTGCTGCGCCAGGCGGAGGAAGACCGGCTGCGGGCCGCCGAGGAAGGCCGCATCCGCGAGGAAGCCGCCCGCGCCGAAGCCAATGAGATCGAACGCCTGCGGATCGAGGAAAAGCGGCTTGTCCAGGAAGAACTCGCCACCCGCCCCGACCCGGTCGCCGCCGATGGCCCGCCGATGTCGCTGGTTGAACTCGATGAGGAGGAAGAACGGCTGCGCGTTCGGGCACTGCCGGGCCGCAAGCCCGATCTTGCTGCAAAGCCTGCGCGTCTGCGCATGGGCGATGATCGCCGCCAATCCGGCAAGCTGACCGTCACGCGGGCGCTTGATAATGACGATTCGGTGCGCACCCGCAGCCTTGCGGCGCTGCGCCGCGCCCGTGAAAAGGAACGTGGCCGGCTGGGATCACAGGCCAAACAGGTGCGCGATGTCACCGTCCCCGACCAGATCACAGTGGCCGAACTCGCGCACCGCATGGCCGAACGCACGCCCAATGTCGTCCGCCTGCTCGCCCGCATGGGCATGCCGGCAGCGGCCAGCGATGAAATCGATCAGGATACGGCGGAACTGGTGTTGACCGAATTTGGCCATAACATCGTCCGCGTGTCTGAATCCGATATCGAAATCGGCATGTCGGGCGATGCCGATATCGACGATCATCTGATCCCGCGCCCGGCCGTCGTCACCATCATGGGCCATGTCGATCATGGCAAGACATCGCTGCTCGATGCGCTGCGCGGTACCAATGTGGTGAAGGGGGAGGCCGGCGGCATCACCCAGCACATCGGCGCCTATCAGATCACCACCAAATCCAAGGACAAGATCACCTTTCTCGACACGCCCGGCCATGAAGCCTTTACGGCGATGCGCGCCCGGGGTGCCGGCGTTACCGATATCGTCATCCTGGTGGTCGCCTGGGATGATGGCATCATGCCGCAGACCATCGAGGCCATAAATCATACCAGGGCCGCCGGTGTGCCGATGATCGTTGCCATCAACAAGATGGACAAGGCGGGCGCCAATGCCGAAAAAATCCGCCAGTCGCTGCTCCAATATGATGTGCAGGTCGAATCGATGGGCGGCGAAGTCCAGGATGTCGAAGTGTCGGCAACCCAGAAGACCGGGCTCGATGAACTGCTCGAAAAAATTCTGTTGCAGGCCGAGATCCTGGAACTGAAGGCCAATCCCGATCGGGCCGCCGATGGCACCGTCATCGAGGCGCGGCTGGACAAGGGCAAGGGCCCGCTGGCCACCGTGCTGGTGCGCCGGGGCACCCTGAAACGCGGCGATATTTTCGTCATGGGCCAGGAATGGGGCAAGGTCCGCGCGTTGAATGATGACAAGGGCGCCCAGATCAAGGAAGCCACGCCATCGATGCCCGTCGAAGTGCTGGGCCTGACCGGCGTGCCGATGGCCGGCGATGTGGTTACGGTCGTTGAAAACGAAGCCCGGGCCCGCGAGGTCGCCGATTATCGCGCCGGGGTCGCCAATGCCAAGCGCATCGAGCAGGAACCGGCCAACCTTGAAACCATGTTCAGCGTGCTGCGCCAGGCGAAGGCGCAAGTCTATCCTTTGGTCATCAAGGCCGATACGCAGGGGTCCGCCGAAGCCATAGCCGGCGCCATCAACAAGATTTCAACCGATCTGATCAAGGCCAAGGTACTGTCATCGGGCGCCGGCGGGATTACCGAATCCGATGTGACTTTGGCCAAGGCCAGCGGCGCGCCGGTGATCGGGTTCGGCGTCCGCGCCAATGCCAAGGCCCGCGAAATCGCCCAGCGGGATGGCGTCGCGCTCAAATATTACGACGTCATCTATGACCTGATCGACGAAGTGAAGGCAGCGATGGCCGGGCAATTGGGGCCAGAAGCGCTGGAAACCGTTGTCGGGCGCGCGTTGGTGCTGGAGGTTTTCCAGGCCGGCAAGATCGGCAAGGCGGCCGGCATCCGCGTCACCGAAGGCTTTATCAAAAAGGCGCTCCGGGCTCGTATCTTGCGCGACGATGTCATCATCTACGATGGCTCGATCGCGTCGCTGCGACGCTTCAAGGATGACGTGCCCGAGGTCAGGATCGGCCTTGAGTGCGGTATCACATTGGCCGATTCATCGGATGTGCGGCCCGGCGATATCGTTGAAACCTTTGAAGTCGAAATGCGGGATCGGACGCTATAGGCGCCAACAGTCGCCAACGCCTGTGAAGCTGTCCCGCATCAGCCTTTTTGCACGTTAACGAATCGACCAAACTTCGCCAATGCCTCGCTCCACGCCCGATTCCCAAGGCCGCTCGATCCGCTTGCAACGCATCGGTGAACAGGTGCGTCACGCGCTTGCCGATGTGATCGGCCGTGGTGACTTGCGCGATGGTCTGCTGCAGCAGACCATCGTGTCGATCAGCGAGGTGCGGGTCACTGCCGATCTGCGCCATGCGACGGTGTTCATCAAGGCGCTTGGCGGTGGCGACGACCAGGCGGTGGTCAAGGCGTTGGCCGGCCACGCCCGCTATCTGCGCGGCGAGGTCGCCCGCCAGATGGCGACGAAATACACGCCCGACCTGCGCTTTCGCGCCGATGAAAGCTATGACGCCGGCGCCCGCATCGATGCCATATTGCGCCGCCCGGCCATCGCCCGCGACCTTGAACCCGAGGTCCGGTTGCCCAAGCTGTCGGACTTTGATGACGACGAAGCCTGAAAGCTGATACGCATTTGTGGCTGATCGACGTTGCAATTCCGGTCTAATGGTCCTATGTAAATGACCAGTTGGAGGCCGGCATGGCGACACTTTTTGAGCTGACCATTTCGGCAACCGAATTCAAGGCAAAATGCCTCGCTTTGATGGATGATATGGCCGCAGGGCAATTGCATCGCGTGCATATTACCAAACGCGGCAAAGCGTTTCTGACGATGGCGCCGGGCGCGGGTTCGCGCTCGCTCCCGTCTGACACGATCTTCACCATGTTTCGCGGTTCGGCAACAATTCCGCCTGATCTTGATCTGACCACACCAGTCATTGACTCAACATCGGGCGAGGCGATGCGCGGTTGACAGCCGTTCTTCTCGATACCTGTGCGTTGATCTGGATGTTTGGGGACGGCGATATCGCCGAGCCAGGGCGATCGGCGATTGCTGAAGCCGCCAATGACTATAATCTCGTCGTTTCGGCTGTATCGGCCTGGGAAATCGGTCTGCTTTGCCGGGCAACGTGTCGCTACCCGCTCGTCCTCGCGGCGCCAGCCGATGTCTGGTTTGCCAACATCCTGTCGGTGCCCGGCGTGCGCTATCTGCCGCTCGATGGCGTAACCGCCATCCGTTCATCGAATTTGCCAGCGCCGTTGCACGATGATCCGGCGGATCGAATGCTGATCGCGACAGCGCGTGACAATAATCTTGTTCTGGCCACCCGCGATGCGCTGATCCTTGATTATGCTGCGCTTGGCCACGTCCGCGCCATTGCCTGCTGATGCCATGAACGGCTGGATCATCCTTGATAAACCGCTTGGCCTGTCGTCGGCGCAAGGCGTTGCAGCCGTAAAGCGTATCCTGCGCGGGGCCGGCATCAGGCCCGACCGTATCGGCCATGGCGGGACGCTCGATCCGCTGGCGACGGGCGTGCTGCCGATCGCGGTCGGGGAGGCGACCAAGCTTGCCGGGCGCCTGCTCGATGCCACAAAAGCTTATGATTTCACAATCGAATGGGGCAAAGCCACGGCCACCGAAGACGCCGAAGGCGCGGTGATCGCCACGTCCGATATACGCCCCGACCCCGCCGCCATCGCCGCCATGCTGCCGCGCTTCACGGGCCCGATCGATCAGGTGCCGCCGGCATATTCCGCCTTGAAGATCGATGGCAAGCGGGCCTATGCGCTCGCCCGCGCCGGCGAAACCGTGGCTCTGGCCAGCCGCCAGGTGACGATCCTCGCGCTGGCGCTGGTCCATACCACGCCCGACACCGCGACGTTCAGCGCCTTGGTCAGCAAAGGCACTTATATCCGCAGCCTGGCGCGCGATATCGCACTGGCGCTGGGCACCGTCGGCCATGTCAGCCTGTTGCGACGCACCAGAGCCGGGCCGTTCAGCCTCGATCAGGCGATAGCGCTGGACAAATTCGAGCGCTGCGTGCAAGGGGCGCAGCTAGAACAGATCATCCTGCCACTGATGGCGGGGCTGGACGACATCCCGGCTCTCTCCATCGATCCCGACGAAGCGGCGGCACTCCGACAGGGGCGCAGGCTTTTCGGGCACCCCGCCGCCCCCGGCACCTATCTCGCCTGCCTCGGTGCTGTTCCCGTGGCGCTGGTCGAGATCGACCAAGATCAGGTCCGGGTTTTGCGCGGGTTCAACCTTGAATAAGGAGTATCCGATGTCGATTACCATTGAACGCAAGGCTGACGTCATCAAGGACAATGCGCGGGCCGCAAACGACACCGGATCACCCGAAGTCCAGGTCGCCATCCTGTCCGAACGCATCTCAAACCTGACCGAGCATTTCAAGACCCACGCCAAGGATAATCATTCGCGTCGCGGGTTGCTGGTGCTCGTCAACAAGCGTCGCTCGCTGCTCGATTATCTGAAAAAGATCGATGCCGCGCGCTATACCGATCTCATCGCCAAACTTGGCCTTCGCAAATAATCTCGGACGGCCCCGCAAAGGGGCCGTTCGTTTTTCCGGGCGCGACGATGGTCGCTGCGTCCGACCCGCCGCAACGGCGGAACTACAGGCAGACCTGATGGCAATAGGGCCATTCGGTCGATACGAAAGACGATCCCCATGTTTACGATCCACAAACAGGAACTCGAATGGGGCGGCCGCAAGCTGACCCTTGAAACCGGCCGCATCGCCCGCCAGGCCGATGGCGCCGTGCTCGCCACTTATGGCGAAACCGTCGTGCTCTGTGCCGTCACGGCTGCCAAATCCGTCAAGGAAGGCCAGGATTTCTTCCCGCTGACCGTCCATTATCAGGAAAAATTCTCCGCCGCCGGCCGCATCCCCGGTGGTTTTTTCAAACGCGAACGCGGCGCCACCGAGCATGAAACGCTGACCAGCCGGCTGATCGATCGCCCGCTGCGGCCGCTGTTTCCCGAAGGCTTTTACAATGAAGTCCTTGTCATCGCGCAGGTGCTGTCGTACGATTCAGAAATCGAAGCCGATATATTGGCGTTGATCGCTGCGTCGGCCGCGCTGACCCTGTCGGGCGTGCCCTTCATGGGCCCTGTCGGCGCTGCCCGCGTCGGTTACATCGATGGCGAATATATCCTCAATCCAACCAAGGACCAGATCAAGGCCGGCAGCCTTGAACTCGTCGCCGCCGGCACCCAGGATGCAATCCTGATGGTTGAATCCGAAGCGAGGGAGCTTTCGGAAGAAATCATGCTCGGCGCCGTGATGTTTGCGCATAATCATTCAAAGCCGGTTATCGATGCGATCATCAAGCTGGCTGAATCAGGCGCCAAGGAACCCTGGGACCTCCATATCGAGGACAGCACCTCCACACTTGGCAAGATCAAGGAAGCCGTTGGCGACAGCATCGCCGATGCGTACAAAATCATCGCCAAGGCCGATCGCCAGTCGGCGCTGGGCAAGGCCAAGGCGACCGTCAAGGAAATGTTCGCCGGCACCGCCCCTGCCGAGGCGTTGAAGGCGTCAAAGCTGGTCAAAAAGGTCGAGGGCGAAATCGTCCGCTCGGCGATTTTGAAGGACGGCATTCGCATCGATGGCCGCAACACAACGACCGTTCGCCCCATCGAAGCGATGGTCGGCCTGTTGCCGCGTACCCATGGTTCGGCGCTGTTCACCCGTGGTGAAACCCAGGCGATCGTCACCACAACGCTTGGCACCGCCGACGCCGAACAGATGATCGATGGCCTCGATGGCCTGCGCTACGAACGCTTCATGCTGCACTATAATTTCCCCCCCTATTCGGTGGGCGAAGTCGGTCGTTTCGGGGCGCCCAGCCGCCGCGACATCGGCCATGGCAAGCTCGCCTGGCGCGCCGTCAACCCGCTGTTGCCAACCAAGGAAGCCTTTCCCTACACGATCCGGGTTTTGTCGGACATTACCGAATCCAATGGCTCGTCATCGATGGCAACCGTCTGCGGTGCCTCGCTGGCACTGATGGATGCCGGCGTGCCGCTGACCCGTCCGGTGGCGGGCATCGCCATGGGCCTTATTCTTGAAGGCAAGAATTTTGCCGTGCTCAGCGATATCCTAGGCGATGAAGATCATCTCGGCGACATGGACTTCAAGGTTGCCGGCACATCGGAAGGCGTTACGGCGCTGCAGATGGACATCAAGGTCGCGGGCATCACCGAAGAAATCATGAAGGTCGCGCTCGATCAGGCGCGGGATGGCCGTCAGCACATCCTTGGCGAAATGGCCAAGGCGCTCGACCACACCCGCGAGGAAATGTCGTCGCACGCCCCGCGCATCGAAACCATGCAGGTGCCCAAGGACAAGATCCGCGACATCATCGGCACCGGCGGCAAGGTCATCCGCGAAATCGTCGCAACGACCGGCGCCAAGGTCGATATCGAGGACGACGGCACGGTCAAGATCGCATCCGCCGATCCTGAAAAAATCGCCGCGGCGCGCAAATGGATCGAAGGCATCACGATGGAGGCCGAGGTCGGCAAGGTCTATACCGGCAAGGTCGTGTCGATGGTCGATTTTGGCGCGTTCGTGAATTTCATGGGCGGCAAGGATGGCCTGGTTCATATCTCGGAAATCAAGAATGAGCGCGTCGCCAACGTCAAGGACGTGCTGAGCGAAGGCCAGGAAGTCCGCGTCAAGGTGCTGGCCGTCGATGAACGCGGCAAGGTGCGGCTGTCGATGCGCCTCGTCGATCAGGAAACCGGTGCCGAATTGGAAGTCACGCGCCCGCCACGCGAAGGCGGCGATGATCGTCCGCCCCGCAGCGATCGCGGGCCGCGCCGTGATAATGATCGCGGCCCGCGCCGTGACGGGGGCCGTGACGACCGCGGACCCCGCCGCGACGACCGCGGCCCGCGCCCTGACCGCGCCCCACGCGAAGAAGTGGCGCAAGAAGGCGGCAGCCTGCCCGACTTCCTGACCGGCCCACGCGACTGACAACAGCCGCACCCGCGCCAAAATAAAGGGGCTGTCCGGCAACGGGCGGCCCCTTTTCCTGATGGCCGGAATGGCGGCTGCAACAATCGCAACCGGGCAATGACCGGCTGGCCAGTTCCGGGCCGAAATGCCCGCTGGCACGATAGTCCTGTTCCAGGACGCATCATCAAGCGCGCCACAACGAGGCGCTGGCCGCAGGCTTTTGTCGAAACCGTTCAAACACTTCGCGCCGCACTGACGATATGATGTACCCGGGGTCGCCCTTAACCTAGCTTGTCGACCGGGCTGATCATCACTTCGTCCAGGCTGAGATTGCCTGGCATGATCTGCGCAAAGGCTGCCTCGGTCATGATCTTGCGGAGCACGGGAACCGGCGCCGTCACCCCTATGGCATGCGCAAGCTCATATACCACTCCGACATGCACCTGGCCGGCATCTATGCCCAGGTCGCGCGCGGCGTTGATCAACGATATTTGTGTCGCAGAGGCCATGTCGCCCGCCGCGATGGTTTCGCTCAAGACGATCTGCGCCGAAACGGGTGCGTTGCCCTTTGCAGCCAGCGCGAGGCGGCCAAGGACCGCCTCGGGGCTCCAATCATCAGGTTCAAATCCTTCCGTCATAGTCATTCCGATAGCATATTTTGCCAATGCCCCCAACTAGGCGTGCAATCTGTTTCTGAGCAGGGCGAGCGCACGCGGTGCGTTGGGAAAGCCGCGAGCGGCGCGTGGCCGCGTCATGCCATTCAACAATTCGCAGGAGTCCTGGATCGCGGCCTCAAGATCGTCTGCCGAGGCATTTGGCACCGCCGACAACAACAAGGCCGCCAGACCGGCGATGTGCGGCGTTGCCATCGATGTTCCACTCATCGTGGCAAAATTCCCGTTGGGAATAGCGGAGAGGATATCCACCCCCGGTCCAACCAGGTCCGGGACCTGACGATCGACAAAGCGCTGGCTCCCCGAAAACGCGGCAACGGCGCCGTTGATATCGGAGGCGCCGACTGAAAGGACGTTGCCGTAATTGCCGGGGAAGCGGCTTTCGCCGGCCCCCTCATTGCCGACAGCAAAGACGGGAAGCACATTTCGGGCGCGCAACTTGTTGATCAATGACTGGAAAAATGGACTCTGGCCGCGAATGCCGAGCGAGACGCTCATGATCTGGGCACCACCGTTGACGGCCCATTCGATGCCACCCAGAATTCGCGCGAGCACGTCGCCGCGTTCGATAACCATGGCGCTCAACAACATGGCGCGCGGCGCTACGCCAAAGCTGCCATGGCTGCCCGGACGGCCGACGATGGTTCCGGCGGTATGCGTCCCATGATCGTCTGAATCCCGCGCCGACGTGCCCATCACCTGATGGCCGTTGAGGTCGAACTCCGTAAAGTCCTGGATGGCACCGATCAGTGCCGGGTGATTGCCATCGACGCCGGTATCGATATGGCCGACCAGCACATCCTGGCCTTGAATGCCCTGTGCCCATAGCTCTGGAGCCCCAAGTTTCGCGACGCCCCAGCTCGGACCGGCGGTGGCGGCGGCGAGCTGAAACTGGACGGGACGCACCAGGCTGGGCGTTTCCGCGCGCAGGACCCGTGCGACCGCGCTGTTGCCGGCCAATGCGTCGAGGCCGCTGCGATCGATATAGCCGATCGCCAGTCCCAATGTCGGAAACACCATGAGCTTTGGCGAAGCCTCGACCCGCCCGTTCGCGCTGGTTTCGAGCCGGATTGGCAATTGCGCCGCAAGACCCACCCCCAGGGTCGACGTCAAGATCGAGCCTGCATCAGGGCGATCGTTTATCACGCCGCCGTCAAGAAAATGCCCTTCAAGACTGGCGCCGGCTTCGGCCGCAGCGGCCGAGCTTGCCGCCGCATCATCGGAAAGTTCGATAAGCACCTGCGCATAACCGTCCTGCGCCAAAAGCATTTCGAGCGTGTCATCCATGTTCATTCTCCAGACAATGAAAGCTGTGGGATTCAGAGATGGTCGCCAGGGCCGGACAGCGCGGCGCGCAAACCCGCGCGAAGCGGCCCGAGATCTACAACGCTTGCCCCGGCCGCGACGCCACCGATGCCCAGCGTGTCGATCTCCGCCAAGGCGGCCCGGATCGCGGCCCCTTTTTGTTCGGCATCGGTTTTGGCCTTTTCGGCCTTTTCATCGGCGCGAACGACGTTTTCGCGTTGGATTTCGACACCAAGCAGAACACCTGCCGCGGTTGTTGCAATGGCACCGATCGCATTGAATATGACAAGCACCTGGTCCCAGACCGGGGGATTTACGGGCGGATGATAAAGCAGATAAAGCAGGATACAAGCAATCGTAAAATACATGGTGAGTAAAATAGCGGCAGCAACGAGTCGATAGGTAGGAAGCACAGTATTCATATCAAAATACTCCTTTTCCTCACTGTAGAAGGGACAATATTTTTACGGATTCAAAAGATATTGGACGCGCAAAATCATCAGCTTTTATTGCATTGACGAGGATAATCGCACATAGCCGTCGGCGGCGCGTGACGCCCTCGTCCAAGGGTCGTGAAAAGGCATCGACGCCAGTTTTATTGGCGACCGATCGAGTCGCAGAGTGGCGGTGGCGCGGGATCGCCTGCGCGCTCGGTCAGTGCGCAAAGTTGCGACCAGGGCTGCGGCCGGCTGGCCTTGGCACGGCCAAAGGCTTGCAGGCAGGCCATGAATTCTGGAATGAACATCGGGCCCTCGGTCTTCGTGCAGCCGTTGGTCAGTGGCGCTTCCGGGCGGACCAGACCATCAGCTGTCCCCGGCGTCGATACGCCCGGCGCGGGATCGACATTTACCTGTGCCTTGTCATAGCCATCGGCGGTGGTCAGAAATATCGGGCCGGCCGGCCGGGCCAGCCGCAGGCTGGCGATCGAGCCGACTTCAGATTGGTTGACGAGGATCGCATAACCGCGTTTTGCCGCGGTCAACGCATCGGCTTTGATCGAGACCTTGTCGTTTTCAACGACCGTCGTCGGCCCGTTGCGCAGGACATAAAGCGTTGCGTCCGGAACAACAGGGGGCGCCGCCAGCCGCAATGTCCGCATCGCCGCCAGGCCGGCCTGCTTTCGCGCGACGGCTGCGCGGCGGGCCAGATCGGCCTCGAACACAGAATGGCGGACCCCGCCATCATAGACCGTTGGTGCCCCGGCATTTGCTAGCGCGGGCAAACCTGCGATGTTCCCCTTGATCCTGACCTGCTGATAAAACACCGGCACGGCGGCCGAGCCGATCGTGACGCCGGCAAGACAGGCGCGAACCTTTTCGTAACGGGCCTTCCGCGCGTCAGGCGAACCGATGGCGCCGGCAGGATCTTCGATCCGTTTTGCAATGGCATTGATCGACGCAATGACGAACTTGCCGCTAAAGCCATCGACAAACCCCACAAAGCTTTGCGTATGCGAAATTGCCAGGGCGTCGATCAGCGGACAGGGGCTGGCCGTGACAAGCTGCCCCGGCGGACAAAGCGCGTTTTCAACCCGCGTTCTGAGCGGTGCAAGCCCAGCGACCGATCCCTTTGTGATCGCGAGCAGCATCGGGTTTCGATTGACGATCTCGCTCTCATTGGCCGGGGCATAGGCGGCGGCCAGCGCGGCGAGCAAAGACTTGCGTTGGACAGGATCATTGCTGAGCGCGCCAAGATATAGCGCTTGCAAGGCGCCGGTGCTGATGCCGGTGACAATCTGAAAACGCGGCAGCGGGTGATCGTTGGAGCGATCCAGCCATTGCAGGAAGCCGGCACCATAAGCCCCCCATTGCCCGCCGCCCGAAAGCAGAAGAATATTTCTTGGGCGGACGGCGCTGACGCTGAGCGCAACCCCGTTGTCAGGTGCAAAAAGCGATTGCAGCGCAAGGTCGATCGGTTGCCCGTCGGTTGGCGCAACGGATGACGCTGCGATCGTATCGGCGGTAAATATCGCGCCATTGCGTGAGGGGTCGGCAATGTCGCCGCCGATATCCCGGATCAGCGGCGACGTTTCGGCGACATTGGCATAGGGCTGGCCGTCAAAGCTGCAATCGAACGTCAAGGTGCCGCGCGTCGCACAGCCCGACAGTGCCGCAGCGCAGGCCAGCAGCAAGGGTGTCCGGATCACGAGACGTCCGCCGCAATGTCGGCCGCAAGCCCCGATGGCGATCCTGCGAGCGGAAATGGCAATTGCAGCGGCCGGTCGATCAACCCGAAATTCACCGCCCCCCAATTCCAGAAAATGGCCTTGCCGAGCATAGTGGACAACAGCTTGTCGCGTGTTGCCCGCCAGCGCATGAGAGACGAATCAACTTTGTCCAAAGGTCCGAAATCGCGTTGGACCTTGTGTTTGTCGATATAGATGCGCTTGGCGAAATGGTTGGAATAATCGATGCCGTGCCGGGCCAGCGCCTGGGCGGTGCGATGCGCGCCCTTTGGCAACGCGAATTCCAGATATCTCAGCATCTTTACCCGACGATCATCCGCGGGCACCGATTCCGGCAATTGCGCCCGAACGCGCCTGCAAATCCAGGGTGATAGCCCGTCGATCTCGATGACGGCGTTTTCGGGAAAGCGCGTAAACGCCATGGTGCCGGCAGGGTTCGTCACGAAACGGAGCGTGAAAACAAAGCTTTTGGGCAATCGCCTGACGGCATCGGTGATCGCTGGAATGGCGGTGACGACATTATGCCGTTCAATGGCATAGGAGGCGTTGTACAGCGATCCCGGTGACCCGCCGGTAATTTCGTCGCCGTGCAGTTCACGCCAGGTCCGATGTGCGATGATCGTACCCTCTGCCGTAAAGTTTTCTCGTCGCCAATAATATTCATAGGCAGATTTTGCCTGTGACTGTGGATCGAACACGCTCATATCGGCGTCGAGCGGCACCAGCGCTGGATCCTCATAATCGCTTTCATCGTCGCTATTTTTATCATTGCTTATGCTTGGCAGGGCATCGATCAGGCTGGCATTCAACTCAGCCGTGGCCTCGACCGAAAATTTGCCGCCGAACTGCGCGATGGCATCGGCAACTGTCGATCCGGGCTGAATCGGTGCATCTGCCGGGCGCGGGGCAGATGCTGGAAAATACATGATATGCAGGGCATGATCGCCATTCCAGGCGTGCGGGTTGATGGTCGCCTCGTAAAAGACCGGATCTTCATCGCGACCAAGCCATTGCGCGATGGCCCGCCAATTGCCCGCGGCAATTAATTCCAGCCATTTCGCATCGACGGCTTTGATCCAGCTGACCTTGTCATAGGCTCGATCAGGAACTAGTTCGATGGCGACGCAATTGACGATTCCCATGCACCCAAGATGGACGAGTGCGTCTTCGAACGTTTGATCATCATCGGAAAGAATACGAACGCTGCCCGCAGCGGCCGTGTGCAGTTGATTGGCCGCCTCTGCGGTCAGCAAGGGATCGGACTTGCGTTCGATCCAGACGCTTTCACCAGAGCCGGTAACGATGTGCATGCCAACGATCATGTTCTGCAAGCCGCCAAAGCCAAGGCGCGACCCATGGCTTGCCGTACCAAAGCCGCCGGCGACAGTGGCGCCCAGATGTGTGCCGCTGGTCTTGATCGAAAGCCCGAAGCGCGCCGCCCAATCCGCCAGTTCGCGAAACCGCGTCCCGCCTGCTGTCAGGGCGATGCTGCGCTGCCTTGACGACGGCGCAAGATCGGACGGGTTCAGCATGATGGTACCAGCCAGACCATCGCAGACCAGCATCGACTCGCGGTCATGGCCCTCGTCGGCACCGATCAGGCTGGAAAAGCTCCAGCCCCGACCGACCAGCGCTGCCGGAAAGGGCGCCGGAGGCTCACCCAGCTGGCCCTGCATGGCTTTTTCGTACATTTTTTTATTTACATGATCGATATGCGCCCAAAGCACTTCGGCGGTTTTGGCAAACCGCGATATTGCCTGCAAATCACCGATATCCGCTGCATGTAACCGGCCCAGTTCCTCCACCCTGACCCGTGGTTCAAGGTCGGGGAAATTCCGGGTGCCGCTGGTCAGGTGATAGTTCGACCAAAACGTGTTTGAATCGTACGAAATACTTGGCACGTCCCATTCTCCCCTAGCCTGACGCGTCGCGAATCCTGATTGCTTGTGACGTCTCCGCTGCGAATCACATCTTGAATTTAGACGAGACTTTGACTGCTAGCGTCGCACTATCGTGAAAATTTCGGTGCGGCGGCGTATCTGCCGAAAAATTGTCGCAGCTCAGTCAGCGTTCCCGGGGCTATCGTCGCCTCCAAATCCTGTTGTAGTCTTTGCTTACTCTGGCAAGTTCACCGTAACATGAAGGCGGCGCCGAAATCGTGTCACGATACAGACTAAACCTGATTGGGCCCTTCCGCCTGTTCGCGCCGGACGGCGCCCGAATTGAAATTTCAAGCAAAAAGGCGGCCGCCATGCTTGCCTTGCTCGCGACAGCAACCGGCGGCGAGCGATCGCGAACCTGGCTGCATACCATATTATGGGGATCACGCGACGAAACCCAGGCGCTGGCCAGCCTGCGGCGGGAGATTTCATCGCTGCGCAAAACCTTGATCGGCGCCGGCGCCGGGTCCTTACTGTTTACCAACACGCGGGTGATCGCCCTGGCGCTCGACGAGATCGATGTTGATGTTGTCGATCTCGAAACTGGCCGGCGCGCCTCGGGACCGATACCCCGGGGCGAATTTCTCGAAGGTATCGATCTGCGGGACAGCGAGGATTTCGAGGATTGGCTGCGAGAGGAGCGGATCAGGGTCAGAGACCTGATCGCCAAACACGCCGCGCGCGGCATGGTCGTTGAAGATGGGCCGGCGGTCGACACGGCGAGACGAAATCCGGATAACAAAACCGCTGGTGACCGACCCGTCATCCGCTTGCCGCCAAAACCCTCGGTCGCGATCTTCCCCTTCCTCGAAGTCTCGCCCGATTGTGGTGGCTGGCTGGGGATGGGGCTGGCGGATGAAGTCGGCGCGATCCTTGCGGGCTTCCCGCAGCTTTTCATCATTGCCAGCATTTCGGTGCGCGCCCTGCTGGATCAGGGTCTGGCGAAACCCGACATCGCAGCGCATCTGGGCGTGCGCTATGCCCTTGACGGTGCGGTAACCCAAATCGGTGCGCGTCTGCGCGTTTCCATATCGCTTATCGACGGGCAAACGCGGGAACAGCTCTGGTCCGAGGTTTTTACCGGTGCCGTCGCCGACATTTTCGAGGT
>JBBRIC010000054.1:0-17443 GCA_038221665.1 Sphingomonadales bacterium
CCTTTGCCTTCATCGCCCCATTGGGCGCCGATGACGGTAACATTGGGCATTTCTAATCCTTTTTGCGCGCCGTCTGCGCCGGGCGCGTGCATGGCGGCATTGGCGATTACCGACCGCCGCCGCTGGCCGCAAGGCGCCGCGCGTTCAGGCAGGGGCAGAGGCGTTCCCGTTCCAGCGATGCGAGCAGCCAAAATCAGCCGGTTGAGCGCTGTCATCAAATGCCGCAACCGTCACCCAGCCATCGCCGCGCAGTGCAGCGCCGATGCTGGTGGCAGTGCCGGGTGGCAGCAATATCCGGCGCGCCGATACAAGGCCAAGCCCTGCATCGACCAGCCCGTCGACATAGAGCGAAAAGCCAACCGCAACCTCATTGGCTGCCGCGCCTGCAATGGCATAGGCGCCGCCGCGTCCGGCTTCACCAGCGATACCCTCGCCAAAGATCGAAAACCCGACCCAGCTGTGATAGCCAAAGCCATGGCGTTCGGTCGGGTCGAGCGTCACCCGGGCCGTGCCAGCGATGGCGGTGGCAAGCGCCGCAATGCCCGCGATGCGGCTGGCAAGCAGGCCGGCATGGTCGAAGGCGGCCAGATTTTCGACGGCCGTCGCAACCGGGCCAGTTGCACCCAGCAACGGCAGCCAATCCCCGAATCCCGCTGCCACCAGCCCGCCGGCATCCTTGCTGTCGAGCAGCGTTTTGACCGTCTCGATGTCCGCCGCTGACAAAATCCGGCCGGCTAGTGTTTCGATGATATCGGGCAGGGTCAGATCGACGCTGATGTTGCTGACGCCGGCAGCTGCCAGAGCTTCGACCGCGATCAGCAGGATTTCGGCAACCGCAGCGACACTGTCATTGCCGATCAGTTCGGCACCGATCTGCAGGCTTTCGCGCGCCGCGGCGATGCGATCGCCGCGCACGCGCAGCACGGGGCCGGCATAGCTCAGCCGCAGCGGGCGCGGTGCCGCCGCCAGCCGGGTCGCAGCGATGCGCCCGATCTGGCCGGTGATGTCGGAACGCAGCGCGAGGGTCGCCTGGCTTGCAGGGTCAGTGAAACGGATCAGGTCGCGCTGACTTTCGCTGCCCAGCCGCGTCGCCAGTGTTTCCTCATACTCGATCAGCGGTGGCTGGATAGGATCAAAGCCCTGCGCCGCAAACCGCGCCATCAGCGTCGTGACAAGTGCCGCCGTCGCAGCGGCTGCGGGCGGCAGTCGATCGCGCAGCCCTTCGGGCAGCAGGCCGGGGGGGAGCATCCCTAGCGCCGTGCAGCGGTGAGCGGACGATATAGAGGGCCGCCCGTCACGCGAAAACCAGCCCCTTGACGTCCTTGACACCCGGCAGCCGGCAGATGCTGGCCAGCAGCGGATCGGGGATGGCATCGTCGACCGACAGCAACAGCACAGCTTCCTCGCCACTCGCCCGGCGGCCGAGGTGGAAGGTGCCGATATTGACGCCAGCCTCGCCGAGTGCGCCTCCCAGCCTGCCGATGAAGCCGGGTTTGTCTTCATTGACGATATAGAGCATGCGGCCGCCAAGATCGGCCTCGACGGTGATGCCGAAAATTTCGGTCAAGCGCGGCTTGGTCATGCCGAACAAAGTGCCGGCGACGCTGCGATCGCCATTGGGGGTTTTGACCGTCACCCGCACCAGGGTGTGATAATCGGTTTCGCGATCATGGCGCACTTCGGCGATTTCGATGTTGCGTTCGCGCGCCATGAACGGCGCGTTGACCATGTTGACGGTGTCGCTATGGGTGCGCATCAGCCCGGCCAGTACAGCGGCGGTGATCGGCTTGATGTTGAGCTGGGCGGCGGCACCTTCGACTTCGACCTTCACGGCGCTGATGCCATCCGTCACAAGCTGACCGACAAGCGAACCAAGGCGTTCGGCAAGCTGCATATAGGGGCGCAGGCGCGGTGCTTCCTCGGCGCTGAGCGAAGGTACGTTGAGCGCGTTGGTGACTCCGCCCGTCAACAGGAAATCGGAAATCTGTTCCGCCACCTGGATGGCGACATTGACCTGTGCCTCATCGGTCGAAGCGCCAAGATGCGGCGTTGAAATGAAATTGGCAGTGCCGAACAAGGGGCTGGCCTTGGCCGGTTCCTCGACGAAAACATCGAGCGCCGCGCCGCCGATAAGGCCGCTGTCGAGTCCGGCCTTCAGCGCCACTTCATCGATCAGGCCGCCACGGGCGCAATTGATGATGCGCACGCCGGGGCGGGTTTTGGCAAGATTTTCGGCCGACAATATGTTGCGGGTGGAATCGGTCAGCGGCGTGTGCAGCGTGATGAATTCCGCCTGCGCCAGCAGTTCATCGAGGGTCACTTTGGTCACCCCGAGCGTTTCAGCGCGTTCCGGCGTCAGGAACGGGTCAAAGGCGATGACTTTCATCTTGAGGCCCAGCGCCCGGTCGGCAACGATGCTGCCGATATTGCCGGCGCCGATCAGCCCCAGGGTCTTGGCGGTCAGCTCGACCCCCATGAAGCGGTTTTTTTCCCATTTGCCGGCCTGTGTCGATGCATCCGCCTCGGGCAATTGCCGGGCAAGCGCGAACATCAGCGCAATCGCATGTTCAGCAGTGGTGATCGAATTGCCAAAGGGGGTGTTCATGACGACGATACCAGCGCCGCTGGCCGCCGGAATATCGATATTGTCGACGCCGATGCCGGCCCGGCCGATGACCTTCAGATTACTGGCGGCGGCGATCACGTCCTTCGTCGCCTTGGTGGCGGAACGCACCGCCAGACCATCGTAATTGCCGATGATCTTGATCAATTCATCCTTTGAAAGGCCCGTGATTTCATCGACTTCGATCCCGCGAGCCCGAAATATTTCAGCGGCTTTTGACGACATCTGGTCGGAAATGAGAACTTTTGGCATTGATTTGTTCCTCGAGGCCCGGCGCTTGGGCGGGGCGGCATAGGGATTTCAACGAGCGCAGCCGCAGATTGCCGACCCCGGGCGCGTCATATCGCGGGGCGGTGCAATCGCGTCAGGCGGTTACGGTTGCATGGGCCCAGTCGAGCCAGTGCGTCAGCGTGATGATGTCTGCCGTATCGACAGTCGCACCGCACCAGATGCGCAGCCCCGGCGGGGCATCGCGATAGGCGCCGATGTCAAACGCCGCGCCCTCTTTTTCAAGGCAGCTGACCATCGCCTTGACATGGTCCTCGCTGGTGCCGGGCAAGGTCAGGCACACGCTGGTGTTCGACCGGGTTGCAGCGACCTTGGCGAGATTTTCGACCCATGGCGTGCGGTTCACCCAATCGTTCAAAGCCGTCGCATTGGCATCGGCGCGGGCCATCAGTTCGGGCAGGCCGCCGATATGCTGCGACCATTGCAAGGCATCTATATAATCCTCGACGGCCAGCATCGACGGCGTGTTGATGGTTTCGCCCGAAAAAATGCCCTCGATCAGCTTGGATTTGGCTGTCAGCCGGAAAATCTTCGGCAGCGGCCAGGCCGGCGTATAGCTTTCCAGCCGCTCGACGGCGCGGGGGCCGAGGATGAGCACGCCATGGCCACCTTCGCCGCCCAGCACTTTTTGCCAGGAATAGGTCAGGACATCGATCTTGGCCCAGGGAATGTCTTGCGCAAATACCGCCGAAGTGGCGTCGACAAGGTTCAGCCCCTCACGGTCATCGCGGATCCAGTCGCCGCCTGGCACGCGCACGCCAGACGTCGTGCCATTCCAGGTCAGGCAGACGTCGCGGCTCTGGTCTATACGGGTCAGGTCGGGCAATTCGCCATAGGGCGCGGTGACGATTTGGGCGTCGAGTTTCAATTGCTTGACGGCATCCGTCACCCAACCTTCGCCAAAGCTTTCCCAGGCGATCATGGTGGCCGGGCGGGCGCCCAACAGGCTCCACATCGCCATTTCATAGGCGCCGGTGTCGGATGCCGGCACGATGCCGATGCGATAATCGGCGGGCACGCCGAGTATTTCGCGCGTCAGATCGATGGCAAGTTTCAGCCGCGCCTTGCCGATTTTTGAACGATGCGAGCGGCCAAGCGAATCGGTGGCCAATTGGGCTGCATCCCAACCGGGGCGCTTGGCACAGGGGCCGGACGAAAAATGCGCGCGTCTGGGCAAATGTGCCGGGCGCTCGGCCAAAGGCGCAGCGCCCGCAATCAGGGTATCATCAGTCATATTCTCTCCTCACAGAGAGCGCGCGCGGCGTTGGGACCGCGTGGCCCGCCGCCGTTCATAGTGGCGATCGAAGGGCGGTCAAGCGAATGTTGCGGGCGTTTGGGGCTTCAGACTATTTCAACAGCGTCTGTTCCCAGAAGGCCAGCCGGGTCAGGAATTCAAAATCCTGATTCTCTTTTTTCTGATAGCCATGGCCTTCATTGGCGGCGATCAGATGCCAGGCCGGAATGCCGTTTTGGCGCGCTGCCGCCACCATCTGGTAGGATTCCGATGGTTTCACACGCGGATCGTTGCTGCCGGTTATGACGACCAGCGGGATCTTCAATTCAGCGACATGCGTGAGCGGCGAAATCTCGTTTAACTTCTGGCGCTGGGCCGGCTGACGTTCATCGCCATATTCGACTCGGCGCAGGTCGCGGCGATAGCTTTCGGTATTTTCCAAAAGCGTCACAAAATTGGATATCGGCCGGGCGCAGATGGCGCCTTTCAACTGGTCACCATATTTAATCGCGGTAGCATAGCACATATAGCCGCCATAGCTGCCGCCGGTTTCAGCGATGCGCGCGCTGTCGATATCGGGCCGCGCCTTTAGCAACGTCAGCATGGCGCCGATATCCTTGACGGTGTCCTCTCGCTTGTAGGGGCCATTGTCGAGGGCGACAAAGCGTTTGCCATAGCCGGTCGAGCCTCGAACATTGGGAAAGAACAAGGCGATCCCGAGTTCGTTGATGAGATAGTTGTTGCGACCCAGAAATCCCGGCCGGGTCTGGCCTTCCGGCCCACCATGGATATCGAGGATCAACGGCCGCCTGCCGGGAAATTTCTGTGGATCGGGCCTGTAGAGAAAGCCCGAGATTTCGGTGCCGTCAAAGGCTGGCAGTGTGATCAGCAGGGGTTCGCGGTTATGCGCTGGATCCAGCCCGCCGGTTTCGCTGAAGGTCCAGCGATTTACCGCCATATTCTTTGGGTCAACACTCCAGGCATCGGCGGGCGATGTGGCGCTGGACAGTGAAAAGCCGATTTCCCCCCAGGGCGCGATCTGTAGCCCGGTGATGACGCCAGCAGGCAACTTTGCCTCGCCGATCAAGGCGCCGGTTAGAGGGTTGCGTAGCCGCAATTTCGAAATGCCGGCTTCGTTGACCACGACCGCGACAAAGCTGCCATCGGGCGCCATGGCGAAATCCTCGACGTCCCATTGTACGGGGCCGATGATCATTGGCTGAAAGGCCATGTGCGCATCGATCCGGCCAAGCCTTAGATAATCGCCGCCGCTATCGCTGGTCAGCCAGATGCTGCCATCAGCGGCATAGCGGGAATCGTCGCGGGACGCGGGCGGGCCGGGGCGGTTGAGCCGGCGCAATTTGCCGCTGGCAAGTTCAACCTCCCACAGCAACGAGCTTTCGATGGAGCTGCGCTGTTCAACCAGGGCCGTTTTTCCATCCGGTGAAAAATCCCTGAATTCCCAGCCGCCACCCATTACCTCGACCAGCAACCGGGCGCTTTTTGGGTCGGCCGGGTTGATGAGGTAAAGGTCGCCGTCGGTGCCATTGCGGCGCGTGCTGGTAAAACCGATAGTTTTGCCATCGCGGGACCAGACCGGGTTGGTGTTGCGGCTCTTGCCGTCGGTCAACAGCGTTAATCGGCCTTCGGCCAGCGTATAAAGCTGATAAAATTCGCCGCCGCCGATGTCCTTGCTGACCAGCATGGTCTTGCCATCGGGGGAAGGCCGCCCCGCCACCGGCTCGTTTTCAAAACTGATCTGGCGGCGGTCGGCGCCAGGCTTTTCGACATAGGCAAGTTGTGGCGCATCGCCAAAACGCGTGGCCACAAAAATGCCGCGCGTTGCTGCATCCCAGCCCTGAAAGCTTGCCGAGCGATATTCGAGATAGGGCCGCACCCGGGCGGCAAGGCTGGCCGGGATCCGCGGCACATTTTCGGCCGTGATTGCGGCCGGCGGCGTGACATTTTGCGCCAATAAAGGCGTGGCAGACAAAGCGGTGAGAAGGAGAAATCTGTGCATTGCCGCGGGTCTAGCGGATGAATGCCGCCCCGCAAGCCCTGCCGCGCCGGGCATTTTCTGGGGGAATCGGTTTCGCTCGCGCCGCCAAAGCCTTATGCAACCTCGCGTGTTCGACCCTGTCCAGCCCTTTGTCCTTTTAGATGATGTCGCCGCCGGAACGGGGCGATTATTCTCAGGCCTTCTCGAAACAGTCACCACCGATCGCCCAACGGAAGTCGTCGCGGGCCTGGCGCGGCTGGCCGGGCCGGGGCCATGGGCGGGGTTTCTGGGCTATGAGGCGGGCTATGCTCTGGAACCCCGGCTGGCGACGCTCAACCGCCGGCCGCCGGCCGGGGAGCCTTTGCTGTGGTTCGGGCGGTTTTCCGATGAGATCATGGTCGACAATGTCATCGGCTTGCTGGGGCAGGGGCCAGCGGCGGTGGCGCCGGCCGAGCCGCAGACTGCCAAGGTCGACCATGCGGCGGCCATGGCAGACGTGCTGGCGTTGATCGCGGCGGGCGATATTTATCAGGCCAATTTGACGTTCAATGCGAGCGTCGCAGTCACTGGTCACCCTCTGCAACTTTATGCCCGGCTGCGCGCCGGCAGCATGGCACCCTATGGCGCGCTGGTGTTTACGGGCGCACTTTGGCTGCTGAGTTTTTCGCCCGAACTTTTTTTCAGCCTGAACGGCCGCCAGTTGATGGCGCGACCGATGAAGGGCACGGCGCCGCGCGGCGGTGACGCAGAGGCCGATGCTGCGGCCGCTGCGGCGTTGCAGGCGGACCCCAAAAATCGCGCCGAAAACCTGATGATCACCGATTTGTTGCGCAACGACCTGTCGCGCGTCGGCCATGACGTGGCGGTGCCGGCGTTGTTCAGCATCGAACGCTTTCCCAGCATTCTGCAGATGACATCGACGATCACCGCGACCGCCCGACCGGCTCTGACGGCTGCGGATGTGCTGGCGCGGCTGTTTCCCTGCGGGTCCGTTACCGGCGCACCCAAAATCCGGGCGATGCAGGTGATTGCCGATGTGGAGCGCGCGCCGCGTGGTGCCTATACCGGCAGCATCGGCGCTATTTCAGCGAACGGCGATGCGCTGTTCAACGTCGCCATCCGCACGCTGGTGCTGGCCGCCGGCGCCGATCAGGCGCGGCTGGGTCTGGGCAGCGGGATCGTTGCCGACAGTGATGCTGCGGGCGAATGGGCGGAATGCCTGGCGAAATCGGCTTTCCTGCACAAACGCGCCTTGCCCGACCTGATCGAGACGATGCGCTGCGAAAACGACGTGGTGATCGATCTTGACCGGCATCTGGCGCGCATGGCGGGGAGCGCTGCCTTTCTTGGCCATATTTTCGATGCAGCAACGGCGCGGGCGTTTGTTGAAGCGGCTGCATGCGGGGCCGATGGCCGTCTGCGTTTGCTCGCTGGCCCCACCGGCGTGCTGGCCATCGACCTGTTGCCGCTGCCGCTGCCTCCGGGCCTGCCGGTCAAGGTCGCGCTGGCGGCTTTGCCAGTCGCGCAGACCGATTGGCGGTTGCGCCATAAAACCAGCGACCGGCGGTTTTATGATTCGGCGCGGACGGCATCAGGGCTTTTCGAAACCATATTTGTGACGCCCGGGGGTCAGATCAGCGAAGGCAGTTTCAGCAACATCTTTGTCGAACGCGGCGGCATGTTACTGACCCCGCCGGCGACACTGGGCCTGTTGCCCGGCATCTTGCGAGCCCGTTTGATCGCAGAAGGACGCGCTGTCGAAGCCGCGTTGACGCCCGCCGATCTGGCGGCGGGCTTTTTTATCGGTAACGCCTTGCGCGGGTTGCTGCCGGCGATTTTGGCATGAAAAAGGGCGGCGGCGTCAAAACGCCACCGCCCCTGTTCGCGGGTCGCTTACGTTTACGCAGCAAGCGCCGTGCGGCGGCGGCGCATCGCGGCGCCGGTAAGGCCGAAGCCGGCGATCAGCATGGCCCAGCTAGCTGGTTCAGGAACGGCGGTGCCGGAGAAGGTGAAATTGTCACCAACCCAATAGCCATCGTTCGAAGCAAGGCCACTGATCGTGAAAGATGTGCCGGTAGTGTTGAAGGCGTAGGTGGTCAGTGTTGAATCGATCCCAAATACCGAGCCGTTTACGGTAATGGTGTTTGGCGAAACCACTGAATACCAGGATACCGCGAGATCGGCGCTGATCAGGGTGAAGACGCCACCGCCAACCTTGGTGATCGTGATCTCGTCAACCGGCGAAAAGCCCAGAATGAGATTGGGCGTGCCGTTCGAATTGGGTGAGCCAGCATCCCAGGTGTATGCGATCCCGCCGCCCGTATAGCTGAAATTATAGCCGGCTTCGCTATAGCTGCCGAACACCGTGTTAACCGGCGCTGCGTTGAAAGTTACGACGATTGCCGCCTGTGCGGCGCCCGCGGCCGCTAACAACGCAAGTGCTGCGATAGATTTGATGAACATGTGCATCCCCTAAACTGTGACCAGCAAAAACTGGCACATAAATTGCCATGCAAGAATCGTGCCAGAGTTGGCATGGCGCAATAACAGCATTGCAATCATCGTCTTAGGCCAAAAAGCGGTTTTACCGTAAATGCAGAAGTGTAAAGAATTCCGACACTTCAGGCGTCGCCACATGGATAGCGATCCTGTGGTTGAGCCGCGCCGCGATCTCGCCTATCGAAGCTTTATCTCCTATTGCAAAGACTTGCCATGTCGAACCCAGCCTCGAACCGCGCTGCAAAACTCTCCGCCGCCATTCAGCGCATCAACCCGAGCCCGACCATAGCTGTCACCAACAAGGCGGCGGAATTAAGGGCCGCGGGGCGCGATGTCATCGGGCTGGGTGCGGGCGAACCCGATTTCGACACGCCCGATTTTGTGAAGGACGCCGCCATCGCCGCGATCCGGGCCGGCCAGACCAAATATACCGCCGTCGATGGCACACCCGCGCTTAAAAAAGCCATCCAGGCCAAATTCAAACGCGACAATCACCTCGATTATGGTCTCGACCAGATCACCGTGAACGTCGGCGGCAAGCAGACAATTTTCAACGCGCTGCTGGCAACCCTCGATCCGGGCGATGAAGTCATCATCCCTGCGCCCTATTGGGTCAGCTATCCCGATATCGTTGAATTTACCGGCGCGACGCCGGTCATCGTCAATTGCACCATCGATGAAGGCTTCAAACTGACGGCGCAAAAGCTGGAGGCCGCCATCACGCCGGCGACGAAATGGCTGATCTTCAATTCACCGTCCAATCCGACCGGGGCGGCCTATAATCGGGCCGAACTGCAGGCGCTTACCGATGTGCTGATGCATCACCCGCAGGTCATGATCCTTGCCGATGATATGTACGAACATATCGTTTATGACGGTTTTGAATTTGCCACCATCGCCGAGGTAGAGCCGGGGCTTTATGATCGAACCTTGACGGTCAATGGCGCCTCAAAGGCCTATGCGATGACGGGCTGGCGGATTGGCTATGCCGGCGGGCCAGCCTGGTTGATCAAGGCAATGGCCAAGTTGCAATCGCAATCGACGTCGAACCCTTGCTCGATTTCGATGGCAGCAACGGTTGCGGCGCTGAACGGCGATCAATCGTTCCTGCGGGACCGCAACGCGGCCTTTGTCAAACGCCGCGATCTGGTCGTCTCGATGCTCAACCAGACCCCGGGCCTCAGATGCCCGCGCCCGGAAGGCGCGTTCTATGTCTATCCCGATTGCGCCGGCCTGATCGGTAAAACAACGCCCGATGGTAAAATTCTGACCGACGATGAAGCGGTGGCGGCCTATTTACTTGAAGCCGAAGGCGTCGCCGTGGTGCATGGCGCGGCGTTCGGCGGCTCGCCCGCGTTCCGCATTTCCTATGCAACGTCGGACGATTTGCTGGAGGAAGCCTGCAAACGCATCCAGCGCGCGGTCGGGAATTTGCGCTAAGAACGGCAAAAATCGGCGCTGGTGCCGATCTGCGGTGCGATGCGCCAAGGCGCTGGGAAGCCCGGCCGCTATTCGACTGCGGTAAAATGCCAGTTCAGTTGCGCCTTGTGCCATCCGGACCGGCCGGTGATTTCAGCATCTCACAAAACGCTCAGGCCATCGGCTCGCCACTTGCGACCGCGACCATTCGGCGGCACTAGATTTTGTTGCAGTTAAGCGGAGTCGGCGCCGGTGCCGCCCAACTGCAAGAAAATCAAGCGAAGCGCAGACACAAGGGGCCGCAGATGGAATTTGATGACGTCATTCTTGGCCGGCGCAGCATCAGGGGGTATAAACCCGACCCGGTGCCGCAAGCGTTGATCGAGGAGATATTGGCGCTGGCCATGCGGGCGCCGTCTTCGATGAACACCCAGCCGTGGAATTTCACCGTGGTCACAGGCGCGCCGCTCGACCGCATCCGAGCTGGCAATACCGAGCGCAACCTCGCCGGCGTGCCGCACAGCCGGGAATTTCGCATCGGGCAGGCCTTTGCCGGCGTGCACCGCGATCGGCAGGTCGGCGTGGCCAAGCAGCTGTTCACTGCAATGGGCATTGCGCGCGATGACATGCCGATGCGGCAGGATTGGGTGCTGCGCGGGTTTCGCCAATTCGATGCGCCGGTATGCATCATCGTCACCTATGATCGGGCGGTCGATGGTAGCGATGATACGCCGTTTGATTGCGGCGCGGTGGCAACCGCGCTGGTCAACGCCGCCTGGTCGCGCGGGTTGGGCGCCGTCATCAATTCGCAGGGCATCATGCAATCGCCGGTGGTGCGCGAGCATGCCGGCATCCCCGAGGATCAGGTCATCATGAAAAGCATTGCTCTGGGCTGGCCAGAGGCAAGCTTTCCGGCCAATGCGGTGGTCTCGATGCGCAAATCTGTGGCGGAGGCGACACGCTTTGTGGGGTTCGATTGAGGGCGCACCGGCAGCCCTACAATGCCCCCGACAGCGCATGAATGAACAGCCCGACACAGCCGCCGATGATGGTGCCGTTGATGCGGATGAACTGAAGGTCGCGGCCGACGGCGGTTTCCAGCTTTTCGGTAACCGTGCGCGCGTCCCAGCTGCGGATCGTCGTTGACACCAGACTGACGATGGCATCGCCATAATCATTGACAAGACCGACGGCGGCGCGGCGCAGGTGGAGGTTGATCGCGGCGCGCAACGGCGCATCGGCGGCCAGGCGCTCTCCCAATGCTTGCATGGCGATCCCCAGCCGACTGGGCGTGCCCGGCGTGCCGGTAGCGGTCAGGCTGGTGATCAGCCCGGCGCGCGCATCATCCCACAGCCCCTCCAGCACCTGGCCCATCGCCGGGTTGGCGATCAGATCGTCCTTGAACGCTTCGATCCCCCGCTGGCTGTCGGGGAAATGGCGCAGGTCAAAGGCATAGCGGCGCAGCGCCTCGGTAATGCGGCGGCGCAGCGGGTGGTGTGGATCGGCCTGCATCTGGCCAAGCAGATTACGGATCCCATCGATCAGCGAGGATGAAACTTGTTCATCGACGCTGACGAGTTTCAAAAACCAGTTGGTGCGTTCGGCAACCATGCCCCGGATTGTCGATTCCTGATCATCGAGCGTGCGCACCCCCCAGGCAATGGCGGATTCAATGACGGGCTCATGGCGCCGGCGATCGACGGTCGTATCGATGGCGTCGGCAATGATCGGCGACAAGGCGAGGGCGTGGAGTTTTTCCAAGGCCGTTTCGCGCACCAGATCACCGATGGCGCGCTGGTCCAGCGCTTCGATCAGCCGCGCCACCAGTGGTCCCCAGCCGCGTTTGCGCGCGCCCGGCGTCGCGTCCCGATCGGCCATCAGCCAGCGCGCAGCGGCGCCGGCCATGTCGATTTCCTCCAGCCGGCGCGCGACGATGGCGGGGGTAAGGAAATTTTCCTTGAGGAACACCGCCAGGCTTTCACCGATGCGATCCTTGTTGGCGGGGATGATCGCGGTGTGCGGGATCGGCAGGCCAAGCGGATGGCGGAACAGCGCCGTTACCGCAAACCAGTCGGCAAGGCCACCGATCATGCCGGCTTCGGCAAAGGCCTGCAGCCATGGCATGGCGGGATGGGCATGTCGCCAATGCAGGCTGATGGCGAACAAGACCACCATGGCCGCCAGCAGCAGCGTCGCCAGCAATCGCATCCGGTGAAACGGTGTCGCTGGCAATCGAAAAGGTTGCGCCAGTTTCAGCTGAAGATCACTCCGCAGGCTGTCACTCAGCAGGCTGGGCCGCTGGTCTGGCGCCGCCTCCTGCGGTCTTGGGCCCTTCATTGTTGGTAAACCAGCGCTTCAGCCGCGGGGCCAGCCATTCCTCCGCACCGACAGCCAGGCTGAAACTGGCTGGCACGATGACGAGGGTCAGCGCCGTTGACATCAATAGCCCGCCGATGACGACGACGCCCATCGGGGCCCTGAAACTCGCATCGCCGTCAAGCGACAGGGCGATCGGCAACATGCCGGCAACCATGGCGACAGTCGTCATGATGATCGGCTGGACGCGCTTGTTGCCGGCTTCGAGGATGGCGGCACTGCAGGGAGCGCCAAGGCTCATCTGTTCAATTGCCATATCGACGAGCAGGATGGAGTTTTTGGCAACGATCCCAAGCAGCATCAGCAGCCCGATGAACACCGGCATGGAAATCGCCATACCGGTCAGGTGCAGCGCCAGCCCACCGCCCAGCGGCGCCAGCAGCAAAGACCCCATGTTGACGAACGGCGGCAGCACGCGTTTGTACAGCAGCACCAGCACGGCAAAGACGAGCAACACGCCGGCAACGACGGCAACGACAAAATTGACCAGCAGTTCTTCCTGCCATTTGTCCATGCCGAGCTTGATGACTTCAACACCGGCGGGCAGATTTTTCAGCGCTGGCAAGGCGTTGATCTTGGGCGTCGCATTGCCACTGACAAGGCCGGGCGCCAGATCGGCACCGATCAGGATCCGGCGCTGTTGATTATAACGGCGGATCTGGGTGGCGCCGGTGCCAAAGCTGATATCGGCGATCACCTTCAAGGGCACGGTGCCGCCGATGGCGGTGGGGACGGGCAGGTTCTCGATGGTCCCGATGCTGCGGCGCGAATCTTCTGCCAGCGCGACCCTGATCGGGATCTGGCGATCGGACAACGAGAATTTGGCGACATTCTGGTCAATGTCGCCTTGCGTCGCGATGCGGATCGTTTCGGACAGGGCTGCGGTGGTGACGCCCATCGAGGCGGCGATTTCAAAACGCGGCTTGATGGTGATTTCCGGGCGACGCAGATCGCCATCGATGCGCGGCTGGCGAAGCTCCTTCAGGCCCTGCATCTGTTCTACAACTTTCAGCGCGGCGGCTTGCAGCACGGCCGGGTCGCTGCCAGACAGCACCACCGAAATGTCGCGGCCGCTGTTGCTGTTCTGCGCCTGAAAACCGACGCGGGCATCGGGGATTGCCTGCAATTGCGGCCCGACCTCGCGCTCGAATTCGACGCTGGTCATCGGCCGGTCTTTTTTCAGAGTCAGGAATATCTGGGCGCTGCCGATATCGATATCGGCAAAGGCCGAGGCAACGGTCGGCGATTTCTTGACAATGGCGGCTGCCTTGTCGGCCACCGCTATTGTCTGCGCGAGGGTCGCACCCGGCGGCAATGAAATGCTGACCTGGCTGTAATCGCTGTTGACGGTCGGCTGGAACGTCAGCGGCAGGGTTGAAAAGGCCCAGACGGTTGCAGCCAGCGCTCCGCCACCGCCCAACAGCACAACTTTCCAGCGGTTGCGCAGCGACCAGCGCAGGACGTTGACGTAAAAGCTGATCCATTTGGCACCGCCATGATCGGCCTCGCCATGGCTTTTGAGGAAATGCGCCGCGAGCATCGGCGTGATCAGACGCGCCACCGCGAGGCTGAGCAGCACCGAAACAACGACCGTGAAGCCAAAATTCTTGAAAAACTGCCCGGAAATGCCCGGCATCAGGCCCACTGGCAGGAACACGGCGACGATTGCAAAGGTGGTTGCCACAACCGCCAGCCCGATTTCATCGGCGGCATCCATCGATGCCTGATAGGCGGATTTTCCCATCCGCATGTGGCGGACGATGTTTTCAATCTCGACGATTGCGTCATCAACAAGCACGCCGGCGACAAGGCTGAGCGCCAACAGGCTGAGCGTATTTAGCGAAAAACCCAGAAGATCGATGAAAAAGAATGCCGGTATCGCCGATAGCGGAATGGCAACCGCCGAAATCATCGTGGCCCGCCAGTCCCGCAGGAACAGGAACACGACAAAAACGGCGAGGATGGCGCCTTCGATCATGGCCGATATGGCCGAATGAAATTGCTGTTTGGTGTAATCGACGGTGGTGAAAAGCTGGACGAACTTGACCTTGGGGTTTTCCTTCTGGATCTGCGCCAGCACCTTTTGGACTTCGTCGTAAACCGTGACGTCGGACGATCCCTTGGCCTTGGACAGCGCAAAGCTGAGCACCTGGCGGCCATCCTTTTTGGAAAAAGACCGTTGTTCGGCATAGCTGTCCTTGACCTCGGCAATGTCGCCAAGCCGGATGTTGCGACCGCCGGGCACCGAAATCTGTGTGTCACGCAGCCCCAAGGCGCCCTGGGCATTGCCGAGCACGCGCACCGATTGTTCGGAACCGGCGATTTCAGCGCGGCCACCCGCTGCGTTCAGATTGACCTGGCGCAACTGGTTATTGACCTGCGACGCGGTCAGCCCATAAGCCTGCATACGGGCCGGATCGAGGATGACGCGGATTTCGCGCGAAACCCCGCCCGATCGGCGCACCTGCGCCATGCCCGGAATGGCGAGCAGTCGCTTGGCAACATTATTATCGACAAACCAGCTCAGGTCCTCGATCGTCATGTCGATGGCTTCGGCAGAAATATAGGCAATCGGGCCGCCGGCAATATCCAGGCGCTGCACTTGCGGCTGCAAAATGCCTTGCGGCAGATCGCTGCGGATATTGGCCACGGCGTCGCGCACATCGTTAACGCCGCGATCGACCGGCGTGCCGATGGCAAACTGGACGCTGGTGATCGATTGGCCTTCGCTGATCCGCGAGGTAAGCTCGTCAACGCCATTGATGCCGCGAACAGCCGCTTCGACGCGCTGGGTGACCTGGGTTTCTAGTTCGGTCGGGGCAGCGCCCGGCTGGTTGATGATGATCTGTGCCGCCGGAAATTCGACATCGGGGTTGTCGTTGACATCAAGCTGGATGAAACTGACGATGCCGGCCAGAGTCAGCATGGTGAATCCGACCAACGCCGGAATCGGATTCTTGATCGACCAACTGGATATATTGCGCATGGCTGACCCTTAACCGGCGTTGCGGGCGATGATCGGTGTAACCTTTTCGCCTTCACGAAGGAAGGCGCCGGCGCTGGCGACAACGCGCTCGCTGCCGTTGAGGCCGGCCGTGATCGCCACCCCCGCATCATTGATGCTGCCAACGGTAACGCCGCGGCGAACGGCCTGGTTTTTGGCATCGACGATCATCACAAAGCTGCCCTTGTCATCGGCCTGCATGGCCGATTGCGGCAGCAGTGGATGGCTGGCCTCTCCGGCTTCGATGCGGGCCTTGGCAAAGGCGCCGACGCGCAGGCCAGGGGCATATTGGACGGCAACCCGCACCACACCCTGCCGGCTGACAGCGTCGATAACCGGGTCGATGAGCCAGATCTTGCCCGGATATTCGGTGCTGGAACCTGTGGGGACGACCATCGCCGGCATGCCGACGCGCAATTTGGCCAGATCCTGTTCAGCAACCTGGGCACGCATTTCCAGAACGCCGCCTTCGGCAATACGGAACAGGGCTCCGGAACCGGAACTGACGACCTGACCCGCTTCGATGGCGCGTGCCAACACCAGCCCGGCGGCCGGCGCGCGCACGTTCAAACGTTCGATACGCGCCTGGTTTTCACCAAACTGGGCCTTTGCCACAGCGACCCGGGCCTGATTGCTGTCGCGCGTTGCGGTGCGGCGTTCGATATCGGCCTTCGAGATGAAACCCTTGGAGACCAGCGCGCTGGCGCGGGCGAGATCGGCCTCGGCGAGGCGCGCATCGGCTTCGGCCTGGCGCACGCTGGCGGCCAGTTGCAACGATTGCTGCTGCTGCACGCCGCTGTCGATGCGGGCCAGCACCTGACCCGCCCTGACCGATTGACCGGGTTCGACCAGCACCGCAACAACGCGCCCGCCTTCGCCCTGGACGCCGACACCCGCGTCGCGACGGGCCGCGATAGAGCCGGGCACGACCAGCCGATCGGCAACGAGCGTGGAGCCGGGGACAATCACCGTGACTTCAGGCGCCGTTGCTACCACCGGCGCTGCGACTGCCTTGGGGGCGAACAGTTTCCAGCCGACAAAGGCCAGAGCGGCAATGGCGAGAGCGATCAGCAAAGGCAGCAACCAGACGCGCCGGCCGCTGCCGCGGCCCGTGTCCGCCGCCGGAAAGGCGTAGACATCGGCCCCATCGGTGTCGGGCAATTTATTGTGCATGTTCATACTCGATAGTCCTGTCATGGCAACTGTATTACGCCAATACGTCACCTGCCGCAAGTGCTTCATAAAGCAAAGTTCACTTCGGAACAAAGCCAAATTTGAGCCAGACTTGGTTTGCGACGCCGGCGTTCTGGACGGTACCGGGCGACCAACGCGCAATCCCTCGCCAATTGCGTTTGAAAACCCAGAATTGCATACACTGTTCGCAGCAGTATGAGGAGCCGATTTCGATGAGCATTTTTGGTTTGATCGGAACGGCGCTTGTCGGGCTCATAGTTGGAATCATTGCCAAGATGCTGTCGCCCGGCCCGATGCCGCAGGGCTGTTTTGTCACCATCATCATCGGTATCGCCGGGGCTTTCATCGCGCGCTGGATAGGCAACCAGTTTTTTGGCTGGTATTATGACGGCGATGCGCCCGGCTGGATCATGTCGGTGTTGGGTGCGATGCTGCTGCTCTGGGGCTATCGCCTGCTGCAAAACCGGCGTTAAGCCTGGCTAAAGCCAAGCCCGTCCAATCACTGCCGCCAGTGCGGCCAACAGGAAAGTTTTTGAAATGTACAATCGCAATTGGTTGGCGGCAGCGGCGGCAATCGGGATGGCAGCGGGCAGTGCCGCCTCGGCACAGGTCGTGTCGCCCCCGACGATCCTGACCATCAATGCCGAAGGTCGCAGCCTGCGCACGCCCGACATTGCCGAGGTTTCAGGCGGTGTTGTGACCAGCGCCGCCACAGCCTCTGCCGCCATGGCCGACAATGCCCGAAAGATGACCGCCGTGGTCGCAGCCGTGCGTCAGGCGGGGCTGGCCGACCGCGATATCCAGACG
>JBBRIC010000055.1:0-17345 GCA_038221665.1 Sphingomonadales bacterium
TTGCCGCCACGCTGTCCGACATGGCAGCCTATCTGCGCTTTCTGATCGGCATTGGTCGCGGCGATGGCGGTCCGGTACTGGGAAAGGCGCGTGCCGCCGAATGGCTGGCCAGTCCCGTCATACAGGATCGTCTGGTACCAACCGAAACCTATGGCCTTGGCCTCATGCACCGAAATGACGCAGGCCGGGCGTTGCTCCACCATACCGGCGGCATGGTGAGTTTTTCCTCTTCATTCCATGTCGATGCGGCCGCCGGCACCGCTGCCTTTGCCAGTTGTGCCGTTGGGGGCATCAACTATCGGCCGCGTTTGTTGACGGCCTATGCGACACGGCTGATGCGGCTGGCGGCTGAGGGCAAAACACTGCCGCCACCGCCATCACTTGCTGCTCCGCCCCTGCCTGCTGCCGAACTGGCGATGCTTTCGGGGCGTTATCGCAGCAGGACGACCGATTTGCTGATCAACGGCCTTTCCGTCACAGCCGCTGATAAGACCGCTGCGCTGGAAAACGTCGGATCGGGCCGCTTTGCGACCAGCCATCCGCTGTTCGCCGATTTCGTTCTCGTGCCGGTCAAGGCCGAAGGCGTCATCATCGCGGTCGACCATGGCGGCCAGCGTTTTGCTCGCGACGGTGTCGGCACCCCCCTCCCCGCGACGCCGACAGCGCTGGCCGCGCGCGCCGGCCGCTATCAAAGCGATGATCCCTGGATCGGCGGCGTCACCATCGTGACGCGCGGAGACCAATTACTGCTGGAGGGCACCGAGCGCATCATCGACATCGGCAACGACATCTGGCGCCTGGCCGAACCCGATTGGAATCCCGAACGGCTCAGCTTTGCCGGCTTTGTCAACGGCCAGCCACAAATCCTGATATCGTCGGGGCGTGTGCTGGAACGCCGCGACGGCTGATCTTACCGGGCGGTCAGGTCAGCACGAGACAGCGATCACGCCCGGCAAGATCGCGCCGCAACGACACTTTTAATCGAGCTGCCACAGCGATCGCCGCGACTTGTTGCGCTTGCGCCGCACCGATTTCGATCACCGCGCCGCCCCCGGGATTGAGCAAGCCCGGCAATTGCGGGATCAGGCAGTGATAGGCATCAAGACCGTCTGGCCCGGCAAATAATGCCATCCCCGGCTCATGATCGCGCACATCGTTTGAAAGCTCAGCCTTATCCTCGACATACGGCGGATTGCTCAGAATAAGGTCAAATCGCTGCTGTAGACCCTGCCCCCAATCGCCGGGCTGAAACACCGCCCGGTCGGCAAAGCCCAATGCCTGCGCATTGGCGCGCGCGACGCCCAGTGCCGGCAGCGATCGATCGATCCCCAGCCCCCGCGCCCGCGGCCAATGCGACAGGCAGGCAAACAAAAGCGCACCCGAACCCGTGCCAAGGTCCAATATCGTGGCCGGCGCATTATCGCCGCGCAGCGCCAAGGCCGCCTCGACAAGCGTTTCCGAATCCGGCCGTGGAATCAGCACATCGGGCGTCACCGCAATGGGCAGCGACCAGAATTCACGCCAGCCGGTGATATAGGCCACCGGCTCCCCGGTCTCGCGCCGCGCCACCAGCGCTTCATATGCAGCTTCATCAAGATCGAGATCGGCGGGCCCTGCCAGGATCGTCAGCCGATCGCTGCCGGCCAGATGCGCCAGCAGCAGCTCGGCGTCAAAGCGATCGATGCGCCGGCCAGCGGCCAGTAATGCAGCGGCGGCGTTCACCCGAGCGCCGCCAGCCGCGCGGCTTCATCTTCGGCAATCAACGCCGATACCAGTTCCTCCAGCCCCGGGCCTTCGATGATTTCGGGCAAGCGGTGCAGCGTCAGATTGATGCGATGGTCGGTGACGCGCCCTTGCGGAAAATTATAGGTACGGATCCGCTCCGACCGGTCACCAGATCCGACCATGGCCTTGCGATCGGCGGACCGCGCCAGATCGACCTTTGATCGTTCCAGATCATACAGCCTTGAACGCAACACTTTCATGGCCTTTGCCTTGTTCTTGTGCTGGGATTTTTCATCCTGTTGCTGGACGACGAGGCCCGATGGCAGATGCGTGATCCTGACGGCGCTGTCGGTTGTATTGACCGATTGCCCACCGGGGCCGGACGACCGGAAGACATCGATGCGCAAATCCTTGTCATCGATCTGCACATCGACTTCTTCGGCTTCAGGTAAAACCGCAACGGTTGCGGCGCTGGTGTGGATGCGCCCTTGCGTTTCGGTGGCGGGTACACGCTGCACACGGTGGACCCCGCTTTCAAACTTCAGCCGGGCAAAAACCGTGTCGCCGGTGACGCTGGCAATGATTTCCTTGAAGCCGCCCATTTCACCAGGCGACATGCTGATCGCCTCTACCCGCCAGCCGCGCGTCGCGGCATAGCGTTCGTACATGCGATAAAGATCGCCGGCAAACAGCGCCGCCTCATCGCCGCCGGTGCCGGCGCGAATTTCGAGCATCGCAGGTTTGGCATCGGCCTTGTCGGTCGGCAGCAGTTTCAGCGCCAGCGCGCGTTCAGCGGCGGGCAGGCGCTCGCTGATGGCGGCCAGTTCCTCCTGCGCCATGTCGTGCATTTCATCGCCGGCTGGAATGCCGGCCAGGTCTGCCGCTTCCTCACGCAGCGCCCGCAATGCAGCGGCGGCGTCAACGACTGGCGTCAGCTCGGCGTAATCCTTTGAAAGCTGAACAAATTTGCTGGTATCGAGCGCCGGATTGCCCATCTGCGCCGCGAGATCGGCATGCCGGCGTTCAATCTGGGCGATGCGTTCGGGGGAAATAATCACCACACAACTCTCACGCAAGCGGGAGCGGATATCAAACGGCGCGAGGCGGATTCCTCGCTGTGAAGAATCATCGCGACCAGCTCAGCTTGGGCAGATCAAGTATTTTGCTTATACGCGTAGCAAGTATAGTCATCGTATTGACGCCCGTTCGAGAACCTTGGGTCAGATGCTCTTCCCCATTGGGATCACCACGCTCGCGTACAAACAGAATGGCGTCGGGATCTTGCAGCTTCGCGCGTTCTATCTGCCGCTTCGGTTTTCCTGCATACGCCATGCCGACCGAAATGCCAGCGAGTCGAAGTTTTCGAACATAGGCAGCGGCTATAAACGCGACAGAGTCATCGTTGGAAACAACAACCACTTCCGGGTGTTCGCTCATCGGCGCGGCCACCAGCATCGCCAATCGCTCAATGCCCCCCGCCCAGCCGACGGCGGCCGTCTCCGGCCCATCCATTGCGCCGATCAACCCGTCATAGCGTCCACCGCCGATCACAGTGCCCTGCGCGCCCAAGGCGTCTGTCACGAATTCGAACGCGGTGTGCCGATAATAGTCGAACCCCCGCACCAATGCTTCCGCCCGGACAAAATCCACCGCCGAGGCTTGCAGCCCCTTTTGTACTGCCTCGAAAAATGCCCCTGCCTCGTTCGTCAGATAGGCATCGATCTTCGGCGCATCGGCCACCAGCGCCTTGTCGGCTTCGGCCTTTGAATCCAATATCCGCAACGGGTTTTTGGCCAATCGTGCGAGGCTGTCGGGGCTGAGCACATCCTGATGCGCTGAAAAATGCGTCACGAGCGCCTCGCGCCACGCGGCGCGCGTTGCCGCATCCCCGAGCGTGTTCAGCTGTAGCGTCACATCGCCGGCGATGCCCAATTCGTTCAGCAATTGCTGCCCGAGAGCGATGACATCGACATCCGCCGTCGGTTCGGCGGCGCCGATAACCTCCACATCCAGTTGATGAAATTGCCGGAAACGGCCCTTTTGCGGGCGTTCATAGCGAAACAGCGGCCCCCAGGCAGCAACTTTCAAAGGTGCATATTGCTGCCAGCCATTTTCGATATAGGCCCGCGCAATCCCGGCAGTGAATTCCGGGCGCAACGTCAGGCTGTCGCCGCTGCGATCTTCAAAGGAATACATTTCCTTTGAGACGACATCCGTGGTTTCGCCAAGGCCCCGTGCGAAGACCGCCGTCGCTTCAAACACCGGCACTTCGACCCGGCCAAAGCCATAAAGCCTGCGCACCCGGTTGAAGGTGTCGATGACATGATCGAAACGCGCCGCCGCTTCGCCGATCATGTCCTGGGTACCGCGGGGTTTTTGCAATCTGCTCATCGTTGTCGCGGGATAGGCGAGCGACGGGCATTTGTCATCAACGCGTCGCATCATCGGTGGCGCCGGCTCGAAAGTTCAGGAAAACGCCTGATGCGTCTGAACTTTCGTGGCGCCGCTTGCGGCAGGACTTTGGCTTTACAGCGCGAGGCCCGCCCGTATATCGTCGGCCAGCAAGGGGAAGTTCATGGTTCGCGTATTGATTATGGTGGGGCTGTCGGCTTTGGGCGCCACAGCCGCTGCCGATGCCGCCCCAATCCGCAGCCAGCCGCAGCCAGTGCCGATTATCGATACCATCCCGGCCCCGCGCGACATTGCCTATCCGGGCACAATGACGATCAAGATCGACGCCAGCGATATTGTCCGGGGCATCTGGCGGGTCGAACAGCAGATCCCGGTGTCCGAAGCGGGTGCCCTGACCTTGCTGTTTCCAAAATGGCTGCCGGGCAACCACGCACCGCGCGGCGAGATCGAAAAAATCGTCGGGCTGAAAATCAGCGCCGCTGGCAAGGATCTGCCCTGGACGCGCGACTTGGTCGATGTGCACGCCTTTCACATCGATGTGCCGGCGGGCAGCAAGGCAATCGAGCTGCGTTTTCAGTTCGCATCGGCCACCATTGCCGATCAGGGACGGATCGTCGCCACCGCTGACATGCTCAGCCTGCAACCCAATAGCGTTTCATTTTACCCGGCCGGCTGGTTCACCCGCCGCATTCCCGTCAGCGCCGCAATCGTCTGGCCCAATGGCTGGCAAGCTGGCGGCGCGCTGCGGCCACTGTCGAAAAATGGCGATACGATCATCTATGAAACCACCGACTATGAAACATTTGTCGATTCCCCGTTTGTGGCCGGGCGCTGGTTCCAGAAATGGGATCTGGGCCAGAATGTCAGCCTCGATGTCGTTGCCGATGAAGCACGCTTTCTGGCCGCGACGACCGAACAGATCGACGCGCACAAGCGGCTGGTCGATCAGGCCGTAAAGCTGTTTGGCGCGCGCCATTTCGACCATTATGATTTCCTGCTGTCGCTGTCCGACACGATGGGCGGTATCGGCCTTGAGCATCACCGCAGCAGCGAAAATGGCGTGCCTACCAGCTATTTTCTCGACTGGGCGAAGGGGCCGGGGGATCGCAACCTGCTGCCGCACGAATTCACACATAGCTGGAACGGCAAATATCGCCGCGGTGCCGATCTGTTTACTGCCGATTTTCGAACGCCGATGCGCAATTCCTTGCTCTGGGTTTACGAAGGCCAGACGCAATTCTGGGGCTATGTGCTTGGCGCACGGTCGGGGCTGACGTCAAAACAGGACACGCTTGATGCGTTGGCCGGGATTGCCGCGACCCAGGATAATCGCCCCGGTCGGGCCTGGCGTTCGCTTGACGATACGACAAATGATCCGGTCATATCGGCGCGTCGGCCCAAGGGCTGGACGTCGATGCAGCGCAGTGAGGATTATTACAACGAAGGCATGCTGATCTGGCTGGAGGCCGATGCCATCATCCGCAAGGAAAGCGCCGGCGCCAAGGGCATGGATGATTTCGCGCGTGCGTTTTTTGGACAGAATGATGGTGATTGGGGCATCAACACATATGATTTCAATCAGTTGGTGAAAACGCTGAATGGCATCCTGCCTTATGACTGGTCTACTTTCCTAAAAAAGCGGCTGACTGAAAAGGTCGCTACCGCGCCGCTGAACGGCTTTGCGATGTCGGGTTACAAATTGATATACACTGACAAGCCGACGACCGCCTTTGCCGAAGGCCGGCGCGGCGTTACAGTCAATAATCTGAGCTATTCCGGCGGGTTGGTGATCGCCAAGGAAGGCAAGGTCGATCAGGTGGTCTGGGAAAGCCCGGCCTTTGACGCCGGGATATTGGTCGGCGACCAGATTATTTCGGTCAGCGACCGGCCCTATTCCGATGAAGCGTTGAAATCGGCAATCACCATGGCAAAGGGCGGCAAGACACCGATCCGGTTGATCATCAAGACCAGCGACCGACTGCGCCGGGTGGATCTCGGCTGGTATGGGGGCCTGCGTTATCCGCGGTTTGAAAAAACCGGCCCGGACGCTGCTTTGGATAGGCTGTTGGAGCCAACACCATAATGTCTAACACACTTGGCGGCATCCTTTCGATAGACTTATCGACTGTCGGCCACTACGCCGCAGCGCAGAACAGGAGAAAAACATGCGGATCGATCAAATCCCCATCGGCGTGAACCCGCCGCATGATGTCAATGTTGTCATCGAGTGTCCGCTGGGGGGAGAGCCGGTCAAATATGAGCTCGACAAGGCATCGGGCGCCTTGTTTGTCGACCGCATTCTGCACACCGCCATGCGGTATCCGACCAATTATGGCTTCATTCCCCACACATTGGCCGATGATGGAGACCCTATCGATGCGCTGGTCGTGGCACGCACACCGTTCGTGCCCGGGTGCATCAGCCGCGTTCGGCCGGTAGGCGTGATGATGATGGAAGATGATGCCGGCGGCGATGCAAAACTATTGTGCGTGTCCGTCAACAAAGTGCATCCCTATTATAATAATGTGAATGAATACACCGATTTGCCGGATATTCTTCTGCAACAGATTGAACATTTTTTTTCGCACTACAAGGATCTGGAACCCGGTAAATGGGTGAAATTCCAGGGTTGGCAGGGGCGCGAAACCGCCGAGCGGCTGATCATAGAATCGATTGAACGCCACGATGCGGCGAAACAGGGCCTGGCCGTGCCGGCGCTGCGGGAACACCCCGGCGCACCACGCGGCTAAACATCCAGTGACCATTGCGTTTCGAACACTGCGCGTGCAAGCGGCACGGTAATTTCGCGGCGTTCGGCCAAAGCGGCAGCATCCAGACGTGCGACAGTCGCTTCGATGCCGGCAAAGCTGCGTTCGATGCGCGCCATCAGCCAGGCGATGACATCGTCACCGACCCGAAGACCGTGATCGCCAAAACGCTTTGCGAGTACGGCGGCAACCAGCGCATCGTCGGGCAACTCCAATCGAACCAACGGCGTCGCGGCAAGCCGCGAAGCAAGATCGGGCAGTTCGTGCGGCCATTGCCGTGGCAGCAACCGTGCCGTCAACAGCAAGGGCTGGTCGACAGTCGCCCGGTTCCAGTGATGGAACAGCATCTCGGCGTCGTCTGCCCGATCGGCATCTTCGATAACCATTCCGGCATTTCGCGCCGCAAATAACCTGGCAAGATGGCTTTTACCCGACGCTTCGGGGCCAACAAGGATGGTGCGCGGCATCGGCCAGGCTGCTGGTTCGGCGAGCCATGCATGGGCGATCCGGTTCGAATTCGACAGGCAATAATCCTTGGCGCCCATCCGTGGCTGCCATGACAGCGGCAGCGGTGGCTGCTCGGGCGCCGGCGTCATGTCTGCGGATTGGGCAACAGATTTGCCGGGGCCTTGCCGGCAACCGGCGGCGGTGCAGGATCGGGGCGCGCCCGGCGGATTGGCTCGGCCGGTGGCGCCGTCGGAATATCGGCAGGCAGCTTTTCTGGCGCGGCAGGCGGCGGCAGCGATGGCGCTGGAGCCGGAACAGCCACATCGGCCGGCATACGGCGGCGCAACACAATCTGGCCAGCTTGATTGTCAAGGCGCAGTGCCGTGCTGTCGAGCGCATACAACAAAGCATCATAAGCGCCTGTATATGTTATACCAAGCTGCGATGTTCCACCAAGGGACAGACTGGTAATGTTCACCGCCGTGATGCCGGGAACGCTGCGCAACTGTCGCTCCAACTCGCTGGCGCTGGCCGCATCGGGAGTCGATGTAACGGCGCTGATGCTGGCGCTTCCGACAGCAACACCGCCTTCGCCTTCGCCGGACAAGGCGGTGCCGATGAGGGCGTCGGTATTGATCAGCGGCGCGATATCAACCGACAAATCGACCTCGCTCCGCAAACGGCCATCGCGCAAGGCCAGCGCATAGATTTCATCTATTTGCCGGACTGCTGCATCCAGCATGGCGTCGATCCCGTCCTCGCTTGCCGTCGTCAGGCTGAAGCGGCCAAGTTCCGTCGCATCGGGACCGTGGCGGGCGATGAATTGTGCCGTGACGGGACCTCCCGGCCAGCGTCGCACCAGTCGCGCCTCCGCCACCAGCACATCGACCGCATCGAAACGATTGAGAATATTGCGCCAACTGGCGCGTTCCGGCCGGTTTATTTGCCACCCGGTCAGGACGATATTATCGCCCAGCGAGCCTTGCGCCGTAATATAATCGATCGGCGTCACGTTTTCGCGGAATCGCGCCCAGGCGGCCCGCCACGGGGTTTTTGCCTGATACAAAACCCGCGTGCCACCATCGACCCATAACGGCATCAGCAGCATCGGGGGCGATTGTAATGTACCGCCTGATCCGACGAAATAATCGGCCGTCCGGGCTCGATCGAATACCACGCCAAGCCGCGCGATGTAGCGAGTCGTTGAAAACCGTTCACCCTGGCTTTCGATGCCCGAGACGATCGAATCAAGCTGACCATCCGTCAATCGTGGTGCCGCCGAAACGGCGCCGCCCGTCAGCCTGGACCATAACAGCGGCCAGGCGCGGCGCTGGGCGATGCGAAACGCTGCCAGCCGTGCCGCTTCGGGCGTTGGCGCCGATACATCGACCTCGATACCGCCGATGGCATAGGCGCTGCCGCCGGCCTGTTGGGCGCGCAATGGAGTCGCCGCCAAGGTCGCTGCCATCAGCAAAAATATGTTCAACTGCTTCACGCCCGCCGTTCTAGCGAGGCGAGCGGGAATGCCAAGCGCTTTGCCTTATCGGGTAGCGCCGCTAAAGATGCGGGATGTCCGATCCAAAGCCCTTGACCTATGAAAGCGCCGGCGTGTCGATTGCGGCCGGCAATGCCCTCATTAAACGCATTGCGCCATTGGCCCGGGCAACCGCGCGCCCCGGTGCCGAGGCCGAACTTGGTGGATTTGGCGGTTTTTTTGATCCGCGCGCGGCCGGGTACAAGGATCCGTTGCTGGTTGCTGCCAATGATGGCGTCGGAACCAAGCTCAAACTCGCCATTGAAACCAATTGTCATGACAGTGTCGGCATCGATCTGGTCGCAATGTGCGTCAATGATCTGATCGTCCAGGGTGCAGAGCCGTTGTTTTTACTCGATTATTTTGCCAGCGGTAAATTGGACCTTGAAACCGCAACCGCCGTGATCAGCGGGATCGCCCGTGGTTGCCGGATCGCTGGTTGCGCGCTGATCGGTGGCGAAACCGCCGAAATGCCGGGCATGTATGCGCTTGGTGACTATGATCTGGCCGGCTTTGCGGTCGGCGCTGTCGAGCGCGGCGAACAATTGACCGGGGATCGGGTGACGCCAGGCGATCTTTTGATCGGAATCGCGTCATCGGGAGCCCATTCCAATGGTTATTCGCTGATCCGCCGCATAATCGCGCTTGGCCGCCATGATCTGGCCGCGCCTGCCCCGTTTGCGATCGCTCAATCGCTTGGTTCGGCGTTGCTGGAACCAACCCGCATCTATGTGCGATCGCTGTTGCCGTTGGTGCGCGCCAACAGGATCAAGGCGATGGCGCATATTACCGGCGGCGGTTTCCTCGAAAATATCCCGCGCGTGCTGCCAGAAGGCGCCCGAGCCATCGTCACCGCCCCCGCCCTGCCGCCGTTGTTCGACTGGCTGCGCCGCGAAGGCAATATCGCGCCTGAAGAAATGGCCCGCACTTTCAATTGCGGGACCGGCATGGTGATCGTGGTTGCAGCGGAAACTGGCTATGACGTGCTCGCTGCTTTGGTTGCGGCGGGCGAGAATGCCGGCGTCATCGGCCATGTCATCGCCGAGGCCAAGGGCTGTGACGTGATCGGCGCCGCCGGTTGCTGGGGATCGGCAGCACCCTGGACAGCCAGCCACAATGGCTGACGCGCTGGCGAACCGGGGCGAGCACAGATGAAAGCCAGAGTCGGCGTGCTCATCTCCGGCCGTGGCTCCAACATGGCCGCGCTGCTTTATGCCTCACGGGCTGACAATTGCCCCTATGAGCTGGCGTTGGTCGCTGCGAATGATCCTTTGGCCGCCGGCTTGACCCTTGCCGCTGCTGAGGGTGTGCCCGTATTTGCCAAGTCGCATCATGGCCTGAAGCGAGCCGATTTCGATGCGATCATCGATGCGGAATTGACCCGTGCCGGCTGCGACTATGTTGCACTTGCCGGGTATATGCGGCTGTTATCGCCTGTGTTCGTCGCGAAATGGCAGGGTCGAATGGTCAATATTCACCCTTCGCTGCTGCCGGCGCACAAGGGGTTGGATGTGCATGCGGCAGTGCTGGCAGCGGGCGAAAGCGTCAGCGGCTGTTCGGTACATCTGGTCACGCCAGCGCTTGATGATGGCCCTGTGCTAGCGCAGACGGAGGTTATTGTGCTGCCCGGTGATACGCCCGAGACTCTTGCCGCGCGCATCCTGATTGCCGAACATCAGCTTTACCCGCGCACGCTCTCAGCGCTGGTCAGCGCCGCATCATCCCCCGAGCATTTGCTGGCAGAAGTGCGGCAACGGGCGCTTGCCCTGCCTGAAAGCGATGAAGTGCTTTCGCACGGCATGGCGTGCTTTGGCATCAGCAGGGGCAAGAAAGTCGCTTATGTTTCAAAGGATCATCATGGCGATGGCAGGATTGCGCTGCTCGTCAAGATCAGCGGACTGGAAGAACAGGAATTGCTGGTCGAACGCGACCCCGATCGCCATTTTCGTCCGGCTTATTTTGGGGACGGCTGGATCGCCATCAGGCTTGATCTGGGGGACAATGATTGGGACGCTATTGCCGCGTGGCTGGAACGCAGCTGGCGATCCGTTGCGCCGCGCCGGCTGGCGATGCTGCCGTTTTGACCGCTCCGAATTGACTGCTGCAGTGGCGAGATGGCGCTCCGTGCAACCTTGAACCCTGCGTGCCGTTATCGGCAGGGAGGGAGTGATGGCGATGGCGATAAGCGCGGTGAATTACCCAGCACCCGTTGAAGTAAACGGCTTTTCCTGTCGCAATTGCAGCGAGGTCAGCCTCGCCACAAGGGGCGTTGATCCCCAGCACGCGCAATCTGGGCCAGCCAATCGCGACGCCGCAGGCGACCCCAGCCGGGCCGAAACCGATCCAGTGAAGGTCGCAGCGGCGCAGCGCACAGCGGAAGTCGTCAAACAAACACCAGTCGGCTATTCAACCAACGGCCCGGTGAGCGACCGCGTCGAACCGGGCCAACTGGTATCCCTGCGAGGCTGAAGCGTAGCCGAACTTCCCGCTCAATCAGCCGGTGATTTCGATCTGGGCAAAGAAATATGCGATTTCGGTCGCTGCATTTTCATCGCTGTCCGAACCATGGACCGTATTGGCTTCGATCGATTCGGCATGGACCTTGCGAATCGTACCGGCATCGGCATTGGCCGGGTTGGTCGCGCCCATGATGGCGCGATAGGCGGGGACCGCGTCTTCGCCTTCCAGCACCTGGACGACGACCGGACCCGAAATCATAAAAGCGACAAGTTCACCAAAAAAGCCGCGTTCCCGGTGGACGGCATAAAAGCCTTCGGCTTCGGCTTGGGTGAGGTGCAGGCGCTTTTGCGCGACAATGCGCAAACCGGCGGCCTCGATCATGGCGTTGACGGCGCCGGTCAGATTGCGGCTGGTGGCGTCAGGCTTCAGAATTGAAAAGGTGCGTGTCATGGCCACGGGGGATGCTCCGGTTTTGCTGCAAAAAGAAATGGAAAGGCTGCGGCCCTCTAGCGGTGCCGCCTCTTGATGGCAAGGTTTGCGCCGGAACGGGACGATTTGCGTTGAAAGCAGTTAACGTCATCGCATCCTTGCGGACAAGCGGGATAAGCGCTTTGACGGGCTTGTGAAAATGATTTCACCCAGGGCCATACTGCTTCAAGCAGCTTTTTCAAACCGGCCGTTTTCGCCCTCCCGCCAATAGGCTGACACGATGCCATCCTGTTTGGCCAGCAAGCGCCAGGAGGCGCGCGCGACATCGATGGAATCGGCGTTGAACAAGTACAGCACGCGGCTGAGCCCGATCAGGTCGTCCGGAAGCGCGCCGCCGATCTGTGCCAGGCAATCGGCGCCATTGACGGCCGGCAAATCCGCAGCATCCAGCAACACCGGCTGGCTGAAGGCGCGCGCCGGACCAAGGTCGGCGGCGATGCCGTGCGGCAGAAAGCTGTCCGCCGGATACCAGAGCGCGGTGTCGATTGCGGCCAGCAATTCGGCATCGGCGCAGCGCACAATGACGCGGTGCCCGGCAGCGAGCGCCTTTGTCAACAATTGCGGCAGCACGGCCTCCGCCCGGCGGCTGGCGAGTTGATAGAAACCAATCTCGATCATGGCATAGTCAGGCCCGGGGCCACCCGATGGCTCTGGGCAACGGCCCGCATCAGCCTTCGAAATTTTCAGCGACAAAGCGATCAAGCAAGCGCACGCCATAGCCGGTGGCACCCTTGGCATGCAGCGTGCCGTCCTTGGTTGCCCAGACCATGCCGGCAATGTCGAGGTGCGCCCATTTGACTCCCGGCTTGATGAAGCGTTTGATAAATTGCGCTGCGGTGATGGAACCGCCTTCGCGCGGCCCAACATTCTTGATGTCGGCAATCGGGCTGTCGATCAGCTTGTCATAGGCATCGCCCAGCGGCATCCGCCACAATCGATCGCCACTTGTATCGCCGGCCTTCAGCAATTGGGCGGCAAGCCCGTCATCATTGGCGAACATGCCACCATATTCATGGCCAAGGCTGACGATGATGGCGCCGGTGAGGGTCGCCAGATCGACGACAATTTCGGGGTCATACTGCTGCTGCGCCCACCAGATCGCGTCGCATAACACCAGTCGGCCTTCGGCATCGGTGTTGATCACCTCAACGGTCTGGCCGTTCATTGTCGTGACGACATCGCCAGGTCGCTGGGCATTGCCATCGGGCATGTTTTCAACCAGGCCGACAACCCCGATGACATGGGATTTCGATTGACGCGCTGCCAGCGCATGCATGGCGCCGGTTACCGCTCCGGCCCCGCCCATGTCCCATTTCATATCCTCCATATTGGCGGGCGGTTTCAGGCTGATGCCGCCGGTATCAAAGGTAACGCCCTTCCCCACGAGTACCACAGGCCTTGCATCGGGGTTGCCGGTGCCGTTCCAGCGCATCGCCATCAACCGTGGCGGTCGAGCGCTACCCTGTGACACACCCAGCAAGGCGCCCATGCCGAGCGAGGCCATTTCGGATTCCCCGAGGACGGTGATCTCGATGCCGAGGTCGGCAAGATCGGCGGCGCTGGCAACAAAGCTTTCGGGATAGAGGATGTTGGCCGGTTCGCTCACCAGATCGCGGGTGCGTTTGACGCCATCCGCAATGCCCGACAGATCGGCGTGCAACTGGCCGGCATCGCCTGCACCGATGATATCGATCTCCGCCAGCGTTGGTTTGTCCTTGGCTTTCATCGTCGTCCGGTATTTGTCGAACCGATAGCTGCGCAGCGTCGCGCCATGCGCCAGATGCGCGGCTGCACCGGCCAATGGCAGCGCGGTTTCAACATCGGTCAGGTCAACCGTTACCTTGACGTCACCGCTGGTTAGAAAACGTGCCGCGATAGTGGCGCCGATGCGTTCCCAAATCGCCGGCGTCGCCTTGTCGAGTGGGCCCGTGCCAATGACGTATAGCCGCGTCGCCGCCATGCCGGCCGGCGCCAGAATCTCGGTGAAGGCTGCAACCCCGCCATCAAAACGCCCGGTCGCCATGGCGCGCAGCATCTGCCCGGCGCTTGCGGCATCGGCGGCAGCAGCACCGCTGCTCAACAGATTGTCCGGGCCGGCAAGGACGACGCGAATATGCGGATTGGTATCGGGGATCGCTGGAAAACGGATAATCATCGTCACAACCTGCCAGTTCAAAAAACAGCTTAAGCGTCTAGAACGCGAGCCGTTATGACGCAAACGCCGCGCGCCATTGTCTGGGCGGTGGACGCATCGGCATCACACCGCTAAGCCTGCCGCGTGCGTGCCGCTCACCCCCTGCCGTATCGAAGCTTGCGTGCGTTTCTGCTGACGTCGGCGCTGGTCTTTGCCGCATCGGAAACGGCGATGGCGCAGGATGTTGTCGCGCCTGCTGTGCCCCGCGATGGCGGTGCGGTCATCGCCGCCGGCGACACCATCGATTTCGCCGCGGATACGATGACCTACGACAGCGGTGGGGACATTGTCACAGCCAGCGGCGGCGTCAAACTGGCCCGCGATGCCTGGAGCCTGTCTGCCGACACCATCGTTTATAATCGCGCGACCGGCATCGTCACGGCGACGGGTAATGTCGTGACGCTGGATCCATCGGGCAATCAGGCCCTTGGCGACCGCATCGAATTGACCGATTCCCTGCGCGACGGTGCTATCGACAATATCCTGGTCGTGTTGAACGACGGCGGCCGCCTGGCTGCTGTCGAAGGCCAACGCAGCAATCAGATCATCACCTTGAAGCGTGCCGTTTACAGCCCCTGTGCGGTCACCGACGGCCAGGGTTGCCCAAAAAACCCGGTGTGGAAAGTCAAGGCGCTGCGGATCAGCTACAATCGCAATCGCCACCGGCTGTCGTATCGCGATGCCAGCCTTGAAATGTTCGGCATTCCGGTCATGTACTTGCCAAGTTTTTCGCATCCCGACGGGGAAGCCAAACAAGTTAGCGGCTTGCTGCTGCCCGGGATCAAGCTGCAACGGCAATTGGGGCTGGGCATCAGCCTGCCCTATCATTTCGCAACCGGCCCCGATCGCGATTTCACCATCACACCCTGGATATATACGGCGGCCAACCCGGCACTGCAGCTACAGGGCCGGCGGCTATTCCGGGATGGTCCGATACAGGTCGATAGCCTTTTTACCTACACGCGTTTTGCCGAATTTGATGAAAACGGCGCGCTCATCGATCGTGGCAACCGTTTTCGTGGTTATTTTGCACTCAAAGGCAATTTGCAGCATTCGCCGACGTGGCGATCACGCTTTTCGGTGCGGCTGACCACCGACGATACGTTCAACCGCCTGTACGGGCTGGGCTTTGACGACACGCTGCGTTCGACTTATGCGCTGGAACACCAGACGACCAACAGCTTTCTGTCGATTTCGGGCTGGGCCTTTCAGGGCTTGCGCGCCAGCGACCGTAGTGGCGAAATTCCCTTTGTGCTGCCGCTTATCGAATATGACTGGCGACCCAAGGACAATATACTGGGCGGTCGCCTGCAAATCGGCGCGAACACGCTCGGGCTATATCGCAGCAACGGCCAAAGTATCGCACGCGGGCTGGGCTTCGGCCGCTGGGATCGCAGTTTTTTGACGGGTCTTGGCCAACGCATAACTGCCACGGCGATGCTGCGCGGCGATCTTTATAATGTCAGCGATGCCGAAAAAGCGACGCTCAGCGACTATGCCGGCGTCGATGGCCTGCGCGGTCGCGTCATTCCGCTCGCAGCGCTGAATATTGAATGGCCTTTTGCCGGCCCGGCGTTTGGCGGCACCCAGACCATTACGCCGCGAGCCCAAGTGGTGACAGTGGCGACAGGGTTGAACGACAGGCTCCCCAATGAAGACAGCCGCGCCATAGAATTGGAAGATGTCAGCCTGTTCGATCTGAACCGCTTTCCAGGCTATGATCGTTATGAAGGCGGCTCGCGGCTGACCTATGGCGTCCAATATCAATTCAGCCGGCCCGGCCTCGCGCTGCGCAGCGAAATCGGCCAATCGGTGCGACTGGCTGGCGACGGCAATGAATTTCCTGGTGGCTCGGGCCTTTCCGATCAGCTCAGCGATTTTGTCGGGCGCAGCAATTTGCGGCTCGGCAGCCTCTTTGAAATCACCCATCGATTTCGTGTCGATCGCAGCAATCTGGCTGTCCGTCGCAACGAAATCGATTTCAATATCGGCACCCGGGAGACTTACGCGTCGGTTGGCTATATCAAGCTGAAACGCAACATTCAGCTTGAAGATCTTGAAGACAGGTCGGAATTACGTGCCGGCGGGCGCGTTGCCTTTGCCCGGTTCTGGTCGGTATTTGGGTCAGCAATCGTTGATCTGACGACGAAGACGCAAAACGCCAACGCCACCGGGAGCGGCTTTACCGCTGTCCGGCATCGGATCGGTGCCGAATATGAAGACGAATGTTTTCGTTTTGGACTTAGCTGGCGGCGGGACTATGTCGGCGATCGCGATTTCCGGCCCGGCAACACTTATTTGCTGACCATTTCCTTCAAGACGCTGGGGCGTTAAGATAAATATGTGACAGGCTTTCAGCGCTGGTTAATTTGCGGCATGTCATTGACGGGCTTTGCAGGCAAGTTCTGCCGACGCCAGCAGAACTTACCAATGGGCAGCGCTGCCCGCTCCGGAGACTTTGATGCGTTTCAAGCAGATTTTATGCAGCCTTTTGCTTACAGCCGCTGCGGCGCCGTTGCTCGCGCAGGGGGCACCCAATAGTTTTGCAGCGGCCGACCTTCCTGAATTGCGTGTGATCGGCGACATCGACCCAACGCTGCGCAAGGCCCAGGCCATCGTCAACGGCGATGTCATCACCGATACCGACATCGATCAGCGCATGAACCTTGTCGTTGCGGCCAATGGCGGAAAGATTGCCGATGAAGAAAAGCCCCGGCTACGACTGCAGGTGCTGCGCAACCTGATTGACGAAAAGCTTCAGATCCAGGAGGCCGCGAACAACGACATTCGCATCAGCGATGCGGAAGTCGACAAATCCTACGACCGCGTGGCCCAGAATTTCAAGCGATCGCCGGCTGGGTTTGAAGCCTATCTGCGTGAAAATGGCTCATCACCGTCTGCCATCAAGGGCCAGATCCGAGGCGAATTGGCCTGGAACCGCGTGTTGCGCCGAAAAGTCGAACCATTGGTCAACGTCGGCGATGATGAAGTGCAGGCGGTTATCGCCAAATTGAACGCATCCAAGGGCAAGGACGAATATCATGTCGGCGAGATATTTCTTTCGGCAACGCCTGAAACCGAAGCCAGGGTGATGAATGACGCTGCCCGGATTGTCGGCCAGGTGCGCGGCGGCGCCAGTTTTGTTGCCTATGCCCGCCAATTTTCAGAAGCGTCCACGGCCGGCCTTGGCGGCGATCTTGGCTGGGTGCGGTCCGAACAATTGAACGATGCCGTGGCGCCGGTGGTAACTTCGTTGAACATGAACAACCCCGCCACCGCCATCAGCGACCCCATAAAAGTGCCGGGCGGGGTTGCC
>JBBRIC010000056.1:0-16640 GCA_038221665.1 Sphingomonadales bacterium
AAAGACCGCTTGATCCGGGTGGCATGATTGGCGACCCGCAGTCAGATCGACAGGTTGAGGTTTTCGATGGCCAGCGGGACACAAGCACCCCTTCAGACGATGTTGCCGCCAGAGGGTGAGCGGCGGCGTGATTTTCTGTATGTCGCAACCGCTGCCTTTGCCGTTGTCGGCGTCGGCGCTGTCGTGGTGCCGATGGTCAACCAGATGAACCCGTCGGCCGATGTGCTGGCCATGGCATCCATCGATATCGATTTGTCCGCCATCCTGCCCGGCCAGGCTATCAAGGTCAGCTGGCGCGGCAAGCCGGTGTTCGCCCGGCATTTGACGCCGCCTGAAATTGCCGCCGCCGACAAGGTCGATGTAAAATCGTTGCGCGATCCGCAAACGCTCGCCGAGCGCACCAAGCCCGGCAATCTGCAATGGTTGATCACCATGGGCGTCTGCACCCATCTGGGCTGCGTGCCGCTTGGCGCCGGCGAAGGCGAGAACAAGGGCGATTTCGGCGGCTATTTCTGCCCCTGCCATGGTTCGCAATATGATACGGCGGCGCGCATCCGCTCCGGCCCGGCGCCAAAAAATCTGGAAGTGCCGGCCTATGCGTTTAAAACACCCACATCCGTGACGATCGGTTAAGGACGACAAGATGAGCTTTCCCTGGGCCAAGCAATATCAGCCGACCAGCGATATCGGCAAATGGGTCGATAGCCGTTTGCCACTGCCGCGCTTTGTACATGGTGCGCTCGGCGCGGGTTACCCGACGCCGCGAAACCTGAATTATTTCTATAATTTCGGCGTGCTGGCCGGGGTTGCGCTGGTTATCCAGATCATCACCGGTGTCATTCTCGCCATGCATTTTGCCGCCAATTCGGCCATCGCCTTTGACAGCGTCGAGCACATCATGCGCGACGTCAACAGTGGCTGGATGTTCCGTTACATGCACGCCGTTGGCGCCAGTTTCTTCTTCATGGTCGTCTATGTGCATATTTTTCGCGGGCTTTATTATGGTTCGTACAAACCGCCGCGCGAAGTGCTCTGGATGCTCGGGCTGGTCATCTTCCTGTTGATGATGGCAACCGCGTTCATGGGCTATGTGCTGGTCTGGGGCCAGATGAGCTTTTGGGGTGCCACCGTCATCACCGGGCTGTTTTCGGCCATTCCGCTGGTCGGCGATGCCATTCAATCCTGGCTTCTGGGTGGCTTTTCGCCGGACAATGCTACGCTCAACCGGTTCTTTTCGCTGCATTACCTGCTGCCATTCGTGACCTTTGGGGTCGTCATCCTGCACATCTGGGCGCTGCACATCCCGGGCTCGAACAATCCGACCGGCATCGACGTCAAGACCGAACAGGATACCATTCCGTTCCATCCCTATTACACCGCCAAGGATTTCTTCGGGCTGGGCGTTTACCTGACGCTGTTTGCAGCGATGGTTTTCTTTGCGCCCAACATGCTGGGTGAGCCCGATAACTATATTCCGGCCAATCCGCTGTCGACGCCGGCGCTGATCGTGCCCGAATGGTATTTCTGGCCATTCTACGCCATTTTGCGGGCCTTCACCGTTGATATCCTGTTCATCCCGGCAAAATTGATGGGCGTCCTGGCGATGTTCTCGGCGATCCTGTTGCTGTTCTTCCTGCCCTGGCTGGATACGTCGCCAGTGCGCTCCAACGCCTATCGCCCGCTCAACCGCATCCTGTTCTGGGTATTTGTTGCGGTCGTGCTGGTGCTTGGCATTTGCGGCGGCCAGCATGCCGGTGAACCCTGGCTGCGGCTCAGCCAGATAACCACTGCCTATTATTTTGCGCATTTCCTCATCATCACGCCGCTGGTCAGCCGATTTGAAAAGACCCGGCCGTTGCCCCGTTCGATTTCGGAGGCAGTGCTCGCCAAATATGGCAAGACTGCACCCAAACCGCTCGGCAGCAGCGTCGGCACTGCCGCGCAACCGGCTGAATAAGGGCGATCGAAATGTTTACTGCCGGATCAAAGGTCCAGACCTTCGCTGCTGCGATCGGGTTATTGTTCGTCCTCTCGGTCCTTTGGGCCTTTGTGCAACCGCGTGAGGCCGTGCCGGTCGACCGCGTCGAGGAATTGCACAGACATCCGGTCAAGATGAACTGGACGCATAATGGCCCGATGGGGACGTTCGACCGGTCGCAATTGCAGCGCGGCTTTCAGGTCTACAAGGAAGTCTGTTCCGCCTGCCATTCGATCAACCGTGTGGCGTTCCGCGATCTGGCCGCGCTCGGGTTTTCGGCCGCCGAAATCAAGGCCATCGCAGCCGATTATGAAGTGCCGTCGATCGATGACAAGACCGGTGAGCCGGCTACCCGCAAGGCATTGCCGGCCGACAAATTCCCGCTGGTCTATCCCAATGAAATTGCGGCGCGTGCCGCCCAGAATGGCGCGCTGCCGCCCGATCTGTCGCTGATCACCAAGGCGCGCGAGGATGGCAGCAATTATGTCCATTCGCTGATTACCGGCTATGCCGATGCGCCGGCCAATTGGAAGGTGCCGGACGGGCTGTATTACAACCCCTATTTCCGCTCGCTCAATATCGCCATGCCGCCGCCGCTGGCGGCCGATGATCAGGTGACCTATGCCGATGGCACCAAGGCCACACGCGACCAGATGGCGCGCGATGTTGCAACGTTCCTGACCTGGACGGCCGAGCCCAAGATGGAAGCCAGAAAGTCGACTGGCGTCGCTGCGATCATATTCCTGCTCATCATGACGGGGCTCGGGTATCTGAGCTATAAAAAAGTCTGGGCCGATGTGAAGGGCAAGGCTGTTCCCGCGGAATAAATCGCCTGGCTTCAGTCAACGACGGCAAATATTTGTCAGCAAGGGCTTGACCCGGGACCCGGTTTGCCTTTCAGGCGTCAGAAGAAACTGGCTCCCGGGTGAAGCCCGGGATGGCCCTGTAACCTGTTTGCGAGAGAGTCCGCGCTGGCAACATGAATGATGATCTGCGCGCCCTCATTCGGACGATCCCGGACTATCCCAAACCCGGCATCCAGTTTCGGGATATCACTACCCTGTTGCTGGATGGCGCGGGCTTTGCCACCTGCATCGATCGCATGGCGCAGACAGTTGGCGCAACGCCTGACCTGATCGCCGGCATCGAAGCGCGTGGCTTTGTTTTTGGTGCCGCATTGGCCCGGCAGCTTGGCTGCGGGTTATTGCTGCTGCGCAAACGCAACAAATTGCCGGGCCGGGTCATCGGCATCAATTATGCCCTCGAATATGGTCAGGATCGCATCGAGATGCACGCCGATGCGGTGCGGCCCGGCGCACGGGTGTTGCTGGTCGATGATCTGATAGCGACCGGCGGCACCGCGCTTGCGGGCGTTGAATTGCTGCGCTCGGCCGGCGCCGAGGTCACCGACGCATCCTTCGTCATCGATCTGCCCGATCTTGGCGGCGCGGCGCGGCTAAGCAAGGCCGGGATCGCAGTATCGGCACTGGTGCGATTTGACGGCGATTGAAGCGCTGAAAAACCGTCTTCCCGGGCTTGACCCGGGACCCAGTTTCTACCGTTTGCGCAGAACAACAACTGGATCCCGGGTCAAGCCCCCGGAAAACGCTATCTGTAAGTTTGTTTAGCGCTTTTGCTTGCGGGCGGCATAGCGGGCATCGCGGGCGGCCTTTTGGGCGGCTTCGCGGGCGATGCCTTCCAGACGCTGCTGCTCGGCCTTGACGGCGACTTCGGCTTCCTTGGCGATCCGGGCTTCTTCGGCGCGGACGGCGGCTTCGGCGCGTTCGACCTTGCGCTGTTCCTCCCGCTCGGCGCGTTTTTCGGCGGCGCGGGCGCGGGCCGCCAATGCGTCCTCATTGGGGGGCGGCGCGCTCTTGAATTTGTCGAGGGCGGCCTTGCGGGCTTCCGACGCTGCCTTGGCGCGGTCGGTGTGATCGGGGAGTTTAAATGCCATAGAGCGCGCTCCATAGCGGCTTGCTCTGCGCCCTGCAACTACCCCTGCAACCGGCGCTTGCCGGCGCGCGCAACTTCGCGCATGGCAGGGCGCATTGGCGATGGGGTGGGCTATGATGCTGAAGCATGATGGGCGGTTACGGCGGCTTTTGGCTTTACTGGCATTCATGCTGCTGTTGCCGTTGCCGGCAAGCGCGCGGCCGCCCAGCCTGGTGCCGGCCGACGCGCCCGAGCTTGCGGCGCCGGGGCCATCGCCTGTTGGCGTGCGCGAGATGCGTTTCGATGCGGGGCCGGGCCGCAAGCTTGGCCTGACGATATTTTATCCTGCAGCGACGGCCGGCAAAGCAACGCGCTATGCCCACAAGATCGTCGCCGTGCCCGATGGCCTGCCCGACACCATGGTCTTTGAAGCGATTGCGACGGAGAATGCCGCCCCCGCCGCCGGGCCGCGCCTGCCGCTGGTGATATTGAGCCATGGATTCAATCGCTGGTCGACAGCGATGAGCGGCATGGCCGAAAATCTGGCCTCCAAGGGCTATATCGTTGCCAGCATCGACCATAATGACGATGGCGCCATGGATCCCGGCCAGTTTCTGACGATCTTTGGCACAGCGTTTCAGCATCGCAGTGCCGATCAACGCGCTGCGATCGCGTTTCTGCAGACTTTCGCCAAATCAAATGAGGCGCTGGCCCGCCGCGTCGATGCTGGCAATGTGGCTGTCATCGGCTATTCCATGGGCGGGTTCGGGGCGCTGGCGACGGGTGGTGCCGGCTATTCGAAATCGGGGCCGATCGCTGCCCGATTGCCGGCTGGCAGCATGGCAGCGGCGCTGGAGGGCGGTAGCGCCGAGCCAGCCGTAAAGGCGCTGGTGCTGATCGCGCCCTGGGGCGGTAATGCCGATGTCAGGGCCTGGACGCCGGCGGGGCTGGCCGGCGTCACATTGCCGTCGCTCTGGATCATGGGTGACAAGGATGATGTCGCGGGCACGGACGGCATCCAATGGCTGCACGATACAGCCATCAACAGCGACCGCCGGCTGCTGATATTCGCCAATGCCCGCCACAATCTTGGCGGCAATCCACCGCCAGCGTCTGCCCCCGATACACCGCGGTTGCGCGACATGCTGGATGAACCGGTCTGGCGCAAGGACATGGCGGATGCGATCATTTTCCGGCAGTTGACGGCGTTTTTGAACCTGACCCTGAAACGGGATGCTGCCAGCACACAATGGCTAGATGCCGATGCGGCGGGGATTTTGAAGGGCTTCCAGAAACGCTGGCAGCTCGGGTTCAAGATGCTGCATGCGCCGGCCGGGCGGGGTCGATAGATGGGCCGGGATGACCGCTGGATGCGCCGCGTCGCGGGCGTTATCGCGGTTGTCGCCGCGACGGCGCTGGTCACGCAACTGGCGCTGAATTTTGGCAAGGCGCCGCTAAAGGCCATACCCTATTGGCGGGTGCCCATCGATTTCCTTGGCTATTTCACGATCTGGTCGAACATATTGGTGGCGCTGGTCTGCTGGGCAGTGACGCGCGGCAAGTCGGGATTATTGACCCGGCCCGGCACGCTGGCGGCGACACTTGTCTACATCACCGTCGTCGCTGTAATCTACAATACGCTGCTGATCCAGTTGAACCCGGTCGTCGGGCTGGGCAAGGTCATCGATCGCACACTCCATATCGTCGTGCCGGTCAGCTTTGTGCTCTGGTGGCTGCTGCTGGTGCCGCGCCAGAAACTGACCTGGCAGGATCTGGCGCCGGCGCTGGTCTTTCCATCGGCCTATAGCGTCGTTGCCCTGACAAAGGGCAGCATCACTGGCAAATATGCCTATTTCTTCATCGATATCGGCAAATACGGGTTGCCGCAGGTGCTGCTAAATCTGGTTGGTCTGGTGCTGTTTTTTGCGCTGTTGATGGCGCTGGTCATCGCCTTTGACCGGCGCGGCAGGCCGGCTGTCGCAGCCAGGATTGCGGTGGAGTGACGCTGCCGTGATGAGCCGATAGGGTGGCTGCAAAATAACGTCATCACAGCCTTGGGGATTTGCCATGCATCCGTTCGTTCACGCAGCCGCCGCGCCCGATGTGCCAGCGATCGTCATGGCCGGCTCTGGCGCAACGCTGAGCTATGCAGCGCTGGAGGCGCGGTCGAACCAGGTGGCGTGGCTGCTGCGCGCCCATGGCCTCAAACGCGGCGACAGCATCGCCATATTGATGAGCAATTGCCTCGATTATCTGGCGATCTGCTGGGGCGCGCAGCGTGCCGGGCTGATCTTTGTCGCCATGTCGACAAAGCTGACGGTCGATGAAGCGCGTTATATCATCCTCGATTCAGGCGCTCGCGCGATTTTTGCCAGTGCCAGCCTCGGGGCCGTGGCGGTGGCGGCGTCGGACGGCGTTGCAGCGCGCTTTGCCCATGGCGGCGGCATAGAGGGTTTTGCCGACCTCGATGCGGCGCTGGCCGACCAGCCGGTAGCGCGCATCGCCGATGAAAGCTGCGGCCGCGACATGCTGTATTCCAGCGGCACCACAGGCCGCCCCAAGGGCGTCAAGGGCATCTTGCCCGAAGGCGCGATCGATGCCGGCGATGCGCTGACCGGGCTGGTCGCCATGCTGTATCAATTTGCGCCGGGCATGATGTATCTGTCGCCGGCACCGCTCTATCATGCCGCGCCCTTGCGCTATTGCATGGCGGTGCATCGTTTTGGCGGCACGGTCGTGGTGATGGAAAAATTCGAGCCGGAAACCTATCTGGCCATGGTCGAAAAATACCGGATCACGCACAGCCAGCTGGTGCCGACGATGTTCGTGCGCATGCTGAAACTGCCCGATGAAGCGCGCACCCGCCATGATCTGTCGAGCCTCAAAATCGCCATCCACGCCGCGGCGCCCTGCCCGATCGATGTGAAGCACGCCATGCTCGATTGGTGGGGCCCGGTCATTCATGAATATTATTCGGCAACCGAGGGCGCGGGCTTTACCGCCATCACCCCGGCCGAATGGCTGCAACGGCCGGGTTCGGTGGGGAAATCGATCCTGGGTGAAATCCGCGTGCTGGGGGATGATGATCAGCCGCTGCCGCCGGGGCAGACCGGCCGCATCTATTTTGCCGGCGGCACGCGCTTTGAATATCATAATGACCCGGAAAAGACCGCTGGCGCCATGGGCGAACATGGCGCGACCTTTGGCGATATCGGCCATGTCGATCGTGATGGCTATCTGTTCCTCACCGATCGCGCTGCCTTCATGATCATTTCGGGCGGCGTCAACGTCTATCCGCAAGAGGCTGAAAATGCCCTGACGCTCCACCCCGAAGTCGCCGATGTGGCGGTTTTCGGGGTGCCCGATGCCGAAATGGGCGAAGCGGTAAAGGCAGTCGTGCAACCGCGCGACATGGCCAATGCCGGCCCGGCGCTGGAGGCCGAGCTGCTGGCTTTTGTGCGCACCCGGCTGTCGCATGTCAAATGCCCCAAAAGCATCGATTTCCTTGCCGAACTGCCGCGCCATGACACCGGCAAATTGTACAAGCGCCTGTTAAAGGATCAATATTGGCCAAAGGTTCCGGCGTGAAAATACTGGTGCATTGGCTTGCCGCCCTGCTGTGGGCTGGCTGGCTGACGGCGCCGGTCAACGCTGCCCCGGCGCTTTGGCTGATCCGGGATGCCGATACCGAAATCACCCTGTTCGGCACCGTCCATGCGTTGCCGGCGGGGGAGGCCTGGCTGGCGCCGCGCATCGGCGATCGGCTCGATGCCGCCGATACATTGGTCATTGAAACCATCCTGCCCGATGATCCGCTGGCGCTGGAGCCGACGGTTGCGGCGCTTGGGCTGGTTCCGGGTGCAAAACCCCTCGCCAAGCGCCTGCCGGCATCAACAGCGGCGCAATTGCCGGCGGCCGCTGCTGCCGCCGGTGTGCCGATCGCAGCGCTCGATCGCATGGCGACCTGGCTGGCCGCGATCACGATCAGCGAGGCCATGCTGGAAAAGCTTGGGGTTACGGCTGGCAATGGCGTTGAACCGGCCTTGCTGGCCCGGGCGCGCGCCTTGAAAAAACCCCTGGTCGGTCTGGAAACGCCCGAACAGCAATTGCACTATCTCGCCAATCTGCCGGAACCCGATCAGCTGGCGCTGCTGGTGGCAACGCTTGGCGATGTGGCCGGGGCACGCACCGACATGGCGGCGATGCTGGATGCCTGGCGCAGCGGCGATGTCGATCGACTGGCCCGGGATTTCGCTGTCGAAGCACAGGCCTCGCCACTGTTGATGAAGGTCCTCATCACGGATCGCAACCGGCGTTGGGCGGATTGGATCGTCGGCGTCCTGAAACGCCCGGGCAAATTGTTCATCGCCGTCGGCGCCGGCCATTTTGGCTGCGACAATGGCCTGTTGGCGATGTTGCGCGCCCGGGGCTTGACGGTGGAACCGTTGCCCTGACGCCGCTGCCGCGCAACGGTCTGCGCCTCGGGACCTTGCTTTTGGCCTGCGCATCCCCTATGCGCCACCGCTTCGCGTCTTTCCCGATTCTGCATCCCTGGAGGCCTGGGGGGCGCGAAGTTTTTGATTTTTCTGGAGACCCGCAATGAGCGAATCACTGAAGCTCGCGGCCGAAATGCGCGAACGGGCAGGCAAGGGAGCCTCTCGTGCCGTGCGTCGTACCGGCCGTGTTCCTGCTGTCATTTATGGTGCCGGCCAGCCCGCCACCCCCATCCATGTCGAGGAAAAAATCCTCGTCCGCCAGCTTTCAACCGGCCATTTCATGAACTCGGTTGTCGAAATCATGATCGGCGATGGCAAGGCGATCCGCACGCTGCCGCGCGATGTGCAGTTTCACCCGGTCAGCGACCGCCCGATCCATGTCGATTTCTTCCGTCTGGCCGGCAATGCCGTCATCACCGTCGAAGTGCCGGTGCATTTCATCGAAGAAGATAAATCGCCCGGCATGAAGCGCGGCGCCGTGCTCAATATCGTTCGGCATGAACTGCAGCTCGATTGCGCCTCGAACGCCATCCCCGACCAGATCGATATCAGCCTTGCCGGGCTCGATGTCGGCGATTCGATCCACATCAGCGCCGTCGTGCTGCCGACCGGCGTCACCTCGCATATCAGCGACCGCGATTTCACCATTGCCACCATGGTCGCACCATCGGCATTGAAAAGTGAAGTCGACGCGGCTGCGACCGAAGTCGTGGCGGCCTGAATTCCGAGCCCGGCGAAGTGAAAATCTTCGCCGGGCTGGGGAATCCGGGTGCAGCCCATGCCCTGCAGCGGCATAATATCGGCTTCATGGCGGTCGATGCCATTGCCGCTGCGCATGGTTTTGGCCCTTGGAAATCGCGGTTTCAGGGGCTGGCCAGCGAGGGCCGTATCGGCGCGCAAAAGCTGACACTGTTGAAACCCGCGACTTTCATGAATGACAGCGGCCGTTCGGTTGGCGACGCGGTGCGTTTTTTCAAGATCGATCCCGCGACCGCGCTGACGGCATTTTATGATGAACTCGATCTCGATCCGTTCCGGGTGAAGGTGAAGCATGGCGGTGGCGCTGCCGGGCATAATGGCATCCGTTCCATCGACGCGCACATCGGCGCCGATTACACCCGCGTCCGCCTCGGCATCGGCCACCCCGGCCACAAGGATCGGGTCACCGGGCATGTGCTGGGCAATTTCGCCAGGCCCGAGCTGGAGCCGCTGGCCGCGTTGCTGGGCGTGATGGCGGGCGAAATAGCCTGGCTGCTGGCCGGCGACGAAGCGCGTTTCATGAGCGAGATCGCGCTGCGCACGCTGCCGCAACGATGATCATGTCCGGTGATGCTTGCGGGCAATGCCATCGCGCTTTAGGGGCGTGTCGCACAGGCTCGCCATCGGCAAGACCCTGAGCCAATTGTCGCCGCCTTTCGATCTGTCGGGCGGAAAAGGACCTGAACCATGCCCATTCGTTGCGGAATCGTCGGCCTGCCCAATGTCGGCAAATCGACGTTGTTTAACGCCCTGACCCAGACCGCGGCAGCGCAGGCCGCGAATTATCCGTTCTGCACGATCGAGCCGAATGTTGGCAATGTCGCGGTGCCCGATGCGCGGCTGCAGGCGCTGGCCGCCATCGCCCATTCGCAAAAGATCATCGAAACGCAATTGGGCTTTACCGACATCGCAGGGCTGGTGAAGGGCGCCTCAAAGGGCGAAGGGCTGGGCAATCAGTTCCTCGCCAATATCCGCGAAACCGATGCCATCGTGCATGTGCTGCGCTGTTTTGAAGATGATGATGTAACCCATGTCGATGGCCGGATCGATCCTGTCGCGGATGCCGAAACGGTCGAGACGGAGCTGATGCTGTCGGACCTTGAAAGCCTTGAAAAGCGCGTGCCCGCGCTCGTTAAAAAAGCCGCACAGGGTGACAAACAGGCCAGGATCGATGCCGCTGTGCTGGCGCAGGCGCTGGACCTCTTGCGCGATGGCAAGCCCGCGCGGCTGGTTGAACCAAAGGATGAGGAAGAAGCCCGGGCGCTGAAACTGGCGCAATTGCTGACTGCCAAGCCGGTTTTATACATTTGCAACGTCGATGAGGCGAGCGCTGCCAGCGGCAATGAATTTTCCCGCAGCGTCGCTGCCATGGCGGCGGGCATCGGCGCCGGGTCGGTGGTCGTATCGGCCGCCATCGAAGCCGAAATCGCGACGATGGCGCCGGGCGATCGGCAGGAATATCTGGAATCGCTGGGCCTTGCCGAAACCGGCCTCGCGCGTGTCGTGACAGCGGCCTATCAACTGCTCGGGCTTTTGACCTTTTTCACCGTCGGCCCCAAGGAAGCCCGGGCCTGGACGGTCAGGCAAGGATCCCGCGCGCCCCAGGCAGCCGGCGAAATCCATGGCGATTTCGAAAAGAAATTCATCCGTTCGGAAACCATCGCCTACGATGATTATGTGCGGCTGGGCGGGGAGGCAGGCGCGCGCGATGCCGGGCGATTGCGTTCCGAAGGCAAGGACTATGTGGTGCACGACGGCGATGTGATGCATATTCTCCACGGCGCCTGAACGAACAGCCAAAACGGCGCCGGGCAAGGGAATTTTGGATGTATTGGCCAGCCTTGATTTTGCTCGGCTTGCTGGCGATCCCGGCCAATGCGGCGCCGCCGGGGACCTTGATCAGCGCCCGCGCCGTCGCAAACGCACCGCCCGACATGCAGGCGTGGCGCGTGCAATATTGGACGACGAACGACGCCGGTACGCCGATTAAAGTCACCGGCATGGTGGTGGCGCCGCCCGGTGCGCGTCCGGCAAAGCCACGCCCGGTGCTTGCCTGGGCGCACGGCAGCTGGGGCGTTGCGCCCGCCTGCGCGCCGTCGTTGAGCGATAATTTCTACCGGGCCACGGCGGGCCTCAATGCGGCGGTTCGGCGCGGCTATACGGTCGTGGCGCCTGACTATCCGGGGCTGGGCAGCCCGATGCCGCATGGCTATCTGGTTGGCCGCAGCGAGGGGCGATCGGTGCTCGATGCGGTGCGCGCGGCGCGCGGCATCAAGTCGGTGAGGGCTGGCGCGGTTTTTGCCGTCTGGGGCGAATCGCAGGGCGGCCATGCGGCGCTGTGGACGGGGCAATTGGCGCGCGCCTATGCGCCGGACCTGCGGCTGATGGGGGTAGCCGCCGCAGCGCCGACAACCGATCTGGTTGCAAATCTGACCGCTGGCGGCGATCCGTCGGTGCGCGCGTTCATCACGGCCTTTGCGGCCTATAGCTGGTCGCAATATTATGGCGCGCCGCTTTCAACGCTGGGCGGGAAATCAACCCAAGGCATCATCACCCGGCTGGCGCAGAATAATTGCATCGAACTCGATACAAAACCCAAAATTACGACGATGCTTGGTGTGGCGGCGCTGCGGCACGACCTGAAGACGGTGAATTTGGGTAAAATTCAGCCCTGGGCGCAAATTGCCCGCGACAATAGCCCGGCCGACCGGCCCTATAGCGTGCCGTTCCTGATCGCCCAGAACCCCGATGATGCGATTGTCGGGAGCGAGGTAACGCGCAATTTCGCCCGGCGGCTGTGCGCCAATGGGGCCGTGCTGCGCTATCTGCCGATCCGCGGCAAGGGCCATGAAACCAGCGCCGCCGACACTGCCGGCGCAACGCTCGACTGGATCGATGCGCGCTTCGCCGGCGCGCCGGGGCCGAGCAATTGCGGTGGCTTTTGATGGCGGCAGGGTGCGCCTGTTCTGGTCGCGTGCGCTGACATTGGTGATGGCCGACCCTGGTTTGGACCCCCGTGACGCGCCCGACATCGCATCGCTTTGGACAATCCTTGATTTAACGCCCGAAGCTCGCGGGACTGACTGGTGTCCGAAACTGGAGTGTGTTCGATGATTCTGACCGCCCATTGCCATTGCGGCCGCAACGCCTTCGCGGTCGACGGCGAACTACCGGAGACGCTGACCCGCTGCACCTGTTCATTCTGCTCCAAACGCGGCCTGCTTCACGCTTACTATCGGCCGGACCAACTCAAAGTGACCGAAGCAACATGCGACGCCATCTATCGCTGGCAGACGAAACAGGTGGCCCACCATTTCTGCAGCGCATGCGGATGCAGCCTTTATTCCGACAGCCCCGCGTTCGAACCCGATGGCAAATGGGATGGCACCACCCGCCGCATCGGCATCAACGCACGCTTGTTCGATGATTTCGAGGCAGCGGACTGGCCGGTCACAGTTATCGACGGGAAAAATTTGTGGTGACCACAAATCCAGTTTGCAACGCGCAGCATGACTGGTCTTTGCAGGGCGTTGGCGTTAGGCAATGCGGGTGACTGATCGTCGGCAATTCCTCGCGCTTGCGGCAGCCTCTGCCGCTTCGCCGCTGTTCGCAGCGCAGGTCGATCTGCAGCTGCCCGGCGGGCCTTCGTTGCGGCCCTTGACCGATGCCTTTCCCGGCAAGCGCCAGATGATCCTGCAGCGCACCTCGCAGCCGCTGCTGGAAACGCCGATGGCGGTCTTTGACAAGGGGGTGTTGACTCCCAATGACCGTTTCTATGTGCGCTGGCACTGGCCGTTTCCGACCGAAATCGATGCAGCGGCGCATCGGCTGACAATCGATGGGCATGTTGCAAAGCCGCTGCAACTGTCGCTCGCCGATCTGAAGGCGTTGCCGCATTTCGAGATCACCGCCGTCAACCAATGTTCGGGCAATTCGCGTGGGCACTTTGAACCGCGCATCGCCGGCGCCCAATGGGGGCATGGCGCAATGGGCAATGCGCGCTGGACGGGGGTGCGGCTGCAGGATGTGATGGCGCGGGCGGCGATCAAGCCGGGCGCGCTGGCGCTGCGCTTTTCGGGGCTCGACACGCCGCTGGTTGACGATGCGCCCGATTTTGCCAAATCGCTCGCGGTCGATCACGCACTCGATGGCGAGGTGATGATCGCCTGGGCGATGAATGGCGAGGCGTTGCCGATCCTGAATGGCTTTCCACTGCGGCTGGTGGTGCCGGGCTGGTATTCGACCTATTGGGTCAAAATGCTCGATCGGATCGAAATACTCGACAAGCCCGACGATAATTACTGGATGGCCAAGGCCTATCATATCCCCGATACGCCCGATGCCGGGGTGGCGCCGGGCGCGACGAATTTCCCCAGACGCCCGATCAGCCGGATGGTGCCGCGCGCCTTCATCACCAGCCATGCCGCCGGTGCGAAGCTGGCGCTTGCGCCCGGGATCGCCATCGGCGGGATCGCGATGGGCGGCGATTGCGGGGTGGCAAGCGTTGCGGTTTCCAGCGACGGCGGCAAGAACTGGGCCCCGGCGACACTGGGCAAGGACAATGATGTTTATGGTTTCAGGCGCTTTGACGCCGCCATGTCGCCGCCGCGCGGGCCGGCCGTGCTGATGGCGCGGGTGACCAACACAAAGGGTGTCGTCCAGCCATTGACGGGCATCTGGAACCCCAATGGTTTCATGCGCGGCCAGGTCGAACCGACCCCGGTGACGATCATTTGATGCACATCCTGTCCACGCTTTTGATTGGCCTTGCTGCTTCGGTGCTGGTGGCAGCGGCGCCGGCGCGCATCGAACTGCCGTTTTCGGACGCAATGTTCGCCGATTTCGGCGCGGGCAAGCCGAGCCCCGATGCCATCAACAATAATTGCCTTGCCTGCCATTCGACCGAAATGGTGCTCAACCAGCCGCAGCAGTCTCGCGCCGAATGGCAGGAGGCGCTGATCCATATGCGGAAAAATTACAAGGCGCCGGTCGATGTGGCGGACGATGCGGCGATTCTGGACTGGCTGGTGGCGATGCAGGCCGGCCGCGCCGATATCAAAACCCCCTGAAATCAGGGTCCGGGCAGGTTGACCCTATAGGCTCGCCGCCGCTACACCCGAACCAGATTTTGCAGCTGCGAAGGCCGTCCACTGCGTTCCTTGTCATTTCAGGATATCATCCTCACGCTCCAGGCCTATTGGGGCGGGCACGGCTGCGCCATCCTGCAACCCTATGATGTCGAGATGGGGGCCGGCACCTTTCATCCGGCGACGACATTGCGCGCGCTGGGGCCACAGCCGTGGCGCGCCGCCTTTGTGCAACCATGCCGGCGGCCAAGCGATGGCCGCTATGGCAAAAACCCCAATCGCCTGCAGCATTATTACCAGTTTCAGGTGATCCTGAAACCTTCGCCCGATAATCTCATCGATCTGTATCTCGGCTCGCTGGATGCCATCGGCATCGATCGCCAGCTGCACGACATCCGCTTTGTCGAGGATGATTGGGAATCACCGACGCTGGGCGCCTGGGGACTGGGCTGGGAAGTCTGGTGCGATGGCATGGAAATCAGCCAGTTCACCTATTTCCAGCAGGTTGCCGGCTATGATTGCGCACCCGTCGCTGGCGAATTGACCATGGGTCTCGAACGGCTGGCGATGTATGTGCAGGGCGTCGATAAATATGAAGACCTGCGCTACAATGATGCCGGCGTCAGCTACGGCGATGTGTTCCGGAAGAACGAAGAACAGTTCAGCGCCTATAATTTCGAACATGCCAATACCGGGCGGCTGTTCCAGCATTTCAAGGATGTTGCAGACGAATGCCGGGCGTTGCTGGCCGTCGGCCTGCCGCTGCCGGCCTATGACCAGGCGATCAAGGCCAGCCATATCTTCAACCTGTTGAACGCCCGCAGCGTGATTTCGGTGGCGGAGCGCCAGGCCTATATCGGCCGGGTCCGCGATCTGGTGAAGGGCGTTGCCGATAGCTGGGTGGAGCCGGCGGCGTGAAGTTTCTGCTGGAACTCGCCAGCGAGGAAATCCCGGCGCGGATGCAGGCCGCCGCCGCCGAACAGCTGCGCAAACGCTTTGTCGAGGGTATGCAGGCCGCCGGGCTGGCGCATGGCGAGGTCATCGCCGATGTGACGCCGCGCCGGCTATGGCTGATCGCGCGCGATATGGCCGCAGCGAGTACGGCCACGCGGGAGGAGCGCAAGGGCCCGGCGGCAAGCGCGCCCGAGGCGGCCATCGCCGGGTTTTTGCGCTCGACAGGGCTGACGCGCGATGCACTGGAAGAACGGCAGACGCCCAAGGGTATGGTGCTGTTCGCCCGTATCGACACGCCGGAGCGCGCGGCGGCGGCGATCCTTGCCGATCTCATCCCCGCCATCATCGCCGATTTCGCCTGGCCGAAATCGATGCGCTGGGGGGCGGCGTCGGCGGCGGCGGGCAGCCCGCGCTGGGTGCGGCCGCTGACCGGGATCGTGGCGCTGCTGGATGGCGATATCATCGGATTGACAGCGCACGGCATTGCCGCCGGGCGGTTGACGCGCGGGCATCGCATCCATGCCCCCGAGCCCGTCAGCATCGACAGCGCCGACAGTTATGGCGCGCAATTGCTGGCAGCCAAGGTCATCGTCAGTTCGGCCGAGCGCCGGGCCTTGATCGAAGCGGGCGCGGCGGCGGCGGCGGCGGCGGTGGCGGCAAGCGCCCTGACCATCATCCCAGATGCGGGGCTGGTTGCCGAAAACGCCGGGCTGACCGAATGGCCGGTGGCGCTGCCGGGTGGGTTCGATCCGGCGTTCCTCGCCGTGCCGCGCGAAATCATCCAGCTGACCATGCGCACCAACCAGAAATATTTCGCCTGCGCGGACGGCGCGGGAGCACTGGCGCCGGCCTTTGTCTGCATCGCCAATTTGGCGGCGAGCGACGGCGGGGCGGCGATTGTCGCGGGTAATGAGCGCGTGCTCGGCGCGCGGCTGGCGGACGCGAAATTCTTTTGGGATCAGGATGTTGCGACAGTCAAGGCCGGCGGGTTGGACGCGTTTCTGCCCAAGCTCGCCGATATCGTCTTCCATGAAAAACTCGGGACGGTCGCCGACAAGGTCGAGCGCGTGGCCAAGCTGGCGCACTGGCTGGTAGAATCCGGCGCCGTCACTGCCGCCCCGGGGCGGCAGGTAGAATTGGCGGACCTCGCCGAACGCGCGGCGCGCCTGTGCAAGGCCGATCTGGTCTCGGCAACGGTCGGCGAATTTCCGGAAGTGCAGGGCATCGCCGGCCGCTATCTGGCGCTGCTGGCCGGCGAAGACCCGGCGGTCGCCGATGCCATCCGCGATCATTATAAACCGGTAGGGCAGGGCGATGATGTGCCCATAGCGCCGGTGAGTGTGGCGGTGGCGCTGGCGGACAAGCTGGATACGTTGGTTGGTTTTTTTGCCATCGGCGAAAAACCGACTGGTTCGCGCGATCCCTTTGCATTGC
>JBBRIC010000057.1:0-16518 GCA_038221665.1 Sphingomonadales bacterium
AAGACGGTATCGCGCGTTTTGCGTATGGGCGGATGGATATGAGGGCGTGATGTCGGCGGGGGAAAATATGTCGATTGCGGAAAAACTGGCACCACATCTGCCATTCCTGCGCCGTTATGCGCGCGCCTTGAGCGGTTCGCAGATGGCGGGGGATGAGCTTGTGCGGGCAACGCTGGCGGGGTTGGTCACCGATAGCCGCCCGCTGCTCGCCTTGCTTGAAGGTGGCGTGGCGCCGCGTATCGCGCTTTACTGCTGCTTCCAGCAATATGCCGAAGGGCTTGACGCCACAGCAGGCCCGGCGACGGTCAAGCCGGGGATGAGCCACGCCGATATCGCCTCGCTGCGCCTTGCCGGCGTTGGCCTCGCCTCGCGTCAGGCCTTGCTGTTGGGCGCGATGGAGGGTTTTTCACCGGATGAAATCGCGCTGATCATGGATTGCCGGGAATCGCGGGTTGATGCGCTGGTGGCGGACGCGATGGCCGATATCGCCGCGCAGACCCGCACCGATATCTTGATCATCGAGGATGAACCGATCATCGCCATGCATCTGGAAGCGATCGTGACCGATCTGGGACATCAGGTCTCGGCGATCGTCACTACCTATGATGAGGCAGTCTCTGCCTTCGCCAAAAAAGCCCCCGGCCTCGTTTTGGCCGATGTGCAGCTTGCCGATGGCAGCAGCGGCATCGATGCGGTCAAGCATATATTGGCGGACCGGATCACCCCGGCGATTTTCATCACCGCCTTTCCGGAACGGCTGTTGACCGGCGCGCGTCCTGAACCGACCTTGCTGATCCCCAAGCCCTTCAAGCAGGAAACCGTTGAAGCCACGCTTGCCCAGGCGCTATTCTTCAATTCCACCGCGCCTTTTGGCCTGTAGGAGCCGACCGATGACCGAATTGCCATCGTCAACCACCGGCAGCGATTCAGGTGCGGGATCGCATATCTGGCCACAGGCCATCGGGTCGCTGTTGCGGCTGGCCTTTGCAACGGCGGAAGATGAATCGCTACCGCCGATATTCGCCGATTTGCTCGAACGCATGGGCAAGGGCGAAAAGCCAGTAAAGGCACCGCCGCGCAACGGCCTGACCGACGCTGCCTTCAAGGCGGAATTGTCCGCCGTCATCCCCAAACTTCGCATCTATGCCCGATCGATTTCAGGCAGCGTCGATCTGGCCGATGATCTTGTCCAGGAAACCATGCTCAAGGCCTGGGCGGCCCGCGCCCGTTTTGAAGCGGGCACCAACATGCGCGCCTGGACGAGCGTGATCTTGCGCAACCATTATCTCAGTGAAATGCGCCGCAATCGCTTCAAGGGCGATTATGACGAAGCCAGTGCCGAGGCCTTGCTGGCCCAGCCTTCAAGCCAGGAAGGCAATATCGACCTGATGGATGCCAATCGCGCCATGATGCAATTGCCGCCCGCCATGCGCGAAGCGCTGATTCTGGTCGGTGCCAACGGCATGGCCTATGAGGAGGCCGCTGCCATTTGCAATTGCGCCGTCGGCACGATCAAATCCCGTGTCGCTCGCGGCCGCGCCGCCCTGGAAGCGCTGCTGGATGGCCGCAGCAAGATGCCTTCGCATCAGGGCGGCTAAAGTTTGGCGGCGAAAATTTGGGCCAGCAAGCGACCCATTCAGACGGCTGCGCTGGTCGATGGTTCCGCGAGATGGCCGGCCATTGCTGCGGCGCGGTTGGTCGCATGCGGTGCCGGAAATGTCAAAACCAGCATCGTCCCGGCCGCCACGGCGCGGGATTCCGTTTGCCCTCCCAATTGCCGCGCAATCCCGAAAATCCAGCGTAGACCAATGCCGCGCGGCGCATCGCCGATGCCGATCCCGTCATCGCTGACCGATAGCGCAAGCCCGTCATCGACCGTACCGAAGCGAATCGCGATCGAGCCACCACGGGGTTCGGGAAAGGCATGCCGATAGGCGTTCGACAGCGTTTCCAGCAACCACATGGCCAGCGGCACCGCGGCATCGAGTTCGATCGGCTGATCATCGATATCGGTCGCAAGCGTGACGCGCGAAACGGCCCGCTCGTCCGCCGCAACAAGAACGCAGACCTCCCCCAACAACCGCGCCGAAGATACTTGCACCGTATTGCCGGTGGCATAGAAAAGCTGGTGAACCAACACCAGGACCGCGACTCGCAGCCGCGTCTGTTCAAGCACGGCCCGGCCAGGCCCGGCCCGAACCTGGCCCAGCTGCAACTCCAGCAAGCTGGCGACAATCTGGAGATTGTTCTTGACACGGTGATGGACTTCGCGGGTCAGCACCTGTTCCCGAGCCGCAATCGCCCGCAGTTCCGATTGGCCGTTGCAAACAGTATGCCCGATGTCCTGAAAGGCATGCGCCAGCCCGCGAAATTCATGCGGCGCCGCGCTGAATGGGCCAGTGCGCGCGCTGAAATCGCCGGCTTGGACCGCGGTCGACATAATCCCCAGGTGCCGAAGCCAGCACAATATAACACGATCTGCCCCCCTCCAAAGGGCGCCGGCCGCCAGAAGAACGGCGAACAAGGGCAAAAACAGCCCCAGCCGCGCCTGCCACCATGCAGCACCGAATGACGGCGATTGTCGCACCGCATAGGCAATAAACAGCGGAGTCGACGCGGCCAGATCGGGCATGATCGGCGCAACTGCATAGTGCCAGTGCCGGCCGCCGGCATCGACGATATCGATCGCATTTTGCCCGGGCGCGGAAATTGCCAGCGCTGAAACTTGCAGCTGGCCATCGCTCATCACGATCCGGCCCTTGACGTCGACAATCATGGCTGCAGCCGCGCCAGCGCCCGCATTTGCCGGCAGGGCATTCTGCAGCCAGCCGGGGCCAAGCGTTGCGACGATTGCCGTGGCGCCACCGGACAGCGGCAGTACGGCGTGGATGACTTTTGATTGGCGGCGTGGATCAACCCCGGTTTGCAGAAAAAATCCGGATTTCTGCCAATCTTGGCGATCATTTCCTTCGATCTTTGCCGTGCTGACCGGTTCCTTGGCTGTTGCACAAATTCTGTGCCCGGCTGCGTCGATGATCTGCAAGTCGGTGACTGCATCAAAAGCATCGGCAAAGCGCCGCAAGCCAGTGACGCAGCGATCGCCCCCCAGTACGACATCCTGATCGCCGGCCGCCAGTCTCAAAATGCTGCTGATACCGTCGATCCGCGTCGCCTCGACACGCGCAATCATGTTGGCGGCCTCGATCAATTGCTGGCTGGATCGGGCCTCAGCCGCGCTGAAATCGCTCCAGCTTTGCCAGATTGCTACGAATGTCAGCGGCAATAGCGCGAATATGAATAGACCGGCGAGGCAGCGCTTGACGCCATGGCGGCTGATGTCGACGACCCTTCGCATGGACTCGATCACGGGCACGAAAAACTTTGCTGTCCACAGCCAAGGGCGGGCCAGCGGGTCTGTGAACAGGCCCGGGCCGCATATCGGCTAAAGTGGGCGACGGGAAACATTGGATGTGGCGATCTTTCCCTCGATCGACCGCAACAGCAAGGCCATATCATCGGGCACTGGATCACTCGAATTTGCCGCAAACACCTTGCCCAGCAAAAATGGTGCCGCGACCTCGGGAAGCGATTGTCCCGGCCGTCGCGCAGCAGTGCCCGGCAAGGCGTCGCTGCCGATGATCGGCTTGCCGGTCAATTTGCGGGCCAAAATTGCGGCGGCAGGATTTGCCGGCCGCCAGGCGCTTGCGCCGACAGAATGCAGGCCGGCGCCACACGCGCAGGGGCAACGCCGCCGTGCAGCCGGTCGAAAATTGGCGCCTGGCGCGGAGTGTACATGATTGCCATAACGGCATTTTTTCCGTCTTGATGATATAAGGCCAACCGCTGATAACGCTGAAAGTTCCCTTTTATCGGCACGGAGGTTTTCAGTTTGCTGCTGGGGGGTTATTAGGCGTTATGATCGATCCCGATCCCCAGACAGCAAGCAATGCCGCAATCGAGCCGTATGCTGCGTCGTCGCGCGGCACCTGGACGCTCATTATCGTGGCAATACTGAGCTTTATCTTGTTGGGCGGGGCCTTTGTGGTGGAAGGTCTGCGCAGTAACGAACGCCGTGACCGGGCCGCAGATCGCGAAGTGCATACGGTCAAGGTATTATACCAGGCGCAACGCGTGCTGACCGCGCTCGATGACATTGAAACCGGGCAGCGCGGCTATGCGATCACAGGTGATCGGCGGTTTCTAGAACCTTATCGCTGGGGTCGCGTCAATCTTGAACGGGATCTCATGCAATTGCGGCGTCTGTCGGCGGATAGCGATGTGCAGCGCGCCAATTTGCGAGCGCTCGATGACATTGTCGAACGAAAACTGGCCTTTAGTGCCGACCGCGTGGCCGAAACCGACGCCGGCAATCTGGCCGGGCTGCGAGCGCAAACCCTGGCCGGCGACGGCCGCGTAGCAATGGAACGCGCCCGCACGATCATGGCGGTGATCATCGCCGAAGAATCACGACTGTTGAAAATTCGTGGTGCGGTCGCCGATGCCGAAGTCGCCGTCACCCGCATGGCCATGCTGCGGCTCGCAGCGCTGGGCGGCTTGCTGACCATCGGCTTGATCGTGTCATTCGGCTTTGCCTTGCGCAGCGCGCGCGAGGCACGACGCGAAGCCGAGCGCAATCGCATCGCAACGGCCGTCCAGCTGGGCCTTGAAGCGCGCGTCGCCGAACGCACCCAGGCGCTCAAGCTTGCCGATGCGCAGGTCAGGCAATTGCAGAAAATGGAAGCCGTCGTCCAATTGACCGGTGGATTAGCCCATGATTTCAATAATATGCTGGCTGTCATCATCGGGTCGCTGGATCTGGCGCGGCGCCGCCTTGAAAAAGGTGGCCAGGATGTCATGCCCTATCTCGGCTATGCGCTCGATGGTGCCGAACGGGCTGCGCAATTGACCAACCGCTTGCTGGCCTTCTCCCGCCAACAGCCGCTTTTGCCGGTGGTGACCGACATCAACACCCTTGTCACCGGCCTGGCCGATCTGCTTGGGCGCACGCTTGGCGAAACGATCAAGCTTGAAACGCAACTGGATGCCGACCTCTGGATGGTCAATGCCGATCGCAGCCAGATTGAAAATGTCCTGCTCAATCTTGCCGTGAATGCCCGGGACGCGGTCGACGGCGGCGGCCACGTCATCATCAAGACAGCCAATATCGTGCTGGAAAATGATGACGCCCGGCCCGAAGGCGATGCCATGCGCGGACAATTTGTCATGGTCGCCGTGTCGGATGACGGTCCGGGCATGTCCGCAGACGTTCTGGCCAAGGCGATCGATCCGTTTTTCACCACCAAACCCGTCGGCAAGGGCACGGGCCTTGGGCTGAGCCAGGTCTATGGCTTTGCCCGCCAATCGGGCGGCCATCTGAAAATTTCGTCAGTGCCTGGCAGCGGCGCCACCGTGGCTATCTATCTGCCTCGCCATGAGGGGGTTATCGTCGAGGCGCCGCGTGACCGGGCGATTGTCGATGCCATGACCAGCCCGCGCGCCCGGGCCGGGGAAAGCGTGCTGGTCGTCGAGGATGACGACCGGGTTCGCGCCATGTCGGTCGCAGCGCTGATCGAGCTTGGCTATGAAGTCATCACGGCCTCTGATGGTGTCACAGCGCTCACGCTGTTCGACCAGAACCCCAATATCGCGCTGCTGTTCACGGACATCGTCATGCCGAACATGAACGGCCAGGACCTGGCGCGTAAAATCACAGCCGTCCGGCCCGAAATTCCGGTGCTGTATACGACCGGCTATAATCGCAATGCCGACAACAGCCCGTTGACACTGGCGCCCGGGGTGGATTTTTTGCCCAAACCATTCACCGTGACACAATTGGCCGGCAAGGTTCGTGAGACGATCGATGCTGCGATGACGCCGGCAATCGCCGGTTGATCCGGCCCGCATGCGCCGGCTGCCGATGCCATCAGGCGGGCGGCGCGCCGGAAGCAGCGTTGTTGTGCGCAACGGCCTGTTCGATGGCGGCGGCCAGTCGCGCTTCGTTATAGGGCTTTTCGAGCAAGATCGTGTTGGGCCGGGCCTCGATCAGCGTCCGGTCGCCGGTAACAAAGACATAAGCGACCGGGGTTTCAGCGCAGATACGATCGACGGCGCCCCAGCCCGTACCGGCCGCAAGCCGCCCATCCACCAGCAGCAGATCAGGATGCAAGCCGGCCGCGGCGGCGACGGCGGCATCCTCGGTCGTCTCGATACCGCAAACCACATGGCCCATCAGCTCAAGCAAATCCGCCAGCAACATGCCAAGGATTGCATCATCCTCGATCACCAACACGCGCCGTCCGGTCATTTATTGCCCCGCTTCGTGCCAATTACCCGCCAAGCACCACTCAGTTTTACCCGATCGACCAGCGTCTGCAACAGGTGCTGACAGACGCATGTCTGCACGATGCGATCGGCGACCGCAACAAAGAGGATGCGGCAAAATCGCACCATGGCGGGAACCCGATCGGGACAAGGACGTTTTCAAAGTGCCCGGGCCGTACAACGATTAGCGCCCGGTTCGACATCCGCAGCATCCTTGACAAAAAAGCGAGACGAGCATGTCAGACGATAAACTGATCACGAAATTCTGGTCCGCGTTGCGGTCGGATATGACCGTGATGCTGGGCCTTGCCATGGTTGATGAAGGCCATACCCGGCCGATGACGGCGCAGTTCGAAGACGGCGAAACGGCAATCTGGTTCTTTACATCGACGGACAACAGCATCGTTCAGTCATTGTCGCAATCAAATGCTGGCGTTATGAATTTTGCCAGCAAGGATCATGACTTATTCGCCTGTGTCCATGGCGCTGTCGCGCGTTACGACGATCTTGCCGTCATCGATCGGTTGTGGAACCCGTACGTGGCCGCCTGGTACACCGGCAAGGATGATCCCAAGCTGGCGCTGCTGCGATTTGATCCGGCCGATGCCGAAATCTGGGAAAACGCGTCGAGCGTCTTTGCCGGCCTGCGCATGTTGCTGGGATCGGACCCCAAAAAAGACTATGCCGACAAGGTCGCAAAGGTCCAGCTGGGTTAGCGCCATGGTCGAAAACGCGCCTGTTTTGCCAGCCGGTCGGAGGATCGGGAGGGATTCGAACCCTCGAGGGGCTTTGGACCCCTACACACTTTCCAGGCGTGCGCCTTCGACCACTCGGCCACCGATCCAGCCCGACCTGGCCGGGAGGGGCGCGATAGCAAGGCTGATCGGAAACGTCCATCATTCAAATGACAATGCCGAATAACTGATCAACGATCGTGCGCGTCATGGGCATGACAATGACCGGGCATCATGTTCCTTATGTCACCGTTGTCCGGCATGAGCTATGGTTCGACAGACGGCAGAATCAGAGAAGAGCGCCCGGATTGCATTGAAGTTCGCCGGGCGGTGTAAATTCGAAACATTGGTTCAACTGGAGACTGAAATGGCTACTGATATGCAAAAAAATCCCAAGAGTGGCGGAAAACAGCCGACTCACAATACGCTGGATGCGACGATCCGGGCGCAATCGATCGATATTCTGAACGCCCATCTGGCCGCGGCAATCGATCTGCATGCCCAGATGAAGCAGGCGCATTGGAATGTGCGTGGCCCGGCCTTTATCGCCGTCCACGAACTGTTCGATACGGTATCGAGCAACGTCGAGGATTATTCCGACCTGATCGCCGAACGCGTCGGCCAGCTGGGCGGGGTTGCCAATGGCACGGTGCAGGTTTCGGCAAAGCGATCGAGCCTTACGCCCTATCCGCTGGGCATCGCCGATGAGATGAGCCACATCGAGGCGGTGGCAGAAGTGCTCGCAGGCTTTGGCAAATTGGTCCACGAAGCGATTATGGCCACCACCGATGCCGAAGATCCGACCACGGCAGACATTTTTACCGAAATCTCGCGCGGTATCGACAAGGACCTGTGGTTCGTCGAATCGCATATCGTGTTCAAGGGCTGATCAGCCCCGGCGGAAGGCCCGGCGGCGCCTGGCTATCCAACGTAAAGGCGGCCGCTGTTGCCAGCGACCGCCCTTCCGTTCACGGCCCTCCCGGACTTTGATGTTACCGCAGCAGCGACAGCACCTGCTGCTGTGACTGGTTGGCCTGCGCCAGCATCGCCTGGGCCGCCTGGCCCAGAACCTGCGATTTGGCGAGGTTCGTCGTTTCCACCGAGAAATCGGCGTCAACGATGCGCGAGCGCGACGACACCAGATTGGCTGAATTCGAAGACAGGTTGTTGACCGTTGCTTCCAGCCGGTTCTGGACAGCACCCAGATTGGCGCGGTCAAGGCTGACCGAACTCAGTGCTTCATCGATCGCTGACAGCGCCGATGTGGCCCCGTCCTGCGTCATCACATCGATGTCCTTCAGCTTCAGGCCGCCCTTGTCGGTGCCATAGCTGTTTTCTTCAAAGCCAAGCCGGGTGAAGTTCGATGACGTGCCATAGGCAAGGCTGCCCGCCGCCACTTCGATCCCCTTTGACGAGGTCAATTTGACGGTTGCATAGGAGGTGTTGACCGACGCCGCCGACAAGTTCGTCGGATCGGCAACGCCAAGCGCGGTATAGGTCGTGCCCGTGCCTTTGATGGTGGCACCGGCAAGCCCGAAGTTTGCCGCCGTACCTTCGGCTGCGTCGAAATAGACGCTGACGTTGCGGCCATCTGCGGCCGTCAGATCAAGCCCGCCACGGCCATTATCGGCTGCTGTCACACCATGCAGGCCCGAATATTTGTTGATCTCCTTGGCAACATTGGCGCGCGTTGCCTGGGCAGAGTCGTTTTGATTGAGCGTGATATCGATGTTGACGCCGTTGATGCCCAGCGTTGCCGTCGCCGTTGCGGCGATGACCGTGGTGGTCGTTGCCGAAATGGTCTGCGCATTGGCCTTGGCGGTCACGCCGGTCTTGTCGCTGGCGGCATTGATCGCATTGGCAATGGCAATGGCGCTGCCGGCTTTCTTGGATGACAGGGCGCTGGCATCCGAGAATGTGTCATCATCGGCGGTGGCGCCGCGAATGGCGACACCATTGACCGAAAGATCGCCATTGTTGAGCGTATAGGCCGAGGCCGCAGCTGCTGCGACTGACCGTGTGTCCGTCGATGCCGTTGAAACGCCGCGTTCGAACGACCCCTCTGCCAGGCCCGACCGGCTGAGCCGACCTGAACTGGTGCTTTCGACGTTGATCGGCCGGCCGTTTTCGGACACCAGCGAGAATGTTCCCGACTGGGCGCCGGCCTTGACACCGGTGGCAGCGGCGGTTGCGGTCGTGAACGCAACAACGATGTTGCGGCCATCGGCAGCTTCCAGCCTGATCCCGGCATTGTCATCGCCGGTATCGATCGCTGTCACGCCGGTCTGGCCCGAAATGGCATTGATCGCTTCGGCGGCAAGTTTGCGGCTGCCCGCGGCATTGGTCGTGGTGTCAAACGCAGCCGTTGTCTTGCCATTGATCGTGATGGTGCCACCGGTGATGGCGCTTGCGGTCATTGCCGAGCCAGTGAGCACGGTTTTGCCAACGACAGCGCGAACGCCGGTTTCCGCCGAAGCCCGGTTGATCGCGGCAGCCTTGGCCAACGCCGATGCAGCCTTTTCGGTCGATGAAACATTGTCATCATCGGCCGAGCCCGAACCGATGCTGACGCCGTTGATGACAAGGTCACCCCTGGTCAAAGACTGGTTCGCGGTCAAGTTGGTGGCGACGGCTTCAAAACTGCCCGTCGCGGTCAGGGCAGCGGTGCGGCCGGTGCCAAGGTCACTGGCGCGGGTCGAACCAATCGCAAAGCTGACCGTTTCGCCGGCGCGGCTGCCGGTTTGCAGCGTTAACGCCTTGGCGGAGCCGTCGAGCAGCTTGATGCCGTTGAAATTGGTCCGGCCGCCGACGCTGTCGATTTCACCCGTCAGTTGCTTGACTTCGGCCTGAATGGCCTTGCGATCATCGCCGGTGACCGTGCCGTTGGCTGCCTGGACCGCAAGTTCACGCATGCGCTGCAGCATGTTGGTGACTTCGCCCATGGCGCTTTCTGCGGTCTGCGCCAGGCTGACGCCATCATTGGCATTGCGGATGGCAACGGCGAGGCCGCGAACATCCGAAGTCATGCGCTGCGAGATGGCAAGGCCGGCGGCATCGTCCTTGGCGGAATTGATGCGCTGCCCGGTCGACAAACGCTCCATCGCCATCATCAAGCTGTTCTGGGCAACGCGACTGCCCGATTGTGCCGTCAATGCAGAGATGTTGGTATTGATTACCGTCATGTCAATTACTCCCGTTTCGGTTCCCCGGCTGCCGCGAGGGTCGCGGGGCGCCGTGAGCCTAAAAGCGGCAGCACGGCGGAATGATTAACTTCGATGCGAACTTTTGGCCTATGACCAAAAGATGATGGCCGAAAAAACCGAATTTCCACTGCACCTTGCCGGCCTGCCTTTTGCGCTGCTGTATCGCGACACGCATCTGGTGATCATCGACAAGCCGGCTGGCCTTGCCGTCCACCCCGGCCCGCAAACCCCTGACAGTCTTGAGGATTTTCTGCCCGACCTAGCCTTTGGCAATCAGCGCCTGCCGGTCATTTCGCATCGGCTCGATCGTGATACATCAGGTTGCCTGATCGTTGCCCGGCATCCAAAGGCGGTCAAAACCGTCTCGGCCCTGTTCGAGGCCGGACAGGTCAAGAAAACATATTGGGCGATATTGGACGGCCTGCCTGACGCCGATAATGGCAACATCGATGCACCGCTGTTGAAGATTTCCAGCGCCGAGGCCGGCTGGCGGATGGTTGTCGATCGGCGCGGTAAACGCGCCGTAACGCACTGGCAGGTCATCGATCGCGCCGCGCGACTCGTTGAATTTCGACCCGAGACAGGGCGCACCCACCAGTTGCGCGTGCATGCAAAGCTGCTGGGGCACGCGATTTCGGGCGATCCGGTCTATGGTGCCGAAACATCGGAGCGCAGCGGCCCTATGCGCCTGCACGCCCGCGCGATCACCCTGCCCTATGATGCGGCAGCGCCACTGCATATCGTCGCGCCATTGCCCGGCGACTGGCCATCACAAGCATTGTTTTCGCCCGCGAACGGCGCAGTGCTGCCTGTCGCAATGTAGCGCACCGTGCGTTACATCGAACGGTGGCGCTATGCCGCCTTGTCGGCCACCAGCAGGCGAACCGGCTGCTTGACGCCGGCAACGACATCCTTGTCGACCTGGATTTCCTCAACGCCTTCCAGACCCGGCAGTTCGAACATGGTATCCAACAGGATCGACTCCATGATCGAGCGCAATCCGCGCGCACCGGTCTTGCGTTCGATGGCGCGCTTGGCGATCGCGGCGAGCGCATCCTGCTGGAAGGTCAGCTTCATGCCTTCCATCTCGAACAGTCGCGCATATTGCTTTGACAGGGCATTTTTTGGTTCGGTCAGGATCTTGATCAAGGCCGCTTCATCCAGATCTTCGAGCGTCGCAATCACCGGCAGACGGCCGATGAATTCCGGAATCAGGCCGAAACGCAGCAGATCCTCGGGCTCGCATTTCATCAGCAACTGGCCCACCCGCCGCTCATCGGGTGCCGCGACATGCGCGCCAAAGCCGATGGATTTGCCCTGCAGCCGATCGCCGATGATGCGATCAAGGCCCGAAAACGCGCCGCCGCAGATGAACAGGATGTTGGTTGTATCGACCTGCAGGAATTCCTGCTGCGGATGTTTGCGGCCGCCTTGGGGCGGCACCGACGCCGTGGTGCCCTCCATGATCTTCAGCAACGCCTGCTGCACGCCTTCGCCCGACACGTCGCGGGTGATCGAAGGATTATCGGCCTTCCGGCTGATCTTGTCGATTTCATCGATATAGACGATGCCGCGCTGCGCCCGTTCGACATTATAATCGGATGCCTGCAACAGCTTCAGAATGATGTTTTCGACATCTTCACCGACATAGCCGGCTTCGGTCAGTGTCGTTGCATCGGCCATGGTGAAGGGCACGTCGAGGATACGCGCCAGCGTCTGCGCCAGCAGCGTCTTGCCACAGCCGGTCGGGCCGACGAGCAGGATATTGGACTTGGCAAGCTCGACTTCGCTGCCCTTGCCGCCATGGTTCAGGCGTTTGTAATGATTATGGACGGCAACCGACAGCACGCGTTTGGCATGGGTCTGGCCGATGACATAATCATCAAGGACCTTGCAGATTTCACGCGGCGTTGGCACTTCGCCGGCTTTTTTTACGAGCGCCGTCTTGGTTTCTTCGCGGATGATGTCGTTGCAGAGTTCGACACATTCATCGCAGATGAACACGGTTGGCCCGGCGATCAGCTTTCTGACCTCGTGCTGGCTCTTTCCGCAAAAGCTGCAGTAGAGCGTACTTTTCGAATCACTCCCGCTCAGCTTGGTCATGGCATTCCTCTTTCGCGCGTCGGCGAGTGTAGCGGTGAAAAGGGGGCGGCGGCAAGGCCATCGCGGGCTGCCACCGTCACATTATCGCAATAGACAGGCACGTCTCCGGTGTTGCGCGCAGACAGTCCGGGGCATCACGCCGCCTTCAGCGCTTCGCTGTCGGTCGGCAGCGGGCGTTTTTCGGCGACTTCATCGATCAGGCCGAATTCCTTGGCTTCCTCGGCCGACAGGAATTTGTCGCGCTCCATCGAGCGTTCGATCGTTTCAAGATCCTGGCCGGTATGCTTTGCATAAAGTTCGTTCAGCGCATGCCGCACCCGCAAAATCTCACGCGCCTGGATTTCGATGTCGGTCGCCTGTCCCTGGGCACCACCCGATGGCTGATGCACCATGATCCGCGAATTTTTCAACGCCACGCGCATCCCGGGTTCCCCGGCTGCGAGCAGGAAACTGCCCATGGACGCTGCCTGCCCGACGCAGACAGTGCCGACCTTGGGCCTGATATATTGCATCGTATCGTAGATCGACATGCCGGCCGTCACCGCCCCGCCCGGCGAGTTGATGTACATGAAAATATCCTTTTTCGGATTTTCCGATTCAAGGAACAATAGCTGGGCGACGATCACCGAGGCCATATGGTCTTCAACCTGGCCGGTTACAAAGACGATGCGTTCGCGCAGCAACCGTGAATAAATATCGAACGAACGTTCGCCGCGATTCGAGGTTTCGATAACCATCGGAATAAGGCCGGCGTGAATATCAAGCATGTCAGTCTCCATGACAGCCAACGTCGGAGCTTTGGCGACGAAGTTCAAGAGGGAAGTTTGGTCAACGACGCCGCACGCCAGAGCCGTGATCGCCAAGCTTCGACCGGCCGATCGACAGCCACGTAAATCAGCGCGGTAGCGGCGAGTGTTGCAACCAGCGCCGCCGGCTTGCCGATCCCCGCCCCGAGCAGCGGAATGACCATCATGATGATCGGGAAATGCACAAGATAAAATGGATAGGCGAGATTGCCCATGGTGCGATCCGCCGGCCCCGATGGTTGGTAAACATTGAAAGCGACAAAGGGCAGCAGCAGGAAACACCAGCATTGATAGGCGATGTCATACCACCACGGCATCGCCGATTTGAGCAACAGGCCCGTGGTTGCCGGCAAGGCCAGCAGCAGCAAGCCGGCTGCGACAAAAACCGTCAGCGACGCATAGGCAGATCGAGGCGATGGTCGCCAGCGCGCCTGAAAGATCGCAGCGCCGGCGGCAAAGGTGGGCGCAAACGCCAGCGCCGTCAGCCAGCCACGCGACAGCAGCACGATTCCCACGCTCCACAATACAAGCACCAGCGCAGCAGCGCGGCGGCTGTGGATCACGGTCCAGCCCGCACCGCCCCGCCGGCTGCCGATCAGCCAAAGGCACATGGGCAGTGCAAGATAGAATTGCAGTTCGAGATCAAGCGACCAGGCAACCCCGATCACATCGCCCTTGCGGACCGCCAGCCCCAACAGCGCCAGTGTCGAGCCAAGCGAGCCATAGCGTGGCAGCAAGCCAAGGAACCAGCAGGCCACCACCGCCAAAGACGTTGCCGCCAGCAAGGGCCAGATACGCAGCAATCGACTGAGACAGAATTGCCAGATTTCGGCCTGCCAGCCGCTATACAGCCGCATCACCCAATAGCCGCTGAGCAGAAAGAACAGCGCCACAGCCGGCCGGCCGATACCAAAGCGGCTGACGTGCGAAACAAATACCGCAAAGGCAAGCAGCAGACGAAAGGCACCCGGTCCCATCTAGCCCGGTCCCCTTTCAGCGCCGCTTTGCCAGCTTCCTGCCCTCAGCCTTTATTCGACAGCCTTGACGGCCTTTGCACGTTTCGCCGGTGCGGGCGCGGCTGCGGTTTCGGGCGTGTCCTCGACAGGCTTGGCAGTTTTTGGCTTTGCCGGCTTTTTGGCAGGGGCAGCTGCTACCGGTTCATCGACCAAATCGACTGCCGGCTCTGCGGCCACCATCGCTGGCGCTTCGGCCGACTTTTTGGCCTTTGCCGGCTTCTTGGCCTTGGCCGGCGCGTCATCATGGCCGTGATCGCAATCGGGGCCATGGACATGGCCGGGCGTGCCATGGCCGTGCATGGCGGCGCCGGGGGTTTCGTCCTCGTCCTCGATCGCGGCTTCCAGTTCGGCGCGGCTGACGCTGCGCTCGGTCACAATGGCTTTTGCGAGCAGGAAATCGACGACCTTGTCTTCGTACAAGGGCGCCCGAAGCTGGGCGGCGGCCATGGCGTTTTCCTGGAAAAACTTCACGACCTTTTGCTGTTCGCCGGGGTAACGCGCCGCTTCCTGACCGATCAGGCGGTTCATTTCGGCATTGCTGACGGTGATGTTGTTGCGTTGGCCGATCTCGCTCAACAACAGCCCGAGGCGCACGCGGCGTTCAGCGATCCGCCGATAATCTTCGCGCTCGGCTTCGATCTGTTCCCGCGCTGCAGCCGGATCGGCATCCTGCGCGGCTTCCTGCTCCAATTGCGTCCAGATCTGGTCGAATTCACCCGAGATCATCGATTCGGGCACGGCAAAATCATGCCGGCTGGCCAGTGTATCGAGCAGCTTGCGCTTCATGTGCGTGCGGCTCAGCGTGCCCAACTCGGCATCAAGCTGGTCCTTCAGGATTTCCTTAAGCGCGTCCAGCGAATCGATGCCGAAATTCTTGGCGAATTCATCGTCCATGGCCGCTTCGACAGGCGTTTCAACGCCCTGCACCACGATCGCGAATTCCGCCGCCTTGCCCTTCAGATACGCGACATTGTAATCCTCGGGAAACGTTACCTTGACGGTTTTTTCTTCATTTGCCCTGGCACCGACAAGCTGATCTTCAAATCCCGGAATCAATTGCCCTGATCCAAGCGTGACGCGCATCGCCTCACCCTTGCCGCCGTCGAAGACTTCGCCATCGACACTGCCTTCAAAATCGATGACCAAAGTATCGCCCGTCTTGGCAGCATAGTCGGCAGGTGCCGGTTCACTGCGCTGCGATTGCGCGGCGAGGCGCTGCAGGGCATCGGCCATGGCGACATCATCGGCTGCAACAATCAGTTTTTCGAGCGTCAGATCATCGATCTTGATATCATCTACCGTCGGTAGAATCTCCATGGCGACCTTGACGCCGACATCGCTGCCTTCTTCCGGGTCGCCGTCCAGATCGACCGTCGGCTGATTGGCCGGGCGCAATTTATGTTCAGCCAAAAGCTGCTGGACGCCATCGTTGACGGCCGCCTGCAGCGCTTCACCGCGCAACGCCGGGCCGTGCATTTTCCGGACCAGGTTCGGCGGTACCTTGCCGGGGCGAAAGCCGGGCATCTTGATGGTCTTTGAAACTTCGGCCAGCCGGGCATCGACCCGGGCCGCAAGCGCAGCCGCCGGGATGACCAGCGAATATTCGCGGCGAAGGCCCTGGTTCAACGTTTCGGCAATCTGCATCTCGACAATCTCGATTGAAATATGGGCAATAACGATGGGCCAGGCAGGCATGGTGCGGGCGAAGGGACTCGAACCCCCACGTCTTTCGACACTGGTACCTAAAACCAGGGCGTCTACCAAGTCCGCCACGCCCGCAACCGGCGTGAAGCGCGCGTCTATAGCAAGCCCGTGCATCGGCGCAAGGCCGGTGTGTCGCTGCGGGCAGCCGCGAAGCCTGATCTCAGCCCTGCCCGATCCAGGCGCGCAGGATCAGCGATACCGCTGCCACCGCCGCAACCCCCGCCACCCACAGGCCGACAAACCATAAAATTCGCCGTCCACGATCGGCACCCGCCATCAATGATAGCCCTTGTTGCCGACCTTGCCGCGAAACACCCAATAGGAATAGCCGGTGTAGGCGATGATGATCGGCAGCATGATGGCAACGCCGACGAGCATGAAAACCTGGCTGTTGGCCGCGGTCGCAGCGTCATAAATCGAAATCTGCCCCGGCACCGCCCAGGGGTACATCGAAATGCCCAGACCAGTGAAACTGAGGAAAAACAGCGCCAGCCCCAGTACAAACGGCTGCCATTCGGAACGGGCGATGAGCGAGCGGACAAAGAACAGCGCCGTCACCACGACCAGAATTGGCACCGGGGCCACCAGCACCATCCCCGGCAGGCTGAACCAGCGGCTGAAATAATCATGG
>JBBRIC010000058.1:0-16483 GCA_038221665.1 Sphingomonadales bacterium
ACCAGATGAAAACGCAGGCGCCCATCGGGCATGACCAGCAGCGGCACATGCGCCACCCGCAGACCCTCAGGCGTTGCTGCGAACAAATGCGCAAAACCCGTTGCGGCGACAAAGGCCAGCGCCGGATCGTCAGCGGCAAAACGAAAGACGGCGGCGGGATGCATCGGCTCGCCTATTCCTTGAAGCAGGCCAGACTGCAAGAGGAGTCGACGCGCGCCGGCAGCAAATCTAAGGTCAGTTCATGTCAGATATTTCCATGACCGACGCGCTGATGCCGGACGTTCCGAGAATCAGGATCCCGGCCGGGCCGGACCAACCGCGCCTGCCGGACGATTTGCGCGGGCTGCATTATCCCTTTGGTCGCTGGGTGCCGGAGCATGGCACGATGTTTGAAGTGGCCCCGGGTGTGCACTGGACCCGGATGCCGCTGCCATTCGGGCTCGATCATATCAACCTCTGGATATTGGACGCGGGCGACGGCTGGGCAATCGTTGACACCGGCGTCAACATGCCCCGCACACGCGGCTATTGGGAGGCTTTGTTTGCCGGGCCGATGGCGGGAAAGCCCGTGACCCGCGTCATCGTCACACATTACCACCCCGACCATCTGGGGCTGGCGGGCACATTGTGCAAACGCTGGAAAGTGCCGCTTGAAATTGCCCGCACCGAATATCTGCTGGCGCGCACGTTGATGCTCGATGTCCGCGAAACGCCGCCCATCGAGGCAGTCGATTTCAGCATTCGCGCCGGCTGGTCCGAAACGGCGATTGCTGAACTGCGCCAGAAACCATGGGGTAGTTTTCACAAGATCATCAGCCCCTTGCCGGCCGGCTTCAAGCGGATCCGCGATGGCGATGTGCTCAGCATCGGTGCGAGGCGCTGGCGGGTTGTCACGGGCCGCGGCCATGCGCCCGAACATTCCTGCCTCGTGTCAGACGATGGCCTGATGATCGCCGGCGATCAGGTGTTGCCGCGCATTACCTCCAATGTTTCGGTTTATCCGACCGAACCCTTTGCCGATCCGCTTGCCGATTGGCTGGAAAGCATCGAAATGCTGCGCAGCATCGACCGCAGCATATTGGTGTTGCCGGCGCATAATGAACCGTTCACGGGCCTCCATACCCGGCTCGATCAGCTTGCCGCCGATCATGCCGACAAGCTTGAAAAGCTGCTTGCCTTTTGCGCCGAGCCGCGCACTGCGGTTGACAGTTTTGCCACCCTGTTTCGCAAACCCATCGGTGAAAGCGATTATGGTATCGCGACGGGCGAAGCGGTTGCCCATCTGCATTGGCTGGAAGAACGCGGGCTGCTGCGCCGGGTTACCGACGCCGCCGGCGTTGACCGGTTTGTCGCGGTTTGATTATGCGGCGCCTTCATGGTCCAGCAACCAGCGTTTGCGCTCGACGCCACCGGCATATCCCGTCAACGCACCTGATGCGCCGATGACGCGGTGGCAAGGCACAACGATGCCGATGGGGTTCAGCCCGTTAGCAAGGCCCACCGCCCGCGCCGCGCCGGGCCTGCCGATACGCGCCGCCAGCGCGCCATAGCCGCTGGTCGTGCCGGCAGGAATAGCGCGCAGCGCTGCCCAGACGGTTTTCTGGAAATCACTGCCGGCGGTTGCGACAGCGATCGTGTCGAGCGCTGTCAGATCCCCTGCAAAATAGCGATCGAGCGCTGCGGTGATGGCACCGGGTGCTGCGCCATCGATCGTTTCAACGGCGCCATAGTGCCGCGCCAGCAAGCGCCGCATGCGTTCCCCATAATCGCTGAAATCGAGCGCCCGCAGCACGCCATCGGCATCGGTAACAATCAGCAATTCAGCAAAAGGCGCCGCATAGCGGGACAGGACAAGTTGCATTTTACGGGCTCCAGTCATGCGCTTTCTTCGCGCGGCGGGGGTTTCGCCGTGCACGGCGGCAAAGACTTCGTTGAACCGACGCACGCTGCCAAAGCCCGCATCAAGCGCCACCTGCGCCATCGCCGGTCGGCCGGCATCGATCATGACGACCGCTGACGCCAGCCGCCTAGCCTGCGCCACGGCCACTGGCGAAACGCCCAGATGCCGGGCAAACAGCCGCCGGACCTGGCGCCCGCCAACGCCGAGCTTGTCGCCCAAGGCCTCGACCGGCACGGCATCATCCAGCCCGCCGGCATCGATCAACGTCAGCGCCCGGGCGACACTGGCGGCGCTGCCGACCCATGCCGGCGATCCCGGCAGGCTTTCGGGCCGACAGCGTTTGCAGGCGCGAAAGCCCGCGGCCTTTGCCGCGCTGGCGTCGGCATGAAAGCTGCAGTTTTTGAACAGGGGCGTTCGCGCCGGGCAGACCGGACGGCAGAAAATACCCGTCGAGGTGACGCCGACAAAAAACACGCCATCGAACGCACGGTCGCGCTGCAGCATGGCGGCATAGCAGGTTTCGGGATCGGGCATGCTCATGATGCTGGTCTACCGCCAGTCGCCCACAATGTCTGGCGGTTTTCGGACGGGACTAGAGCATTGTGCCAAAAGTCGGCACCGGCCCGCTGGCGACTCCGCAAAGCGGCACGATGCCCCCGCCTGGTCCTTGCGGCGAGGGCGGTCAGCGCACGCCCAGCATGGCTGCAAGGCTCACCAGCTTTTCGCGCGGCGCCCCGGGCCGGGCCTGTGCCACCTCGGCGGCATCGATCGCCTGCCAATGCGTAAAATCGGTCGCCCGCACGTCTCGTTTCGCCAACAGGGCATCAAGCGCTGCCTGGGCATCCCCGCCCTTCCCCACCGGTATATCGCCAGCAATCGTTTCGATCACCGAAAAACCATCCGGCCGATTGGTGCCGATGGTGCCCGACGGCCCGCGCCGCGCCCAGCCGCTGGCATAAAGGCCCCTGAAGATGCGCCCCTGTTCATCGACGGCGAAACGCCCCAGATCATTTTCATAGGGCACGCCTTCGATTGTTGCCGTGCGATAGCCGATGCAGGCGATAACCAAGCCACAGGGAATGGCATGAAGTTCGCCGGTGCCAACCGCCCGAGATCCGTCTGGCCCATCCTGAAGCTCAGTCGTTTCAACGATCAGCCGTTCGGCCTTGCCATTGCCTTCAACCGCAACCGGCCGCCTGAAGAATTCAAAATTGATCGTTACCGGCTTTTCGGCGTTATGGTTCGCGGCAAAGCTGCGCAAATGCGTCACCATTTTCCGGTGCCCGGGTTCAAGCGCCTGATCCGATTCGAGCGGCGGCAGATCGGCCGCGCGCAGCACCGGCCGGGCACGTTCAAGATGACCAAGCTCACCGGCTTCCTTGGTCGTGAAACTCGCCTGATGCGGGCCGCGTCGACCAACAATATGGATATCGCGGATGGCAGACTGGCGGAGCGCATCGACTGCGTGCTGGGAAATATCCGATGTTTCAAGTTCGGCGACGGTTTTCGCTAAAATCCGCGCGCAATCGATGGCAACATTGCCGTTGCCGATGATTGCAGCGCCATGGTGCGACAGATTGACCGGCAGGCGCGCAAATTCCGGGTGGCCATTATACCAGCCGACAAACGCCGCACTGCCGAGCACACCGGGCAGATCGTCGCCCGGAATGCCGATGGGCTTGTCATGCGGCGCGCCGACCGACAGCACGATCGCGTCATAGATCCCCAGCAATTCTGCGATCGAGACATCGCGGCCGACAACGACATTGCCGACAAAGCGCACCCCGGCGCCAAGATTGGTGGCCTCATAGCGTTTGATGACCGCCTTGATCGATTGATGGTCGGGCGCCACCCCGGCGCGGATCAGGCCATAGGGCGTCGGCAGCCGATCGATAATGTCGATGCGGGCCGTGCCGCCCCAATGTTTGAGCGCTGCTTCGGCGGCATAATAACCGGCAGGGCCGGCACCGATAATGGCGATGTTGATGGTCAAGTCGGTCTCCGTCGCGATCCACCGCCGATAGAGGCGCAGCGTGGCGGCGGTCAAGCAAGCTGGACTCTAAGATGTGAAAGCGCCGCGCCACCACGCCCTGACGCGCGCGCGATCATAAGGATTCCCCTTCGACAATGCATCGGCTAGGGTCGGCATGCGCATGGACCTCGAAATCTTCATCACCAGATGGCAGGGCCTTCCCGGCGGTGCCGAGCGCGCCAATTTCCCGCCGTTCATCAGCGATTTCTGCCGCGTCCTTGGCCTGCCGGAACCCGAGCCAGCCGTAGCGAACACCCTTTCCGACTATCGTTTCGAAGCGCCTGTCCGCCCCGATGCCGCTTACAGCGACAAGGCCAGCGGCCGCATCGATCTGTACAAGCGCCGCTGCTTCGTGCTCGAGGCCAAGCAATCGCGGCTGAAGGACGGCGAAAAGCCGCCGCCTGAGCCTGTGGCGCCGGTCTTCCCACCCATCGTCGAGAAGAATCTGTTCGGGCAGGACGTCGTCGTCGCGCCCGCCCCCAGGCCAAAGCCGGGACTGCGCCGCTATGACCGGCTGATGGAAGCTGCGCTGGCGCAGGCCAAGGGCTATGCGCTGGCTTTGCCCGCCGATCATGGCTGGCCGCCGTTCCTCGTCATCTGCGATGTCGGCCGCGCCTTTGAGATTTATTTCGATTGGGCCGGCAACGGCAAGGGCTATGGCTTTTTTCCCGATCAGAAATCCTATCGCATCGATATCGCCGATCTGCGGCTGCCGGCCATTCAGGCGCGGCTGCGGGCAATCTGGATCGATCCGCAATCAATCGATCCGCGTCGGCTTGCGGCCGATGTCACGGCGAAAATCGCCCGCCGGCTGGCCAGCGTCTCGCAGCATCTTGAGACCAGGAACACCGACGAAACCCTGCCCGATTGGCAGCAATCGCGCGGTATCGAGGAAACCTCGCTGTTCCTGATGCGCATGTTGTTCTGCATGTTCGCCGAAGATGTCGAACTGCTGCCGCCGGGCAAGTTTCAGGAATTTCTCGAACGCGCCGTCAACGGCTCCGAAACCTTCTGGCGACGTGGCCTTGCCGATCTGTGGGATCGGATGGGCAACCCGGCGCAAACCGATCGCTGGTGGTCGTTCGGGGATAGCATCGTGCGCTATTTCAACGGCAATCTGTTCACCAATCCGCGCATCTACAATTTGCCGCCCGAGCAAAAGGCCGAATTGCTCGCCGCGTCGAAATCGCAATGGCGCAATGTCGAGCCGGCCATTTTCGGCACCCTGCTGGAACAGGCGCTCACCGCCGCCCAGCGCGCCCAGCTTGGCGCGCATTACACGCCCCGCGCCTATGTCGAACGGCTGGTGCAGGCGACGATCATGGACGTGCTGATGCCGCAATGGCAGGCGATGCGTGAACCCGCCGATGGCGCCGGGCCACAGCTGGCGGCGGTGACGGCGTTTCACCAAAGCCTGGCGGCGCTTGCCATCCTTGATCCTGCCTGCGGCACCGGCAATTTCCTCTATGTCGCCATGGAACAATTGCTGCGGCTTGAATCCGACGTGCTGGTGCTCATCGAACAGCTTGGCGGCAGCGCCCGGCCATTGATCGGCCCCAACCAGTTTCTGGGGCTCGAGCTCAACCCCCGCGCCGCGGTCATCGCCGAACTGGTGCTGTGGATCGGCTGGCTGCGCTTTCGCCTCGACAATGATCCCGAAAGCATCGCCGAACCGGTGCTGCCGCCGCTGACAAACATCAATTTCGGCCGCCACGGCGGCTATGACGCGCTGCTGGCGGGCAATGCGGTGACCGGCGAAACCGCCGATCTCGAACACCCGCGCCCCGCGCAATGGCCGGCGGCGGACTTCATCATCGGCAACCCGCCGTTTATCGGCGGCAAGGATTTGCGCGCCAAGCTGGGCAGCGATTATGCGCAGGCACTGTGGAGCGCCAACCCGGCGGTTCCCAAATCCGCCGATCTGGTGATGCAATGGTGGGATCGCGCGGCGGCGCGACTGGTGGCCCCCGACACGCGCCTGCGCCGCTTTGGCCTCGTTACCACCAATTCCATCACCCAAAGCTTTTCGCGCCGGGTCATCCAGACAAGGCTGACCGGCGATGCGGCGCTGTCGCTCATACTCGCGATCCCCGATCATCCCTGGACGCGCATGGGCAAGGATGCTGCTGCCGTTCGCATTGCCATGACCGTGGCACAGGCCGGAACGCATGATGGCACGCTGATCGAAATCACGGGCGAGACCGGTTTGGACAGCGACACCCCGGAATTGACCGCGCGCCATACGGCGGGGCGCATCCATGCTGATCTTTCGACAGGAACAAATGCAACGAAGATCAGCCCGCTAAAGGCCAATGCCGGCATTTGCCACGATGGCGTCAAACTCCACGGCAAGGGTTTTCGCGTCATGCCGTCAGAGGCGGTTGCGCTTGGCCTTGGTAAGCGTGAAGGGCTGGAAAAATATATCCGCCCCTATCGCAACGGTCGCGATCTAACCCAGACACCTCGCGGCTATCTTGTCATCGACTTGTTTGGTTTGACAGAAATCCAAGTAAGACAGCGGTTTCCGGAAGTGTATCAGCATCTTTTAATGACTGTCCGCGAAACTCGCGTATCGGTCGTCGCTAAATCCGCAACGACCGATGCAAAAGCTTATCTAGAAAAATGGTGGATATTCGGAAAACCGAGACCTGAGCTGCGGTCAGCGCTGGAAAATGCAAATCGCTACATCGCAACCGTTGATACTGCCGCACACCGTGTTTTTCAGTTCGTTGTGCCCGAGGTCATTTGCGACGACAAAGCCGTAGTGATTGCGTCGCAAGAAGCCTTCCATCTCGGTGTTCTGTCGTCGGCTATACATGTTCTGTGGTCGCTCAAAACCGGCTCATTGCTTGAAGATAGACCCGTCTATCCCAAATCGTCTTGCTTCGATCCCTTCCCCTTCCCAGATGCCACCCCGGCGCAGCGCGACGCCATCGCGGCGCTGGCCGAGGAGCTTGATCTCACGCGCCGCGTGGCGATTGATGAAAATCCCGGCCTCACCATGACCGGGCTGTATAATCTCGTCGCCCCGATCCGCAGTGGCACCGCGTTGACGGCGGTGCAGGAGGGCGAAGCAACCCGCGCCCGCGCCCGCATCATCGCGCAACTTCACGCCGAAATCGATGCGCTGGTCGCCGCCGCCTATGGCTGGCCGGCAACGCTGTCACCGCCCGAAATCGTCACCCGGCTGGTCGCCCTCAACGCCGCCCGCGCCGCCGAGGAAGCCGCCGGCTCGATCCGCTGGCTTCGCCCCCACTATCAGGCCGGCGGGGCAACTTCCGGGGCGTGATGGCGAAGTTCGATTCAGCGCGTGACATTTATAACCAAATGAGTTACAAAGTGCGCATGATGTCTGACAATGTTTCCCCGCGCCGGCTATCGACAACATCGCGCGCCACGATCAGCCGCGCAACAATCCGCTGAAACCGTAAACTTCGACAATTTGTTAATTCGCGTTAACCACCCCCGCCGCCCGGCCCTATCGCCGCATTGCGCCGCGCGCGCCCTCTGCTACAGGGGCGGCAATGACCGCCGACATTTCCCTTATCCGCAACTTTTCGATTATCGCCCATATCGACCATGGCAAATCGACGCTCGCCGACCGGTTGATCCAGACCACCGGCGGGTTGTCGGCGCGTGAGATGTCGGAGCAGGTGCTCGACAATATGGATATCGAGCGTGAACGCGGCATCACCATCAAGGCCCAGACCGTACGGCTGGACTATCCGGCCAAGGACGGCAAACGCTATGTCCTCAATCTGATGGATACGCCGGGGCATGTCGATTTCGCTTATGAAGTATCGCGCAGCCTCGCCGCCTGCGAAGGGGCGCTGCTGGTCGTCGATGCGGCGCAGGGCGTCGAGGCGCAGACTTTGGCCAATGTCTATCAGTCGATCGAACATGACCATGTCATCATCCCCGTCATCAACAAGATCGATCTGCCCGCCGCCGAGCCCGAGCGCGTCAAGAAACAGATCGAGGATGTAATCGGGCTTTCAACCGACGATGCCGTGCTGACCAGCGCCAAATCCGGCATCGGCATCGAGGATTTGCTGGAAGCCATCGTCAAGCAGATCCCGCCACCGACCGGCGATATCGAGGCACCGCTGAAAGCCATGCTGGTCGATAGCTGGTATGATCCTTATCTGGGCGTTGTCATCCTGGTGCGGGTCATCGATGGCCAGTTGAAAAAGGGCCAGCAGATCAGCTTCATGGCGGCGGGAACGACGCATCTTGTCGATCGGGTCGGCTGTTTTCGCCCCAAGATCGAACAATTGGATACGCTGGGGCCGGGCGAAATCGGTTTTATCACCGCCCAGATCAAGGAAGTCGCGCAGACCAATGTCGGCGACACCATCACCGATACCAGGCGCCCGACCGCCATGGCCCTGCCGGGTTTCAAGGAAGTGCAGCCGGTGGTGTTCTGCGGACTGTTCCCTGTTGATGCAGCCGATTTTGAAAAACTCCGCGACAGCCTTGGCCGCTTGCGGCTGAACGATGCCAGCTTCAGTTTTGAAACCGAAAGCAGTGCAGCGCTCGGGTTTGGCTTTCGCTGCGGGTTTTTGGGACTGCTGCATCTTGAAATCATTCAGGAACGGCTGACCCGCGAATATGATCTCGATCTGATCACCACGGCGCCGTCCGTTGTCTACAAGATGCTGCTGCGCGATGGTCGCACGCTTGAACTGCACAATCCGTCCGACATGCCCGACCCGTCGACCATCGAACTGATCGAGGAACCCTGGATCGAAGCGACGATTTTCACCCCCGACGAATATCTTGGCAGCATATTGAAGCTTTGCCAGGATCGCCGCGGCATCCAGAAAAACCTGACTTATGTCGGCGGCCGCGCCCAGATCGTTTACGAATTGCCCTTGAACGAGGTGGTGTTCGATTTTTATGACCGGCTGAAATCGATCTCGCGCGGCTATGCCAGTTTTGATTACCACCAGATCGGCCATCGCGAGGGCGATCTGGTCAAGATGTCGATCATGGTCAACGCCGAGCCGGTGGACGCGCTGTCGATGATCGTCCACCGCGGCGCTGCCGAAGCGCGCGGACGGCATATGTGCGAACGCATGAAGGACCTGATCCCCCGTCATCTGTTCAAAATCCCGGTGCAGGCCGCGATCGGTGGCAAGGTCATCGCCCGCGAAACCATCGCTGCGATGCGCAAGGACGTGACGGCAAAATGTTATGGCGGCGACGCCAGCCGCAAGCGCAAATTGCTCGACAAGCAAAAAGAAGGCAAAAAACGCATGCGCCAATATGGCAATGTCGATATTCCGCAAGAAGCCTTTATCGCCGCGCTGCGGATGGGCGATGAAAACTAGACTTGAAACCGATCGGGTCTGGCGGCTGTCAACGGCGATAAATTGGGCCTAGGCTATGGCCATGACTCGCATCCTCTGCGTCGAAGACGATCCGACCACGGCTGAATTCATCGCCAACGGGCTTGGCGATGCCGGTTTCGATGTCGAAATCAGCGATAATGGCAGCGACGGCCTGATAAAGGCCAGCCATGGTCATTATGACGCCATCGTGCTCGATCGCATGTTGCCCGGCATGGACGGTCTTGCGGTCCTGTCGGCCTTGCGCACGGCGGGCATTTCAACGCCGATCGTCATGCTGTCGGCGCTGGCCAGCCTTGATGAACGCGTGCGTGGTTTGCGTGCCGGCTGCGATGATTATCTCGCCAAGCCCTTTGCCTTTGACGAATTGCTGGCGCGGATCGAGGCGGTGCGGCGTCGCGCCATGGTTCCGGACGCGGTACCGGTCACGCGGCTGAGCTTTGATGATCTTGAGGTAGAGCTGCTGTCGCGCACCGTCACACGCGCCGGACTGCGCATCGAATTGCAGCCGCGTGAATTTCGCCTGCTGGAATTTCTGCTGCGCCACCAGGGCCAGGTCGTCACCCGAACCATGTTGCTGGAAGGTGTCTGGGATTATCATTTCGATCCTGGAACCAATGTCATCGACGTGCATGTCAGCCGGCTTCGCAAAAAACTCGACCAGGGCGGCGCTCGGTCGATCGTTCATACGGTGCGCGGCGCCGGATATCGGTTGGGCGAGTATTGACCTTGCCGCTGGCGAGGCAATCTTCTGCCGTTCAGAACCTGATGCCGGCGCGACGCTGGTTGCCGCGATCGACCAGTGTCCAGATTGCCATTATCAGCTTTCTGGCATTGTTGGTCAGTTTTGCAGTGCTGATCACTTTCATTGCACGCCTCACCCAAAATCAACTCGATAGCAACGGACGCGACCTGATCCGCACCGATCAGCATGCGATCACGGCGGTTTTCAGCCGCGACGGTCCAAACGGCGCTGCAAGTTTTATCGCTGGCGAAATTCGCGCCGCCGGACCTCTGGTGATCCTGTTGAGCAACGCGAAAGGCCGGGTCGAAGCTGGCAACATGGTCCGTTGGCCCGCAGGCCTTGGCATCAATGGCGGGTTTCGTCGCCAAGGCCTCATGCGAGTCGGCCATGCTACGAGCGAAAAATTCCTGGTGCTGACCTCGCGCCTGCCCGGCGATTATCGGCTGCTCGTGGGTCGTAGCATCGAGGAACAGGAACGCCTGAGCGCCACCCTTGCTTCCAGCCTGATTGCTGCCGTCGGGCTGGCCTTCATCATGGCATTTGCCGTCAGCCTGTTGTTGACCCGCATCATCAACCTGCGCGTGCAAGGCATTGCCGGCGTCGCTGCAGCCGTTGCCGGCGGCGATATCGGACGCCGGGTCGATGTGCCGACGCAAAGCGCGGGTGATGCCTTTGACAAGCTTGGCCATGCGCTCAACGACATGCTGGCGCGCATCGAATTGCTGTTGAATGAATTGCGATCGGTCACCGATGGTCTGGCGCATGATTTGCGATCGCCCCTGACCCGCATGAAGGCGCGCATCGATCGATTGAGTCGCAGCGACACCGGGCTTGGCACCGAGATTTCGGCCATCGGCCATGAAGCAGATGCGCTGCTGGCCATGCTGGAGGCCAATCTTGAAATCAGCCGACTGGAGGCTGGCATCGGCCGCGACGGATTTTCCCAGGTCGACCTTGCCGGACTCGTGGTCGATATGGTGGAAATGTATGCGCCCTTGGCGGAAGACAATGGCGTTGCCCTGGTAGCGGTGGCGACGGGGCCGGTACCGATCCTGGCGCATCGCGGTTTTCTTGGGCGGGCCCTGTCAAACCTGATCGACAATGCCCTGCGCTACGGCGCCGGCGGCGGTCGCATCACGGTAACCGCCGAAGCGACGCCGGATGGCGCCCGGCTGGCGGTGGCCGACAGGGGCCCCGGTATCGACCAGGCCAAACGCGAACTGGCGCTCAGGCGGTTTGGCCGGCTCGATGTGGCGCGCCCGGCCGGCGGGGCCGGGCTGGGCCTGTCGCTTGCGGCCGCGATTGCGCGCCTCCACGGCGGCAGCTTGGCATTGGCGGGCAATGACCCTGGCTTGAAAGTCATCATAGATTTGCCGAACGCGCATGCGGCAACATTTGTGGATCTGACCAACACCATCTGAAGGGGGCCATCTGAACGGGGCGAAGCCTGCGCGGCTGTGCAGTTGGCGCGACCGTCATTGCAAAATTATTGCCCGGCCGCCTTTGACCGTGCGCTGCAGATGGACCAAAATTGCGGCCACGTCTGGCTGGCGGGCAAGCGCCGTGGTGCCTTGGCCGTTTGCCATTGCTGGCCACAGGTGTTGATGCGTTTGTCGGCGGCGACTTGATTGGCTGTTCGGGCCCCGGTCGATTTTACCGACCTGGCGGCGCTGCTGCCAGGTTCGGGGGGTACGACCGGCAAAGGCTTGGCCACCGGCTGTGGTTTCGCGGCAACCCGGCTTGAACCTTTGAGGCATTGGTCGCGGAACGCCTCGCGCGCTGTTCCGTGCAGGCCCTTTCCATCGGCCTGCTGCGAACATGCGGCCGATGCGGGCGATGCGGGCGATGCGGGCGATTTTGCGTCAAGGCCAGCGGCGGGTTTGGCAATCGCCGAAACCGGCGCGGGTTTTGGCGACGCGATCGATGCGCCGGCGGCAATTGTGCCTTTCAGGCAAGACGCCCGGAAATTCTCCCGTGCAGCACCGGTCAGCCCTCTGGCCGATGCTTGCGCGGAACAGGCGCTTGCACTCGCCGCTACGGGCTTGACGGCTGCACGCGACGGCGCAGATGTCTGTACCGCTGCGGCGCCTGGGTTTGACCCTTGCAAACATGTCGCACGAAAGCTTTCACGCGCGGCGCCGGTGAAGCCTTTGGCGGAGGCGGCGTCGGAACAGGCCTTTGCTTCGGGCGATGCGGCGGCCGGTGCCGGGCCAACCAAAAACAGGAACGGCAGCACCGCAGTGACGATCAACCCGTGGCGCATCGAGACAATCCTTATTGGTGCCGCTGCGATGCTACGCACTGGCAATGCATTTTGACATGGCGATGGAATCAGGCATTCACCAACACGCCATGGCGTTTCTTGCCGGCTGAAATCCGTGCTCCCGGCCCGACCATGACAGCCTCACTGGCAACGGCAACGCCGTCGACGCGGGCGCCACCGCCGACCATGAGCCGCCGCGCCTCGGCTTTTGAAGTGGCAAAACCCAGGCCCACCAAAGCATCGACGATGCTGATCGGGCCAGCAACCGCAAAGCTGGGCAGATCATCCCCTGCGCCGCCAGCGAATGTGGCGGCGGCCGTCGCAGCGGCGGCATCAGCAGCGGCGCGGCCTCGGCACATGGCAGTCGCTTCGGTGGCGAGGATGGTCTTGGCGGCGTTGATGTCGCCCGCCAGCAGCCGGTCGATTTCTGCCACCGGCAATTCGGTGAACAATTTCAGGAACCGCCCGACATCATTATCATGGGTGTTGCGCCAGAATTGCCAATAATCGAAATTCGGCAGGGATTCTTCGTGCAACCAGACGGCACCGGCGGTTGTCTTGCCCATTTTGGAACCATCGGCGCGAGTGATCAACGGCGTCGTCAGGCCGTGCGCGACCTGGCCATCGACGCGGCGGACAAGATCGGTGCCATTGACGATATTGCCCCATTGGTCGCTGCCGCCCATTTGCAGGGAACAGCCATGGCGCCGGTTCAATTCAAGGAAATCATAGGCTTGCAGGATCATATAATTGAATTCAAGGAAGGACAGCGGTTGCTCGCGATCGAGCCGTAGCTTGACACTGTCAAAACCGAGCATGCGATTGACCGAAAAATGCCGGCCGATATCGCGCAGGAACGGGATATAGGCGAGGCCCGACAACCAATCATCATTATTGACCATGATGGCTTCGGCGGGGCCATCGCCAAAGCGTAGAAAACGTTCGAAAATACGCCGGATGGCCGCCATATTGGCATTGATGCGGGCATCATCGAGCAATTGCCGGCCTTCATCCTTGCCCGACGGGTCACCGACCTTGGTGGTGCCGCCACCCATCACCACAATCGGCCGATGCCCGGCCTGTTGCAGGTGGCGCAACATCATGATCTGCACCAGACTGCCGACATGCAGCGACGGCGCCGTGCAATCAAAGCCGATATAGGCTGTGACGATCCCCGTATTCGCAGCCGCATCCAGCGCCGCCGCATCGGTAATCTGGTGGATGAAACCACGCGCTGCAAGAACGCGCAGGAAAGTTGAGCTATGGGTCATGATCTGATTTCCATAGTCCGGCCCGGGCTTTGGAGTCACCCCTTGTTTGCCCCCGATTGCCGTGGCCAGAGCCATGATGACGCTGCCGGAAAACCGCGCTATCGTCGCTTGCATGCAAGATACAAAGCTTGTCACCGCGATCGGCCTGATGTCCGGCACCTCGATGGATGGCATCGATGCTGCACTGATCGACACGGATGGCGAAAATATCGTGATCCCGCGCGGTTTTATCAGCCTTGCCTATGATCCCCAATTCCGGGGGCGATTGCGCGCTGCCGCCGCACAGGCGCTGGGCTTCCATGCTCCCGGCCCCGATGCCTTGATCGACGCGGTGGCTGCCGAATTGACTGGTCTGCACGCCATAGCCGTTCATGCCCTCCTCGATAAAACCGGCGCGTCGCCGCACGACATCGATGTCATCGGTTTTCACGGCCATACCGTCGCGCATCGCCCCGATCGGCACTGGACCTGGCAGATCGGCGACGGCGCGCTGTTGCAGGCTGCGACGCAAATTCCGGTCGTGCATGATTTCCGCACCGCCGATGTCGCTGCCGGCGGCCAGGGCGCACCGCTGGCGCCGGGCTATCACCGGGCGCGTTCGGCTGGCCTTGACCGGCCATTGGGAGTGCTCAACCTGGGCGGCGTCGGCAATCTGACCTGGTTCAGCGACGATCGCTGGGGCAGTTTCGATACGGGGCCGGGCAACGCGCTGATCGACGATTGGATCAGCCAGAACAGCGGCAAGGCCTATGATACCGGCGGTACGATTGCCGCCACCGGCACGGTCTTTGCCGATGTGCTGACGAGCATGCTCGACCTGCCCTGGTTCGACGCGCCACCGCCAAAATCGCTGGACCGGGCCGATTTCGATATCGGCGCGGTGCGCGGGCTATCGCTTGCCGATGGTGCCGCGACGTTGACTGCGTTTACCGCCGAAAGCGTGCGGCTGGCGCTTGGCCATGTGCCGCCGCTTGGTCGCCTGCTCGTCACCGGCGGCGGCCGTCACAATCAAACTTTGATGCGCGAAATCACGGACCGCACCGGCGTTGTAACCGAACCGGTGGAGGTCGCCGGCTGGAACGGCGATGCGCTGGAAGCCGAAGCCTTTGCCTGGCTGGCAGTACGCAGCCTGGCGGGCCAGCCGATCAGCTGGCCGGAAACGACAGGCGTGCCTATGGCAATGACGGGCGGCAAAATATCGGCCTGAGCATCGCCATGCCGCAGCGCCGGCCTTTGCTGTCGCCGCGTTGCGGGCGGCGGCAGTTCCTGCTACCTGGAGGATAAGGAAAGCTGCTTCGATACCTGCGACAGGGGAAGCTATGGCGACCAGATCACCCGTCCTTGCTGCACAGCGGCGCCAATCGCTGGGCTTTGCCTCGCATCACCCGGCCGATGCCTGGTTCTTCCCCGCCATGGTCGGCATCATCTGGGTGATCATGCTTGTCGGCTTTGTCCCCGAAGTCGTCGGCCGGGTAACACGCGGCGCGGCACCCTATCCGCTTGTCATCCATGCCCATGCACTGGTGTTCTTTGGCTGGCTGGTATTTCTCGCGTCGCAAGTGGCGCTGGTACGCACTGGCAATATCGCCTGGCACCGGCGCATGGGGATTGTTGGCGTCGGCCTTGCCATCGCGGTCGTCATTTTAGGCCCGGCCGCCGCGCTGACCATGCAGATGCTGCACGCGGCGCCGCAGCCGCCAAAATTCCTCGCCATTCAACTCTTTAATATCGTTGCATTTGCGGGCTTTGTCGTCGCGGCGCTGCGCTGTCGTCGGCAGCCGGCAGCGCATAAGCGGCTGATGCTGATCGCGACGCTGGCGCTGGCCGGCGCAGGTTTCGGCCGCATCGTTCGGCTGATGACCGGGGGGCCGCCACCCTTCACGCTGATCCCCGCCGTCTACACCGCGACCAATGTGCTGGTGTTGGTCATCGCGCTTTACGACTACCGCACCCGCGGCCGGCTTCATCCGGTTTTTATCCCCGCCGCCGGCGCCCTGCTTGCCGGCGAGTTGATTGCCGGGCTGCTACTGCGCTCCCCGGCATGGATTGGTTTTACCAAGGCGCTGGTTGCTTGAACGCGATTGACGCAAGGGACATCCGGCGCTTGGCCATGACGGCCCTGTCGGAAGCTATCGAAACGCAACAATCGCTAGCGCCCGCCGTTGGCCAGCCTTTTGTCCAGATATCCGTCCACCACGCCCATCAAATCCACCATTTCATTCTGGAAGAAATGATTGGCGCCAGGGATGGTCTGGTGGTCGATGGTGATGTGGCGCTGGGTCTTCAGCTTGTCGACCAGCCGTTGCACGCTGGCGCCGGGCACGACTTCGTCCATCTCGCCATCGACGATGATGCCGCTTGACGGGCATGGCGCCAGAAACGTGAAATCATACATGTTGGCCGGCGGGGCGATGCTGATAAAGCCCTTGATCTCGGGTCGGCGCATCAACAATTGCATGCCGATCCAGGCGCCGAAGGAAAAGCCGCCAACCCAGGTGGTGTGCGCCTCGGCATTGAATTGCTGCATCCAGTCGAGCGCCGACGCCGCATCCGATAATTCACCGATACCATTATCGAACACGCCCTGCGAGCGGCCGACACCGCGAAAATTAAAGCGCAGCGTCGCAAAGCCGCGCTTCACAAAGCTGTTGTACAGCGCCATCACGATAGGATGGTTCATGGTGCCCTGCGCCGGATGCGGCTGCAACAGAATGGCGACGGGAGCGCGGGGGCGGCTGGCAGGCTGGTAACGGCCTTCGATACGGCCTTCGGGGCCGGTAAAGATCACTTCGGGCATTGGAGTTCCGACTGAAACGAGGGTAGCGCGCATGGCGCCTCAGCCTCTATATGAGGGTCATGAGCGAAATCGCAATAAAAAGCCGCGTCTATCTGGATAATGCCGCCACCTTGCCCGTGTTGCC
>JBBRIC010000059.1:0-16373 GCA_038221665.1 Sphingomonadales bacterium
ATCATAGTGCCGGTGAAGGCGTTGAGTTTGGCTTCACGATCGAGGGTAATGGTGGCGATAGGGCCATCGATGTCGAGGGCGATCTGGGTAAAGGTCATTGTCAATCTCCTTCCTCCCCCTTGAGGGGGGAGGCGACTCGCATGGCTTCATGCGGCGGGTGGGGGTGGCCTTTGATTTCGCAGGAAAGCTACCCCCACCCGGGCCGCTTCGCGTCTCTCGACCGCCCCCTGAAGGGAGAGGTAAGAGATTACAGCGCCTCGATGATCGTCACATTGGCGAGGCCACCGCCTTCGCACATCGTCTGCAGGCCCCAGCGCTTGCCCCGCGCCCGGAGCGCATGCACCAGCGTGGTCATCAGCCTGGTTCCGGATGCGCCGAGCGGATGGCCGAGCGCGATGGCGCCACCATTGACGTTCAATTTCGCCGGATCGGCGCCAAGCATCTGCAACCAGGCCATCGGCACGCTGGCAAAGGCTTCATTCACTTCATATAGATCGATATCGTCGAGCGCCATGCCGGATCGCGCCAGCGCCTTTCTGGTCGCGCCGATGGGCGCTTCGAGCATGATCACCGGGTCTTCGCCGATGACCGTCATATGGTGGATGCGCGCCAGTGGCTGCACCCCCAGCGCCTTCAGCCCGCGTTCGTTGACGACAAGCACACCCGAGGCGCCATCGCAGATTTGCGACGAGGTTGCCGCCGTCAGCCGGCCGCCTTCCTGGATCAGTTTGACGCCGCGAATCGCATCGAGGCTGGCATCGAAACGAATACCCTCGTCGATGCGGTGGACGAGCGCCGCGCCAGCATGAGTCGTCACATCGACCGCGACGATTTCAGCATCGAAAGCGCCCGAATTGGCCGCCGCCGCGCCGCGCCGCTGGCTTTCATAGCCAAAATCATCGAGCGCATCCTTGCCGAGATCATATTTCCGCGCGATCATTTCGGCGCCGGTGAACTGGCTGAATTGCACGCGCTTGTAGCGTTCCTTCATGCCCGGCCCGCCAAAGGGCGATCCCATGCCGTTTTCGTGGCTCAACTTGGCGGCGGCGCCCATCGGCACCCGGGTCATCGATTCAACGCCGGCGGCGATGACCACATCCATCTGCCCGCTCATCACCGTCGCGGCGGCGAAATGCAGCGCCTGTTGCGATGATCCGCATTGCCGGTCAACGCTGGTGCCGGGCACCGATTCGGGCAGTTTTGATGACAGCACGGCATTGCGCGCCACATTGCCCGATTGCTGGCCGAACTGGCTGACACAGCCCATGATGACATCCTCGATCAAGGCCGCATCGGCGCCTGCCCTGTCGACCAGCGCATTCAGCACGACGCCGGCAAGATCGGCCGGGTGCCAATCCCGCAACAGGCCGCCGCGCCGGCCACCCGCGGTGCGCGCCGCTGCAACGATATAGGCTTCACTCATTTTTCAGGTCTCCGCCGCTGATCAATCTGCTGGCGGGGACTTTACGCCAAAGCGCCGGCCCGGCAATGACGCTGAAATAGACAGGTGCAACACAATTTGGGGAGCCGATCATGCAGCGATTGACGATCATAATGGCGGGCCTGATGTTGGCCAGCAGCACGGCCAATGCCGCCCCAAAGCCATCAGCCCCAAAGCCAGCCGCGAAAATGGCCGCCGCAAAGCCCGTAGCCAAACCGGGCGCCGCTGCACCCAAAATCGCCGCCCTGCCCGATAGCGAGGAAGTTGCCCAATTGCGCCGGGCCTTTCGCTTTGGCTTTCCGATCTATGAAATGATGCGCACCCGCTCCCTGCAACTGGGCGCCGCCCGGGCCGCCGCCGGCATCCCCAATGCGGTCAACATGATCCTGCCGCGCATCAAGCTGGCGGATGCTGCAGCGCGCGAGGTGACGACCCCCAATAATGACACGCTGTATGGCAGCCTGTGGCTCGATCTTGCCGGCGGGCCGGTTATCGTTACCGTGCCGCCGCTGCCCGGCCGCTATAATTCCGCCGCGCTGATGTCGGTCAGCACCGATGTCACCGGCATTTTCGGCACCCGCAACGGCGGCGGCGGCGGCCGCTATGCCATTGTCGGGCCAGGCTTTGCCGGCCCTGTGCCGGCCGGGAGCGAATTGGTCAAAAGCCCCAGCAACGACGCCTGGCTGCTGATCCGCGTGCTGGTCAATGGCCCGGACGATATCGCCGCCGCTGCCACGGCGCTGCGCAGCTATGGCGTTGAATTGCCCGATGGCCGCGCCGCTGCGCTGTCGACCATCGACCCGGTGCCGGTCGCCCCCGATGCCAAAACCTTCCTTGCCGTTGTCAACGAAGCGCTGGCACGGTCCGCCGCCGATCCAGTGCTTGGTGCCCGTGTTGCGGCCTTTGCGGCCTTGGGAATCGGCGCCGACTGGAGCACATTATCGCCCGCCACCCAGACGCTATGGACCAGATCCATGCCGGCGCTGCGCAATGAGCTGAAGGCCGGGCTGGCCGCCACAGGCGACACGGTCGATGGCTGGTCCTACCCCAAATTCGCCATCGGCAATTATGGCGATGATGACGATCTGCGCAGTTTTGTGGCGCTGGGCGGGCTGGGCGCGCTGCCGCGTGTCGAGGCCATGTATCTGTCGGCCCGCAGCGATGCCGCCGGGGCGCCGCTGGATGGCAGCAAGGCCTATACCGTGCATCTGCCGCCCAATCTGCCGGTCGGGGCCTTCTGGTCGCTGACCATGTACCAGATCGAGGCCGATGGCCGGCTGTTTTTTGCGCCCAATGACCTCAATCGCTTTGCCGTCGGCGACCGGTCGCCGCAGCTGCGCTCCAACCGCGACGGCAGCTATGATATCTTTGTGCAGTCGACCAAACCGGGCGGTGAGCGGGCGGTGAACTGGCTGCCAGCGCCCAAGGGTCGCTTCAGCCTGGTGTTCAGGGGCTATCTGCCGCGCGCGCCGCTGCTGGATGGCAGTTTCAGGCTGTTGCCGGTCGAGGTGACGGAACGGATCGAATAATCAGGGTCAGGACGACAATCGCGTCCGGGCCTGCTATCCCGCCCGGCATGACTCGCCCTGGCAAACATATCTTCCTCGACCTGCTCGCCTCCGAAGGCGTTGCATTCATCTTTGGCAATCCCGGCACCACCGAATTGCCGCTGATGGATGCGATGGTCGTTGAAGATCGTATCCGCTATATTCTGGGCCTGAACGAAGTCATCGTCATGGGCATGGCCGATGGCTATGCGCAGGCCAGCGGGCGGCTGGCGGTGACCAGCCTGCATGCCGCGCCTGGCCTCGGCAATGCCATGGGCATGCTGTACAATGCGGCGCGGGCGGGGGCGCCGATCCTCGTCACTGCCGGCCAGCAGGACATGTCGATCCGGCTGACCGAGCCCTTGTTATGGGATGATCTGGCGGTGCTGGCGCGGCCCTTGTGCAAATGGTCGTTCGAGGTCGCATCGCTCGCCGAACTGCCCCGCGCCGTGCGCCGTGCGGCCAAGGTCGCGCTGACACCGCCGACCGGCCCCGTGTTCCTGTCGATCCCGGGCGATGTGCTGACGGCGTTGGCGCCCGCTGATCTCGACCTGCTCGCCCCCACCCGCATCGGCACGCGGCTGCGCGGTGACATGGCCGCGATCGCCGCCGCCGCCGCCTTGATCCGCGCCGCCGACAGCCCGGTGATCTTTGCCGGCGACCATGTCGCAAAATCGGATGCCCATGCCGAACTGGCGGCGCTGGCCATGGCCATCGGCGCGCCGGTCTATCTGGAGGGCATGGCCAATACCGCGGCCTTTCCATCCAACCACCCGCTGTACGCCGGCACCGTGCCGCGCATGACCCCGGCGCTGCGAGCCCTGATGGAAGGCCATGACCTGGCGATTTCGATCGGCGCCGATCTGTTGACGCAAAGCCAGGCGACGGGTGTGGAGGCGCTGGCGCCGGGCACAAAGCTCATCCATCTCGACGATGAATCCTGGCAGATAGGCAAGAATTTCAGCGCCACCGCCGCCATATTGGGCGATGCCCGGGCGACCCTGCCCGAGCTTCTGGCGCTGGTCGGCGATTGCGGCGCCCGGCGCACCCCGGCGATCATCGAGCGCCTTGCCGCCGCCCGTGCGAAGATTTTTGACAGCGCGACGGCACTTTCCGATCAACTGCCGCTGCATCCCATGCCGGTGCTGAAACTGCTTGGCGAACTGCTCCCCGACGACGCCATCGTCGTGGAGGAGCTGTTGTCATCGGGCATGAACACCGTCCGCCACCTGCTGCCCGCCATCCGGCCCGACAGCTGGTTCGGCATGCGCGGCGGCGGCATCGGCGTCGCCATCCCCCAGGCCGCCGGCATTCAGCTGGCCCACCCAGACCGGCGCGTCGTGGTGCTGTCGGGCGATGGCAGCGCCATGTACAGCGCCGCCGCGCTCTGGACTCTGGCACATTACGCCCTGCCGGTGGTGACGGTCATTTTCAACAATGGCGGCTATCGCATCCTGAAACAGCGCACCCGCGCCATCGGCGATCACAGCGCCCGCCAGAACCATTATATCGCCATGGATATCGAGGCACCGTCGATCGATTTCATGGCGCTGGCTGCAGCGCATGGGGTGGTCGGTGAACGCGTTGAAACGCTCGCCGGCGTGCGCAGCGCCTTTGTCGCGGCGCTGGGGCGTGACACGCCGAGCCTGATCGAAATCATGGTATCGCGCGAGATCTGACGGGGCCGAGGCGGCTGTGGAATTCAGCAAGGCTCTTTTTTGGGCGATTATGCACTACTTGACGGATGATATGGGACACGCTATAAACTCCTTATCGACAAGGGAGAGACGCCGTGGCCCGCATTCATCAAATGACACTCGGCCAGTTCGAGAAGATGTTTCCGGATGAGGATGCGTGCTGCGCCTATCTGGTAGCGCACCGCTGGCCGGAAAGCGTCTATTGCCCCCGCTGCGGATCGGCGCGCGTTTATAAGTTGACGATGACGTGGAAGTGGGAATGCCCGGATTGCCGTCAGGGCGGCGCATATCGCTTCTCGCATCTGACCGGCACGATTTTTGAGAATACCAACAAGCCGCTTCGCCAGTGGTTTCAGGTCATTCACCTGATGCTGACAAGCAAGAAGGGCATTAGCGCGCTGCAAATCCACCGGATGATGGGCTTCGGTTCCTATCGCACCGCATGGTCGATGTGCCACCGTGTTCGCGGGGGGCTGGCGGATGAAAAGTTTCAGCAGCTTATCGGTATGGTCGAAGTTGATGAGACGTTTGTCGGCGGCAAAGCCAAGAACAAGCATCGTGGGCCCGGTGGACGCGGCGACTTTGGCGGCACTGGCGGGACTGGCAAAGAAATTGTTGTCGGGGCCGTCCAGCGCAAGGGCAATGTTGTCGCGCGGGTCATTGCAAACACCGGAAGGGAAACGCTGGAAGCCTTCGTGCGTCAGGCCGTTTCCGATAGGGTCAGCTTGATCTCGACCGACGAACACCGGGGCTACATGCGCTTGAAAGACAGTTACCCGCACGGCTACGTCCGCCACGGTCGCGGGGAGTATGTCGCTGGCGCAATTCATACCAATACCATCGAAGGCTTCTGGTCGATCTTCAAGCGCGGCGTGATCGGCTCGTTCCACAAGGTAAGCGCCAAATATCTCCCGCTGTATGTTGCAGAGTTTGAGTTCCGATATAACAACCGCATGAACGATGACATTTTCGGAACGGCGATCAGCGCGTGTTGAAACTACGTTCATGGGTTTGCCTTCTCGCGCTGGTGGCTATTGCGACGGTTGGCTATTTTGCGCTGATACGCTTTGGCGTCATCCCGGCTGAAAGCCAGGAATGCAAAGAATATGGTCAGCCCCCCAACGAATATTGCACCCCCCATAACACGGCGCATTTCGTCCTTTGGACGGTAGGCGGTTTTCTCAATTCTTGGGCTGGAGCTATCGGCGCGGTGGCTACAGTCGCAATCGCCGCATTCACCGCCACCCTTTGGCGGGCTACTGATAAACTGATGCTGTCCGCCGTGGGGCAAGGCGAAGCTATGGAGAGATCCATCGCCGAAGCTGCCCGCGCTGCAACCGCCATGGAAGGCGTCGCCGAGTCTATGGCGGTCAATGCCGAAAAAATCATTGAAACCGTAGAAATTAACAGAGAGATAGCGGCTCGCCAAAAGGCACTCGGCGAGGCTCAATTGCGTGCTTATATTTCGGTTCTGATTGGAGACGCGCTTTATCAAGATTCCAATGTGAGGTTTGAGGCGCGCCCTATTCTTTGCAATACGGGCAGCACACCCGCTCGAAACGTCCGTTGGCGCATCAGGTGCGCTATTCTTCCCGTTGCATTGCAACCGCCCTTTCGGTTTGATCTTCCAGGGCCAAGCAAAGGCAGCGGCTTCATTCCACAAGGGCAAAGCATGCAAATGCAAGCCGTGGTTCGAGACCGAATCCCCGACGACGACGTTCCGAACACTAAAGCGGGCGCGGGACAATCTCTGTATGTGTGGGGTTACGTAATTTACGAAGATATTTTTCACCGGACTCACCGAACGACTTTTGCTCAACAGATATATTGGAGGCAAACCGGCCCCGCCGGTGACGATGGTGTTGCTCATGAGCAAGTTCGGGGCACCTATATGCACATACACAATCGCGGCAACTAGGGCGGCGATCATAGATCACCGCCCGTTGCACCGGCCTGTCGGACAAGCTCTAACAGGCTATAGGGGCGTCCGTCAAGTAAGGCATAATCACCCTTTTTTGCCTTCGATGAACAATTCAGACCGGTTTTTGGTGTCAGGCTTTTCTGGCGAACCAGATGACGTGACGCGGTCCCTTGCCGCCACCCTGACCATCGTCGCGGGCGCGCACCACGACTTCCTCGACATCGAAGCGTGATCGCCGCAGCCGGTTGGCAAAGACGCTGTCGGGCGCTGCCGACCAGATGGCGAGGATGCCGCCGGGTTTCAGCGCGACACGCGCTTCGGCCAGCCCGGTTTTTGAATAAAGCCGGTTGTTTTCATCGCGCACCAGCCCGTCGGGGCCATTGTCGACATCGAGCAATATGGCATCATAATCGCCGCGTGCGCCCGAAATCAGGAATCCGACATCGCCATGGGCAATCTGGACGCGCGGGTCATCGAGACAGGCGTCGGTCAATGCCGCCATCGGCCCGCGCGCCCAATCGATGATCTCGGGCACCAGTTCGGCAACCGTAACCGCAGCGCCGGCGCCGAGCAGCGCCAGCGCCTTGCGCAGCGTAAAGCCCATGCCATAGCCGCCGATCAGGATATGCGGCGCCGGCGCCGCCGCGATCCGCGCCAGCGCCATTTCGGCAAGTGCCTCCTCCGACCCGCGCATCCGGCTGTTCATCAACTCGTTCTGATCGAGGACGATCATGAAATCATCGCCGCCCCCTTGGTCAGGGCGTTGATTGGCGCGACGGAACAGCCGCAATTGCCCGCCGCCGGGGATTGCCGCTGTGGCTAATAATTCGCGGGGGACCATCGACAGCGCCTTTTCATGACCGGGGCCATGCTGATAGCCGCTTCGATCGCTGCGTCACGCACGGAAAAATTCAGGCTGTGCGGCAGCGCCCTGCTTCAGCCAAATGGTCCGGCCCGAAAGATGATGCTGAGGATCGCCACCAACCCCAGCAGCAGCAGCAGAAAGGCAACGACCAGCGCCAGCGAAACCGGAAAACTGTCCGTGCCTGTCATAAAACCTTTGGCTATCAGGTCGGCACGCTGATCGCGCAATTCGCGCATGTAGCGGTAATGATTGGCAATGCCGAGCGCCAGCGCAATGACGCCGAGCGAGATCAGTGTCAGCCCGAACCGCGCCGGTGCCGCCGAGGGCAGCGCTTTGCCCAGCACGCCCTTGTCGATGATCGATCGAAAAAAACTGTAGATGGTAAAGCCAAAGCCGATCATCGACAGCGCCGTCCGCTGCACCGCCATCAATGTTCGATCGGCAGAAGGGGATGCGGCCAATAGCGCCAGCGATCGTTATGGCGCTGCGGCGGCGCTGCTGGCGATGGTGCTGTTCATCGGCGGCATCAGCCCGGTGCTGCAAAATCGCCGGGCCCAATTGGCGTTGCTCATCCTGGCGACGGCGCTTTGCCTTGCTGGCATCATCTGGGTGGTGGGGCTGCCGAAGGCGACGCTCTGACCGCGCCTGCCATCTTTGCCATCACGCCCTGACGCCAACGCACATAGGACAGGCCGATGATGATGCCGGTGATGAGGGCCAGCAGCACGGCACCAATGATCGCCGGCGTCTAGCCCGGAAAACTGACGGCGGCAAGGCCGATGGCAACGCCCGGGTGGCGGGCGGCGGTGGCGACCGCCAGCGCGCCGTGATTGCCTTCATTCGGCCCCCCCAGCAGATGGCCGACCGCCAGCCCGAAAACGGCGATGGCGACCACGGCAAGCAACGTGCCAATGCCGATTGCCGCCGGCATGGCGCGCAGCGCCAGCGTCGGATTGCGCCGCAGCGCCAGCGTCGGATTGCGCAGCAGCGCCAGCGTCTCGCCGGGCCGGGCGCGCAGCCCGATCGACACGACGACGCAAAATATGCTGATCAGTGCCGCGAGTTTGACCAGGCTGGCTATGTCCATAGTGTATCCATGCGAGCCTTTTTTGGCGACACGACCCCTGGATCGTCTTGGGGATCGATCCAGGGGCCGGCAGCAGGCAGCTGGCAGAAATTCTGCCGCCGGCCCGAAGACCGACCCGCCAGGTGCCGGGTAGTTGGGAAACCAGCACCGGACGAGACAACACACGAAACGCGATCAGGGGTCCGCACAAAACGCGGCCAGGCTCCGCAGCCCTTGTTCAGGCTCCTCGAACTTTCGATCAGGCTCCGCGAACTTTCGATCAGGCTCCACCTGAGGCCCCCTGCTCCATCTTGTCGAGCACGCCCGACAGATTGAAGCTGGCAGCCTTTTGGCGCGGCGGGAATTCCTTGAAGGTTTCAAGGAACTGCGCGACCAGATATTGTGATGGCGCGGGCAGATAGACATGGTCGAACATCCAGTCCCAATAGCTGTTCGAGGTGATATCGGCGTGTTCGTAAGGATCGGTGCGCAGGTTGAAGATCTTGGGCAGGCGCAGCGTTGTCAGCGGTTCCGCCCAGATCATGCAGGTGCCGGGCATCCGCTGTTCCATGAACACGAACTTCCAATTGTCGAACCACAGCCCTGCGATTTCCTCATCATTGGTCCAGTAAAAGCAACGAACCAGTCTTCAAAGCGTTCATAGCTGGTCGGATGCGCAAAGGGCCATTTGGTCAGCATGGCCGGCGGCACAATTGGCAGCAGCGTCAAAGGGTGATCGCGCCGGGCAAAGAACACGCCATCGACCGTGACGATCCGGCGATATTGCAGCGTCGGCGGCAAGGCAATGCCCTCGACATGCCCGAGGATGAAATCGAAATCGCCATTTGCCATCGCACCGATGAGCGTTGGCACCGATCCAACCGTCAATGCCACCCTGATGCCCGGCCAGGTGCCGAGGCATTCAGAGACGATGGAATCGCTGACGATCGGCGCCGGCAAAGGCCCCGCAGCGATGCGCACCACCCCGCCCCCGTCGCGGTCCATTTCCTGCACGTCGCGGACAATGCCCTGCAATTCCAGCAGCAATTGCCGACCGCGCTTGATGATGATGGCCCCCGCATCGGTCATCACCGTGCCCGTCGTGTCGCGTTCGAATACCGACAGTCCCAGGCGTTCCTCGACCATGCGGATATTCTTGCTGAGGCCCGGCTGGGTCATGCCGAGATCCTCGGCGGCGCGGCGGATGCTGCCGGCATCGGCAACCGCGATCAGCTGATACAGATCGCGCGACCCAAGAGCGTGACGATCAAACGAGCCCGGTTCCTCGTCCCCAGCACAACGGAAACGTTATAACCAGTGGTTTTGACGGGTCAATCTGTCGCTACAGCCTCAGCCTGACGCGCGGCCCGGCTGGCGATCAGGGCATCGATGTCAGCGTTGCTGAATCCAGCCTCGGCCAGTACGGCGCGCGTATGTTCGCCCAGATGCGGCGGCGGGCCAACGGGCGGCCGCAGGCCATCGAACAGCACCGGCACGCCCGGATAGGTCAGCCGTCCCGCCGGGGTCTCGATGGTTTGGAAAAAACCCGTGGCAAGCAGATGCGGATCGGTCTCCAGTGCGGCGAGCGGGATGACAGGCGCGCATGGCACCTGCGCTATTTCAAGCATGGCGAGCCAATCAGCGGTGCTGCGGTTGCGGACCAGCGCCGCCGCCAGGCCATAGATCGCATCGATATGTTCGGTGCGAGTCGTGATGCTGGCAAAACGCGGATCGCCGAGATGTCCGGGTGCGCCGGCGGCAGTGAAAAACCCGCGCCAATGCGCATCGGTGTAGGCCATCATGCAAATCTCGCCATCGAGCGTTGCCAGCGGTTTGCGCCACGGCGCCATCACCCGCGGATAGCCGAGCGGCCCCAGCGGCGGATTGAAGTGATGGCCATAGAAATGTTCGACGAAATTGAACGCCACAACCGATTCAAACATCGGGATTTCAACAAAACCACCCCGCCCCGTCGTCTGCCGCCGGACGATGGCCGCGAGGATGGCGATACCGGCGGTCAGCCCCGAAACCTTGTCGGCAGCGATCGTCGGCAGGTATCGCGCCTCGCCGGTTTGCTGGCGCATCAGATCGGCAAGCCCCGACATGCCCTGGATGACATCGTCATAGGCGGGGAGGCCAGAATACGTCCCGCCCTCGCCAAAGCCGTGCAGCCCGGCAAATACCAGCCGCGGGTGGCGGGCGAGCAGCGTAGCGGGATCAAGGCCAAGCGCCGCCAGTTTTTGCGGCCGGATCGAATGCAGCAGCACATCGGCGGTCCCGAGCAGCCGATCGAGCGCCATCTGGCCGTCGGCGGTTTTCAGATCGAGCACCAGCCCGCGTTTGGAGCGGTTGGAACCAAGGAACAGCGCCGCCATCAATGGCTCCAGCCCGGGGCCGGTCAGCCGCGTCGAATCCCCCTCCGGCGCCTCCAGCTTGATGACATCGGCGCCCAGATCGGCCAGCCATTGCGCGCAATACGGCCCAAAAATGACCGAGGAAAGATCGATAACCCGAAGGCCGTGGAGCGGGAGCATGGGGGTTGACGTAGCGGTTAGCAGGGTTGGAAGTCAAAGCCTGCCAGCGCGGACGGCGTTGGCGATCAGGCGCTGCACACCCCGGCGATGAAAGGGCGTGATGAAGAACAGATAGATTTTCCCGGCGATATTGTGGGTGTTGCAAATCGTTGCAACCACGACGCTGCAACCATCTGCCTCGCGCTGGCGAAGGACCGACAGGCGAAAATCCAGATGCGAATTGTCGCGCCCTGCCACCAGCGCCACGTCGGACAGCGCAAAAATCGGCCAGGGACCGATCTTGTCACCGACGACGTAGCTGGTTTTGATTTGGGGATTGGCGATATCGGCGATGGTCGGTGTTGCGAGGCCGCAAAGCGCGGCGATCTGGTTACGCAGGATCAGGATCGCCTTCATCCAGCCCGGCTGATGGCCAAAGATGGCGAAGAACAAATCCACGGGTTTTGCATCGGGCTTTGTGATCGGCGTTTTATAGCAATCGCTGAAACAGGCGGTGGCGATCTTTGCGGGGTCCATCAGGCTCGATTGCGGGATGGGAATGGCGCGGATCATCTGCCTTCCCCCGCCCGGCGCAACGCCCACCCGGTCAACCCCGCCACCGGGATCAGATAGCCGAGGAACACGACATGATACCAGGCCGGATAATCGTTCCAGATGGTGCCGGGCCAAGCATGCGCCGGAAAGGCGATGGCGAAAAACACCACCCCCAGCGCCCACGCCGCCGGTCCTCGATCCCGGGCAATAATTGTTGCAACAGCGGATGCCCCGGCGGTGCTGAGCACCCCCGCCACTAATCGCGCCATCAGCATCACCAGCGTATAGGTCTTATGTGGCTCCGCCGCCGCATAGGCCGGCCAGCCGATCCGCGCCACAACAGTCAACAGCACCGCAATCACGATGGCGGTGAAGCAGCCGGCAATGATGCTGACAATGAAGCGGACCATGCCGACCTTTCTATACGTCACAGACCCACGAGCGCCATGCGACAACCCGGTCAACGGCCGTGCATCGGCAGCTACCTTGAACGTCTTCATGGGAATCGGTTCCTGCCCGGCCGGATTTCGCGCCCCCACACCCTAACCCAGTCTCTCCCGATGCCAATGCAGATGGTCGGCGATGAAGCTCTGGATGAACCAATAGCCATGGTCATAGCCTGTATGGCGGCGCAGGGTCAGCGGGATGGCGGCGGCGGTGCAGGCGGCTTCAAGGCGTTCCGGCTGCAATTGCGTTGCGAGGAAATCATCGGCAAGGCCCTGATCGACCAGCAGTTCCGCCACCCGCGCCCCGGCGGCGATCAGCGCGCAGGCATCGTGCGCCGCCCATGCCGCCGGATCATCGCCCAGATACAGCGGCAGCGCCTTTTGCCCCCAGGGCACGGCCGTTGGCGCGACGATCGGCGCCAGGGCCGATACGCTGCGGAAGCGCCCTGGATGCCGCAGCGCCAGCACCAGCGCGCCATGGCCGCCCATCGAATGGCCGGTGATCGACTGGCGGGCCAGATCCGCCGGGAAATGCGCCGCGATGACGCCGGGCAGTTCAGCGATCAACCAGCTTTCCAGCTGGAAATGCGCCGCCCAGGGCGGGTTGGTGGCATCGAGGTAGAACCCCGCCCCCTGCCCCATGTCATAGGCGCCATCATCGGCAACGCCTGCCCCGCGCGGGCTGGTATCGGGCGTCACCAGCATGATCCCCAGTTCGGCCGCCAGCCGCTGCGCCCCGGCCTTGATCGCAAATGTCTCCTCGTTGCAGGTCAAGCCAGCGAGGCACCAGAGCAGCGGAAACGGCCCCGCGCCGGGCGGGGTGAATATGCCGAAGCGCATGGGCGTTCCCGTCGCGCTGCTGGCGTGGCTGTGGAAGGATTGCACCCCGCCATGACAGGCGGCCTGGCCAAGCGTTTCCATCAAAAAACCACCACGCTGCGAATGCTTTCGCCCGCATGCATCAGGTCAAAACCCTTGTTGATCTCATCCAGTGTCAGCACATGGGTGATCATCGGGTCGATCTCGATCTTGCCGTTCATGTACCAGTCGATGATTTTTGGCACATCCGTCCGCCCCTTGGCACCGCCAAAGGCCGTGCCGCGCCAGTTGCGCCCCGTCACCAGTTGAAAGGGCCTTGTGCTGATTTCCTTGCCCGCTTCGGCAACGCCGATAATGATACTGGTGCCCCAGCCGCGGTGACAGCATTCGAGCGCCTGGCGCATGACCCTGGTATTGCCGGTGCAATCGAATGTGTAGTCCGCACCGCCATCGGTCAGCGCGACAAGCTGGGCAACGATATCGCCGTCGATGGCGTTGGGGTTGACGAAATGCGTCATGCCAAAGCGTCTGCCCCATGCCTCCCGCGCCGGATTGATATCGACGCCGATAATCAGGTTTGCGCCGGCCAGCCGGGCGCCCTGCAGCACGTTCAAACCGATGCCGCCAAGGCCAAAGACGATGACATTGTCGCCGGGCGCGACCTTTGCCGTGTTGACGACGGCGCCAACGCCGGTGGTGACGCCGCAACCGACATAGCAGCTCGACTGGAACGGCGCGTCCTTGCGGATTTTTGCAACCGCAATCTCGGGTAGCACGGTGAAGTTCGAAAACGTCGAACAGCCCATATAATGGTGCAGCATTTCGCCCTTGTAGCGGAACCGGCTGCTGCCATCGGGCATCACCCCCTTGCCCTGCGTGGCGCGGATGGCGGTGCATAAATTGGTCTTGCCCGACAGGCAGCTTTTGCACTGCCGGCATTCGGGCGTGTAGAGCGGGATGACATGGTCGCCGACCGCCACGCTGCTGACACCGGCGCCGGTTTCGCGGACGATGCCGGCGCCTTCATGGCCGAGGATGACGGGAAACAGGCCCTCGCTGTCGAGGCCGTCGAGCGTATAGGCATCGGTGTGGCAGATGCCGGTCGCCATGATCTCGACCAGCACTTCGCCGGCCCTTGGCCCATCCAGATCGACCTCGACGATTTCGAGCCGGGTTTTTGGGGCAAAGGCGATTGCGGCGCGGGTTTTCATGCGGGGTCGATCCTTGATTGATGCTGGCAGAATAGTTGTGCAAGCTGGCTCTGCCAATAAAGCCATTGCGGCATGTTTGCGCCAAAACCACCGCTGCGCTTGCTTTTTGCGCAGCTTTGGCGCAAAGGCCGATGGCGCGAAGGTGCCAGCAAGCGATCCGCGGTGCCTCGGCCCCCTCTTCGACAGAACGGACCGACACGCTTTTCGGCGGACTTTTTCCGCCGGAAACTCAGCTAGCGTACTGGATACCGACATGGCCAATGGCACAGTCAAATTTTTCAATGCCACCAAGGGTTATGGCTTCATCGCCCCGGATGGCGCCTCCAAGGACGTTTTCGTCCATATTTCCGCCGTTGAACGCGCCGGCCTTTCGGATCTGACCGAAGGCGCCAAGGTGACGTTCGATCTCGAAAATGATCGCCAGGGCCGTGCCTCGGCCGTCAACCTCGCAATGGCATAAGACGCGCTTATGCCAAAAGAAGAGGTTATCAAGATCGAGGGCGTCATCGCCGAAATCCTGCCCGATGGCCGGTTTCGCGTGCGACTGGAAAACGAACACGAAATCATCGCCTACACGGCCGGAAAGATGCGCAAGAACCGCATCCGTTCCATCGTCGGCGATCGTGTGCATGTCGAAATGACGCCCTATGACCTCGACAAGGGCCGCATCGTGTTCCGTGAAAAAACGGCACCGATGCCAATGAACCAGCGCCGGTTTTTCCGGCGTTGACCGGCAGGCTGTGGCGCGGCGCGCCATAGCCTGTTTCGGCCGAGATCCGGATGGCGCAGGGTATTTCGCGTCGCACACGGCCGCCTAAATCAGCCGACGCCAGCGGCGGTTGCACCCCCGGCTTTTCGTCATGATTCCGACCCGGTCGCGTGCAGCTGCACCCGCAGCATCTTCGTGTGCAAAATCACTATACTTTTCCCGGACGGTCGACCGCTTCAGGTCGTGATAGTCGACCATCAGGTATCGATGGCAACGTCCGGTCACTGAAACGCCCGCCGGGCTTGTGCGCAGACCGGGAAAGCGCGACAAGCGCGCATGCCTGCCCCAATCGCTGTCAGGCTTGTGCCGCACGATCCGCGCTGGGCGGCGCTTGCCGAAGCCGAGGCAAGTCGCGTCCTGCACGCCGCGAGGCCGGCGCTGCTGCAAATTTTCCACATTGGCTCAACGGCGATTCCGGGCATTGTTGCAAAGCCGGTGCTCGATCTTCTGGGTGTTGCTGCCGATCTGGCAAGGCTCGATGCGGCACGGCCGCGGCTGGAGGCGCTGGGCTATGGCTGGCACGGCGAATATGGCCTGCCCGGCCGGCGCTATTGCAAATTGGACGATCCCGTGACGGGCAAGCGGCGGGTGCAGTTGCATTGCTACGCCGAGGGCGACCCGGCGATTGCGCGCCATCTGGCGTTTCGCGATTATCTGCGGGTTCACCCCGACCTTGCCGCAGACTATGGCCGCGAAAAAGCCCGTTGCGCCGCGCTGCATCCCGAAAACAGTCACGCCTATACCGATTGCAAGGCTGACTGGATCAAAAAAACCGAGAAAGCCGCGCTGCAGACGGGGTGAGCCCATCGTCCCAGCGCCGGTATTCGGGCGGCGGAAAATCGGAGGAGCGAGTATGAAATACGCGGGAAGCTGCCACTGCGGCGCGATCACGGTGGTCATCAAGGGCGACCCTGTCGAGGCCAGTGAATGCAATTGCTCGATCTGCCGGCGCACCGGTGCCCTTTGGACCTATCGCGTTCCCGCCGAAGTCGAGGTCGTTGGGTCGGGCGCTGGCTATGTCCATGGCGATGCGACGCTGACCTTGTGGCATTGCGCGACCTGCGGCGTCGTCAGCCACTGGACGCCGCGCGATCCCGCCTATGACCGGATGGGCATCAATCTGAGGCTGTTCGACCCGGCATTATGGACCGCCCTCCCGCGCCTGTTCATCGATGGCGCCAGCTGGTGACAGGCGATTACTGCCGATCCAAAATCATGTAGAACCGCTGCCTTTATGGCCTTTTCCGGTTAGCGGGCGTCGGCACTGGCGCCTTTAGAGCGTGATAACATCAGGTAGCATCACCATGATTGCCCTTTGGGCAACCCCTGCGGGGCGGTGTTGCTTTTGGCGCATGGCGGCGTCGCTTTTGGCGCCTGGCGGCGTCGCTTTTGGCGCCTGGCGGCGTCGCGAGCCAAAGAAGCTTGGGGCAGCGATGCGCTGCATCGCTGCTTTCCGCGCTCCTTGCCACGCACCAAAATCAACACCGTCCTGGCAATCCTGCCTAATGTTATCACGCTCTAGA
>JBBRIC010000060.1:0-16073 GCA_038221665.1 Sphingomonadales bacterium
CGATCTCCGCCTCGCCGCCCGCCCGCGCCACCTCCGAGGCGCCAGCAAAGGTTGAAGCCATTCCCTCGATCGCCTGCCGCTTCCACGCTGCGATCATCGTGTGGTGAATGCCGTGCTTGGTGCCCAGCTCCGCCAGTGTCAGATCCCCGCGGATCGCCTCCAGCGCAACCTTGGCTTTGAAATCAGCCGAATACCGCTTCCTCGTTGTCTTCATTCCCGTCCGTCCTTCACGTCGGGGATAGCTTAACACCCTGTCCAGTTTTCCGGGACCACCTCACCGCGCCGCATAGGGACGCCCGGCAAGCCCTACTTTGATTGAGACTCGACTCGCTTCTTCCCGCTAGGCTTATGCGGCTTGTGGGGATGGCAAGCATCCGGGCTAAGGCCGCCTCTCGACGAGCCATAGTCTCCGCCTCAGAGTATGTTTCTTCCGTCTTAAGGCTGCTCATGGTCACCTCTGATATTTTGGCAAGCGCGATGTTAAAGGTTAAGCGAGCCGAGCGCCACATTGACGAAATAAGGGCAATCTCCGACCCGCTGTCCCGCGATTTCTACGTCATAAAACGTCGCGAATACGGCCGCGGGGTGGACCGTGAACCCGCATATACAGACTTAATTTATAAGCCTATCCAGCCGGTCGCTCAGCATTTCGCGCTTATCGTTGGGGATGCCGTCCACAACCTTCGAAGCGCTCTCGACCACTTGGCGACGGCGATAGCGCGAACCAAGAACGCTTCGGCAGAAATCCATTTTCCGATGTGCAAATTGAGGCAAGACCTCTTAGCCGCTCACCTTTCCAAAAGCGGGCAACAGAAGGCCCTCGCGGCGATTGAGGATGCCCTCCCCGGCGCTAAGGAACTTTTTTTCAAAGAGATAAGGTCTGAGAACGGACCTGACGAACACCTCTGGGCCTTTAACGTCCTCGACAACACGGACAAGCATAATCTGCTCATCCCATCTGTGGCGGTGACTGCTATTGAAGGACTTAGCGGCTATAGTTCTAACAGGAATATGTTTTCGAACATCAATGTCGATTTTGATGCAAACTACGAGCACGTAATCTTGCGAGTATCTGGCGGTCTATTTATACACAACGATTTCAAAACTTCCGTCAACGTAAGATTTGGCCAAGTTTGCGGATTCGAGAATGAGGCGGTTCTTCCAACTCTCATGCAGATTAGAGACGTCGTCTTTAAGACGATCAATCGGTTTGCCGTATATATCAATACCGGCAGTTAATACCTCTATTTGTGAACCATCCATTCGCCGGCTCGTCCAAAACTTAACTCAACTACATAATTGTCGAATTATGCCCAATCTACTTATTCTTCTGATTAACTTGCTCCTTCTAGTTCTGACAATTATTGCAGGCGGTGTGTGGCTCGAGTTGATCGGAAGAATTTTTTATTGATCCCGGTTGCTCCAACGCTGCCAATCAAAATGTCCTGGGTGAAGTGTGCGTGTGTTTCGCGCCATGGCCCGCGCATGACCCGCATGAGCCACATCGCCGATAACGCACTGTGGAGCAGCGGGGCATATTTCAGGATCTATACCATCGGTCCATCACACCGATACCCTGTTAATCGATTGATCATAGAACGCCGCCTACCAGCATACCGAGAGCGCCAGAGATAACTGGCAATTCTGTCGACGCCAACAGCAGACCAGGCCCCTCCCGGGCGTCTGGCTGATGCTGGGCCCGACAGTGCGTCGTGCCTAAAGTCGGGTAGCGTCGTCGCGGCCTTGATACTGCGATGCCAAACCGAAAACGCAGCCCTGCAATCAGCCCATGCCATGATCGCTATGGAAATCCTGTTCCCGGCATGGCCGCCAAATGCCCTCTGACCAACGGCGCCCTAGAAAACCGGGTCGTGAATGCCGCATTCGGTCTTGTCCCAGCCGCGCCAGCGGCCGGCGCGGGGGTCTTCGCCGGGTTGGACTTGCGATGTGCAGGGGACGCAGCCGACGCTTGGATAGCCTTGCGTTTCGAGCGGGTGTCGGGGCAGCTGCATGGCAGTGAATGCACTGTCGATCTGCGCCCTGTCCCAATCGTGCAGCGGGTTGATCTTCAGCCGGCCTTCATCGAGTTGAAAGCGCGGCAGGGCGCTGCGGGTTTTGCCCTGAAAAGCCTTGCGGCCGGAAATCCAGGCATCGAACGGCGCCAGCGCCCGGCGCAGCGGCTCGACCTTGCGCAAGTCGCAACAGCCATCGGGATCATAGCTCCAGCGCAACGAGGTCGCATCCCTGGCTGCCAGCAGGCGCGGATCGGGGCGATAGACGCGCAAGTCGGTAAAACCCAATTGTTCGGCCAGTGCATCGCGATAAGCGAGTGTTTCGCCAAAAATCTTTTGCGTGTTGATGAAAATCACCGGCACATCGCGGTCGACTGCTGCCACCAGCGCCAGCAGCACGGCCGATTCGCTGCCAAAGGACGACACCGCGGCGACCCGGCCCTGCACCTCCCCGGCCAGCAGATCGGCTAGCATCGCAGCCGTCGTCATCGTCGCATATTTATCGGTCAGTCGCGCGATATCGAGCATCGTGAACGGCGGTGCCGTGTCAATCACATCGGTAACGTGCGCCGCCATCCTAGCCATGCCGGAGCGCCCAGACCGGCGCTCGGCCATCGGCGGCCTTCATATAAACATAGGGGTAGCGATCGAGCGTTGCCGCAACGACGCGGGGATCGAGCGGCAATGCCGGCGCGAAACTGTCAAAGCCGACGCGGCGCATGAACGCCAGTTGATCGACCAGCACATCGCCGGCGGCGCGAATTTCACCGCTGAAACCGGCCTGGCGCAGGATCGCGGCGGCCGAATAGCCGCGCCCGTCGCGGAACTTGGGAAAGGCGATTTCGATCAATTTCAGCCGACCGAAATGCGCGATCAACAGCCGCGCATCATCGGCAGGTTCCAAGCGCACCGCTGCAAAATTTGCGCCCGGCCCCGTTGCATCGAGGAAATCGGCCAGCGCCGCGATCGGGCTTTCAAACGGTGCATCGTCGCGAAATCGCAACAGCGCCGGGGCATCGTCGAGCGCTGGGGTCGCCGCGCCGGCAACGGCGGTCTGGTCCTGATTATCGAGCATAGACCGCTTCCTTGAAGGTGTCGGCGCCAGCCCGGCGATAGGTATCGAGAAAGCGTTCGGCCGGATCGCTGCGGATGGTTTTATAATGGGCGATCAGTTTTTCGACCGCGACGACGATGCCGTTTTCGTCAAGGCCGGGGCCAAGTATCCTGGCCAGTGTCGCGTCTTCGGCGCCCGAGCCACCGAGCAGCAATTGATAGGCTTCCTCGCCCTTTTTATCGACGCCCAGGATGCCGATATGGCCGGCATGATGATGGCCGCAGCCATTGATGCAGCCCGATACCTTGATCTTCAATTCGCCGATGTCGCGCTGGGCATCGAGATTTTCAAATTTTGCGGCGATTTTCTGGGCGATGGGGATCGATCGGGCGTTGGCCAATGTGCAATAATCCATGCCGGGGCAGACGATGATGTCGCTGACCAGATCAAGGTTGGGCGTTGCCAGATCGGCTGCGGCCAGCGCCTGCCACAAGGCGTGAAGGTCGGATTTCCTGACATGCGCCAGCACCAGATTCTGGCTGTGGGTAACGCGGATTTCATCATGCGCATAACGCGCCGCCAGATCGGCGATGACGTCCATCTGCGCCGCTGACGCATCACCCGGAATGCCGCCCTTTGGCTTCAGGCTGATGGTCGCAATGGCATAGCCCGGTGTTTTATGGGCATGGATATTCTGTTTGACCCAGGCCGCGAAATCGGGATCGGACAGATCGAGACTGTCGGAGGCGGACGGATCATAGGCCGGGTCGGCGAAATGCGCGATGATGCGGTCATATTCGGATCTCGGCGCGTCGATACCCAGCGGCGCGAGTTCTGCCCATTCGGCCTCCACCTGCCGCGTGAATTCCTCGATGCCGGTTTCGTTGACAAGGATCTTGATGCGCGCCTTGTAGATATTGTCGCGGCGGCCATGGCGATTGTAGACGCGCAGGATGGCCTCGCAATAGCTCAGATAATCGCCGACCGGGATGAAGTCGCGCAACAGCTTGGCAATCACCGGCGTGCGGCCCATGCCGCCGCCGACATAGACTCGAAAACCCAGATCACCCGCAGCATCACGCCGCAACTGGAGCCCGATGTCGTGCAATTTGATCGCCGCGCGGTCGGTGTCGCTGGCAATCACGGCGATCTTGAATTTTCGCGGCAGGAATGAAAATTCCGGGTGCAGCGTCGACCATTGCCGCAGCAATTCGGCGTAGGGGCGCGGATCGGCGATTTCGTCTGCAGCAGCGCCGGCGAATTGATCGGAGCTGATATTGCGGATGCAATTGCCGCTGGTCTGAAAGGCGTGCATTTCGACCTTTGACAGGTCGTCGAGCAAGTCCGAAAATTGATCGAGCTTGATCCAGTTATACTGGATATTCTGCCGCGTCGTGAAATGCCCGTAATCGCGGTCATATTTTCGCGCGATATGTGCCAGCATGCGCATCTGGGTGCCCGACAGCGTGCCATAGGGAATGGCGACGCGCAGCATATAGGCGTGCAACTGGAGATAGAGCCCGTTCATCAGCCGCAACGGCTTGAACTGATCCTCGGTGATTTCATTGCGCAGCCGGCGGCCGACCTGATCCTTGAACTCAGCCACCCGGGCATCGACGATGGCCTGATCATAATCATCGTAACGGTACATCAGATCACTTCCACAGATAGGCTGCCGCGCGCCAGATCGGCGCGCACCGAGGGACCGGAGGCGCGCACCCGTTCGCGGGTGGTGGTGGGGACAAAGGCGCCCGGGCTGCCGATGACTTCAATCAACAGCGGATCGTTGATGCGTTCAGCGGCAGTCAGGCTGGCGACAAGTGCTTCGCCCTCCTCGCCGATGGCCACCGCATCGCTGATCCGGGTGCTCCAGTCGGTGCCGGTCCACCACAGCACATCGCCGGTTTCAAGCCGGTTGCCAGTCAGGATATGGGGCACAAGCCAGCCTTTGCAATCTGGGTTAGAGCGATGTCGCAGCCAAGGCTGGCAACATCGCCGACGATGATGAGCGCGGGGGACTTTACCGCCGCGCGGGCAACCATGCCGCCAAGATCGGCGAGCAGGCTGCGCAGCACGCGCATGTCGGGAAGCGTCGCGCGTTCGATGACGGCAACCGGTGTGTCGGGCGAGAGGCCATCGCCAATGAGTTTTTCAGCAATAAGGTCGGCGCCGGTGACGCCCATGTAGATGACAAGCGTACGGCCCTTGCCGGCAAGGCCCTGCCAATTCTGCTGCGCCAGGGCCCGGCATTCCCCCGCCACAAAGCTGACGATCGAGGCATGGTCGCGATGCGTCAGCGGCATCTGGGCTGCGGCTGCGGCGCCAAGCGCAGCGGAGACGCCGGGGATAACCTCGACCGACACACCGGCGGCGTTGCAGGCGGCGACTTCCTCGCCGCCGCGGCCAAAGATGAACGGGTCGCCGCCCTTCAGGCGCACCACGAGATTGCCGGCCAAGGCCTCCGCAACGAGCAGCGCGCCAATGGCATCCTGGCCAAGCGTGTGGCGGTCGCGGCGTTTGGCAACCGACACCAGCCGTGCCGCGGCGGGCAGCATCGCCATCACATCGGCACCGACTAGCCCGTCGTGGACGATGACATCGGCCGCCGCGATGGCGCGCGCCGCCCGCAGCGTCAAAAGATCAGCAGCACCCGGCCCGGCACCGACCAGAATGACCCGGCCGGGATTTGAAGCAATCATCATGCGCCGACCCTAGTCGCCAATGACGTTGCTGCGCCAGATGCTGCGCTGCAACAGTTTCTTCGCCGCTGCAAAGCCAGAATTTGGGGATACCGACGCCAGGCGGGCGATCAGCCACCAATCAGCCAAAAGTGCGTTGCCACCAACCCTTGCGCGGTGCTGCGTCGGCGATCTCGGGATCTGTTGCCGTGACCGGCGCCGCCATTGCTGCCTGAACTGCTTTTGCTGCGGCGACAGGTTTCGCTGGTGCTGTGTTATCGGCGGTCATCGGCTCGGGCGCTGGTGGCGCCAATGCTTCTGCAGCCATCGAAACCGGTTTTGGCTTGCGCGACGCACGCATTGGCTTGGCGGCCAGGTTCGCCTCGGCAACCGGTTCGGCCAGGGTAGCCAACGCCGCAGCAACAGGCGCGGTTTTTGGCTTTGCCGCTGCGGCTTTTGCAGGGGCCTTGGCCACAGCTTTGGTTGCAGCCTTGGCCGGGGCCTTTGCCGGGGCCTTCGCCGGGGCCTTTGCCTTTACCGAAGCTTTTGCCGGCGTCTCGGCTGTCGGTGCGGGCGATGCCTTGGTTACGGCATTGGTTGCCGGATTGGTTGCGGCCTTGGTTGCGGCGTTGGTTGCGGGATTGCCAACAGGCTTTGCCGCAGCCTTGCTCGGTCGCTTGCGGGGGCCCTTTGCAGGCGTTGGCGCGGCGGCATCAGTTGCGGCGTTGGTCGGATCAACGGCGGTGTCGCTGCTTGCCGCCGGTGCCAGAATGACGCCGACGAGATCGGGCACTGCCTCGACATTGGCCTTGCGGCGGCGACTGCGCCTCGGTTTGGCTTCGAGCGCGTTTGACATCGGTGCTTCAGGCATCGGTGCTTCAGCATCCGCCTTTGCAACGCTATCGGCGCCGTCTGCACCGATGGTGTCGCTCGCGCCTTCGGGCTTGCTGCCATCGCTGCGCTTGCCACGACGGCCGCGCCGCCGGCGCTTGCGATCGCCGCGTTCGCCATTGCCGCGTGCTTCGGCATCTTCGGGGCTCTCGCCTTCGCGGGCGATGAGCGCAATGCCGTTATCGCTTGCGCTGCCGTCATTACCTGTGTCGAGCGATGTCTCAGCCGGCATGGCATCGGCAGCAGCGTCGCCCGCCTCCGGCGCATTGCCCATATCGTCCTTGTCCCGGCCGCTGCGGCCGCGACGGCGCTTGTTGCGGCCTCCGCGCTCGCTGCGCTCGGCGCGATCATCGGGCGAGTCACCCTGGCCATCATCGCTATCGCCCGCTTCGGCGACGAAATCATCGGGATCATCCTCGATTCGGACCGGCACCGGCAGCGCCCGCAGCTCGACCTTTTTAGACGGTGGCGGGCCTTCGGCATCGATGGCGAAATTGGGACCTATCAAGCCTTCATCGGGCACCGTGACGATGACGACGCCATAAAGTTCTTCGAGTTCAGCCAGTTCGATGCGCTTGCGGTTGAGGATATAGACCGCAACTTCATCGCCGGCGCGCAGCGTGAATTCGCTGGCCCGGCCGCGCAGGGCCTCGGCCTCCAGCGCGCGCAGGGCAGCAAGCGCCGCCGATGAAACCGAGCGCACCATGCCGGTGCCTTCGCACATCGGGCAGATATGCGTGGAGGCCTCAAGAATACCGGTGCGCAGCCGTTGCCGGCTCATCTCCATCAGGCCGAACGAGGAAATCCGGCCGATCTGCACGCGCGCGCGATCGTTGCGCATCGCATCCTTCATGGCCTTTTCAACACGTCGGACGTTGGCAGAAATTTCCATGTCGATGAAATCGATGACAACCAGACCCGCCATGTCGCGCAGCCGCAATTGCCGGCCGATTTCATCGGCGGCTTCCAGATTGGTCTTGGTGGCGGTTTCCTCGATGCCATATTCGCGGGTCGATCGCCCGGAATTGATATCGATCGAGACCAGCGCCTCGGTCGGGTTGATGACGAGATAGCCACCCGATTTCAGCTGCACCACCGGCTGGTACATGCCCTCCAGCTGCGCCTCGACGCCAAAACGCTGAAACAGCGGTACATTATCGGAATATTCGACCACCTTGGGTGTATGGCCAGGCATCAACATGCCCATGAAACGCGCTGCCGCCTCAAAGCCTTCAACGCCTTCGACCAGCACCTGTTCGATATCGCGATGGTAGATGTCGCGGATGGCGCGTTTGACGAGGTCCGAATCCTGATGGATCAGCGCCGGCGCCGATGAGGCCAGGGTTTTTTCGCGGATTTCATCCCAAAGCCGCGTCAGATAATCGAAATCGCGGCGGATATCGTCGGATGACCGCTTCAACCCGGCGGTGCGCACGATGGCGCCCATGCCCTGCGGCAATTTCAGGTCGGTCATGATCGCCTTCAGGCGCTTGCGATCAGCAAGGTTGGAAATCTTGCGGCTGATACCACCGCCGTGCGCCGTATTGGGCATCAGCACGCAATAGCGACCGGCAAGGCTCAGATAAGTGGTCAGAGCCGCGCCTTTTGAGCCGCGTTCCTCCTTTACCACCTGGATCAGCAGCACCTGGCGGCGACGGATGACCTCCTGAATCTTGTAGCGCCGGCGCAGCGACTGGCGCTTCCGGCGCAGCGCATCGGTGGGTTCATCCTGCTGGCCACCGGTTTCGGCAATTTCATCGCCGTCGCCATTTTCTTCTTCATGATGGTCATCGGCTTCGGCCGCATATTCGGCTTCCTCCCGGAGCAGCGCTTCGCGGTCCTCGCGGGGAATCTGATAATAATCCGGGTGAATTTCGCTGAAAGCCAGAAAGCCATGGCGGTTGCCGCCATATTCAACAAACGCCGCCTGCAGGCTGGGTTCGACGCGGGTGACCTTGGCGAGGTAGATATTGCCTTTCAGCTGCCGGCGGTCGGCAGCTTCGAAATCGAATTCTTCAATCCGTTGGCCATTGACGACGGCGACCCGCGTTTCTTCCTGGTGGCGAGCGTCGATCAGCATGCGTAGTGACATAATTAGGCTCCAAGGCGCTGGCACCGATTGTCCCCCCGGGACAAAAGCCGCGCAAAATGGTGAAACCCGTCGCTCGATATCGGGCATGACGGGAAGGGTGAGAATGACTGGTGGGTGCGAAATCCGCCGGGCGCCACACAGTCGACAGGCTGGCAGGCGCCGCTGCGGCACCATTTCCTGCGGCTGTATCAGTCACGCCCATGCGGCCCCTTGTTTTTACGCCGGCCTTGATGTCGGCCAGGTTCGATGAGATCACAGACGGTATTTGCCAAACGCAGCCGGTTCGGCATGCAGGGCAAAGGTCCGGGACCGACAGCGGCCAAGCCGCTGTCAAAGCATTGGTAGCAGCGCCCGGGCGACCCGGCAAGGGCAGCAAAAAGACGCTCTGCGCAAGGTTGCATGTTCGCTTGCAAAGCTGATGCCGGCGATTAGCATATCTGTTCAGGAGGAATCAGCCCCATGCGTATCATCCCCATGAAGCTCGCAAATCTGGCGCATGCCTTGTTGACGCTGGCACCCCTGACCCAGACATCCCTGACCCTGGCATCCCTGCCGGCGGTATCGATGCTGGCAATCTGGGGCATTGCAGTGCCGGCAGCCGCCGCGCCCGTCTCGCTCGCCGATCGGCCTGCCGAGGCCGTTGCACTCGATGCCGGCCGCCACCCAGCCGAGGTGCTGGCGGCGAGCGGAATCAAGGCTGGCGAGACGGTCATCGATGTCATGCCGGGTGCCGGCTATTATTCGGAATTGCTGGCCCGCCTGGTCGGGCCCAAGGGCCATGTCGTCGCTATGGAACCACCGGCGTTTCTCGACAGCCCCAAGGCCGTGACTGCCTGGGACGCGCTGATCGCACGCAACCCCAATGTCAGCCTGGTGAAGGCGTTGCCGGGTGACGCTGTGCTACCCACCGGGCTGAACGCCGCGTTTTTCCACCTGACCTATCATGACCTTTACTGGGAAAGCGAAAAGTATAAATTTCCGCGTGTCGACCCGGCAGATTTCAACACCCGATTGTTTGCCGCCATGAAAAAGGGTGGCCATGTAATCGTCATCGATCATGTCGGTGCGGCGGGCGATCCACGGCTGACGGCCGATGCCGTGCACCGCATCGATCCGGCGGTGGTGCGAGCCGATTTCGAAAAGGCCGGATTTGCGTTCCTGCGCGAAATCCCGCTGCTGCGCACCGCAGGTGACAATCCGCAGACCCCGGTTTTCGACCCTGCGGTGCGCGGCAAAACGGATCGATTTTATTATATCTTCCGCAAACCCTGATCAGCAGGATGTCGCGATCATCGCCGTCACCTCGATCTCGATGCGCATGGCCGGATCGATCAGGCCGGCAACAACCATCGTCGATGCCGGGGGATGGGCGCCAAAGGCGGCGCGCAATTGCGGCCAGCAGCGTTCGAAATCACTGCGCTCCGGCGCATAATAGGTCACCCTGACGACATCGGCGAAACCGGCACCCGCTTCGGCGAGCGCGGCGGCGATGATGCGCAGCGCATTGGCGCATTGGCTTTCGACATCGACGGGCAATTCGCCCGTCTCGGGGTCACGGCCGACGGTGCCGGCCACAAATACGAACGGCGGCTGCACGACGGCGCGGCAATAGCCGACCGTCTTTTCAAACGGCGACCCCGAGCTGATGTGTCGGCGTTCTGACATGGGCGATTCCATAGCGGCTGACTGATACCAAATCTCACATATACTGACCTGATTACAGGCCAAGGAGCCTCGGGCGGATAGGGCCTCAAGCCCTGCCCGCCGGAGGCTTTTTTTTGCCTTCGATGCGTTATGCAAAGCGGTTTTTGGTATGAGCCGGTTATCGCCAGCCTATTTTTTGCGCGCCGTCGGCGCTGCCAGCACCAGCCCGTCGGCGGCGGTTGCTTCGCTCGCCAGCCGGTCCATGACGCTGTCGGACAGATCGTCCGGTTCGGCAAAATTGGCGGCAACGGTCGTATATTCACCCCGGGAACGGCGGGTCAGCACATCAAAACCGGTATCGAGCAGATCGCTGACATTGCCGTCGCGCATCATGCGATTGGGGCCACCGAGGACGACCGCGATCAAGCGAATGCCGTCATGCGCTGCCGATGCCGCCAGCGTGAATCCGGCGGCATTGGTATAGCCGGTCTTTATGCCATCAACGCCCGGCATGGTGCGCAGCAGATGGTTGTGATTGTCGATCTGCTGGCCTTCATAATCGACGCTGACCTGCGAAAAAATCGGATAGCGTTTGGGAAAATCCCGGATCAGCGCGCGCGACAAGGTGGCGATATCGCGCGCCGTCGTGACATGGCCGGCATTGGGCAGGCCCGTGGCATTCAGAAACACCGTATTTGCCATGCCGAGCCGGCGGGCGGTGCTCGTCATGCGGGCGGCAAATTCGTTTTCGCTGCCCGAAATATATTCGCCAAGCGCCACGGCGATATCGTTGGCAGAGCGCGTCGCGATGACTCCCATGGCTTCGCGCACGCTGATTTTTGCGCCCGGCCGAAGCCCAAGTTTCGAAGGCGGCTGCCGCGCCGCAAAGCTGGAGACGGTGATCGAGTCACTGTCGCGGATATTGCCGGCGCGCAATTCTTCAAACGCGACATATAAAGTCATCACCTTGGTGATGGAGGCGGGATAGCGCGTCGCATCAGCCTGGCGGGCATACATGACCTCCCCATTTTCGGAATTGATCAGGATCGCCGCATATTTGGGCACCGCATAAAGGCTGGTGGCAACCGCCGGCGCGGCGAGCGCAAGTATCAGGCAGAAAAGCGCGCGCGTCGAGGCAAGGCGCCAAACACCCTTGCCCAGATCATGCCTCAACGCACCCATGCCATAGCATAGCGGGCCAGAAATCGCTGCGACAGACGGTATTGATCCGGCCTGGCGTATTTCCGACTCGGCTGGGCGCAAATCGCGGTCATTCCGGTTGCTGTGGCGCAAAAGCCATCGGCAGGCTGCACCGTTTCGGCTGATGTGCGCGATTGCTGCCTGACGCTGGCTGCACTTTGGGCGCCGGCTTGCCCAAGCCGTCGTTTGCCGCCACATAGCGGCGAATGTCGAGCCCTGCCCCCCGGCGCACCTTTGCGATCATTTCGCACCCTGACGCCGGCAAAACGACGCTGACCGAAAAACTGCTGCTGTTCGGCGGCGCCATCCATATGGCGGGCGAGGTCCGGGCGCGCGGCCAGAACCGCCGCGCCCGATCGGACTGGATGAAGATCGAACAGGCGCGCGGCATCTCGGTCACATCGTCGGTAATGACCTTTGAACGCGCTGGCATGATGTTCAACCTGCTCGACACGCCGGGGCATGAGGATTTTTCAGAGGATACCTATCGGACGCTGACGGCGGTCGATTCAGCCGTCATGGTCATCGATGCAGCGCGCGGCATCGAAGCCCAGACCCGCAAATTGTTCGAAGTCTGCCGCCTGCGCGATGTGCCGATCCTCACCTTCATCAACAAGGTCGATCGCGAAGGTCGTGATCCGTTCGCGCTGCTGGACGAGATTTCGGACATGCTGGCACTGGATGTGGCGCCGCTGAACTGGCCGGCCGGCATGGGCGGCGAATTCAAGGGGCTGTATGACCTTCGCAGCCATGAATTTTTGAAGCCCGATGGCAGCGACAGCCGGGTGGCCGGGGAAAAAATCCAGACAAAGGGCCTTGCTGACCCGCTGATCGATGCACTGTGCGGCCCGATTGCGGCGCGGCTACGCGAACAGGCCGAACTGGCGCTGGGTGGCTATGCAACGCTTGATGCACAGCTTTATCGCCAGGGCGCGTTGACGCCGGTGTTGTTTGGTTCGGCGTTGAAGGATTTCGGTGTCGAGGCGCTGATCGATGCGCTCGCCGAATTCGCCCCCGCCCCGCGCCCGCAACCGGCATTGCAGGCAGGTGTTTCAGCGCCCGTCGATCCGCTCGATCCGCAGGTGTCGGGCTTTGTCTTCAAGGTGCAGGCCAATATGAACCCGCAGCACCGCGACCGCATCGCCTTTTTACGCATCGCCTCGGGTAGATTTCGCCGCGGCATGAAATTGAAACAGGTCGCCACGGGGAAGGCCATCGCCATAAATTCGCCGATCTTCTTTTTTGCCCAGGATCGCGAGATCGCCGACGAAGCCTTTCCCGGCGACATCATCGGCATCCCCAACCATGGCGTGCTGCGGGTCGGCGACAGCCTTGTCGAAAAGGATGATGTGACCTTTACGGGCATCCCCAATTTCGCGCCCGAAATCCTGCGCCGGGTCAGGCTGGGCGATCCGACCAAATCGAAGCAATTGCGCACCGCGTTGACCGACATGGCCGAAGAAGGCGTGACGCAATTGTTCAAGCCCTTGATCGGCAGCCAATGGATCGTTGGCGTGGTTGGCCAATTGCAGCTGGAAGTGCTGATTTCACGGCTGGAGGCCGAATACCGAGTCGCCGCCTCGTTCGAACCATCGCCCTATGAAACAGCACGCTGGATCAGCGGCGATGCGGCCGACGTCAAGCGATTCCAGGCCGATAACAGCGCCGCCATGGCCGAGGATTGCGACGGCGCCCCGGTATTCATGGCCCGCGACACCTGGGAACTGAACTATGTCCAGCAGCGTGAAACCGCCATCCGGTTCAGCGCCACGCGGGAGCGCGCATGATCGAGGCGACGGCCCCCGATGCGCCGCTGCCGCAATCCCCGCCGCCAACGCCGTTTCAACGCATCAGGCCGCACATTCTGCCGGCGCTGGCTGTTTTGCTCGGGCTGTTCCTCGCGCTCATCCTCTGGCTGATCGTTTCGGCGCCACTGGGGCGGGCCCTGGAGCCGGCCAAGACGCCTTCGCTGGTGCTGGCCGATAGCGGCGGCCGCGCCATCGCCCGGCGCGGCGACTACAAGGAAGCCCCGGTTGAAATCGCAAGGCTGCCAAAATATGTCCCGGCGGCGCTGATCGCCATCGAGGACCGGCGGTTTTTCAGCCATTGGGGGGTCGATCCGCGCGGCATCGCCCGGGCGCTGACGCGGAATGTGCAAGGCAGCGGCGTTACGCAAGGCGGATCGACGCTGACCCAGCAGCTTGCCAAGACCAGCTTCCTCAGCCCCGACCGCACAATCAAGCGGAAATTGCAGGAAATCATCATCGCCTTCTGGCTTGAGGCGCGATTGTCAAAGCCTGAAATCCTCAACCGCTATTTGTCGAGCGTCTATTTCGGTGATGGCGCCTATGGCATCCGCGCTGCGTCGCGGGTGTTTTTCGACAAGGCGCCCGACGACCTGGACCTGGGTGAAGCGGCCATGCTGGCCGGGCTGGTGCAGGCGCCGTCGCGGCTCGCCCCCAGCCGGCATCTGGAGGATGCGCGGGCGAGAGCGCGGCTGGTGCTCGCCGCCATGGTCGAAACCGGGGCGATTACCGCCAAACAGGCGGCAGCGGCACGGCCCGCACGCTATCACCCGGGACGCAAGGCGCTGCCCAGCGGCAGCTATTTCGCCGATTGGGCGTTGCCCCAGGCGCGGGCCCGCAGCGACGCGGATTATGGCGATGTCATCGTTCAAACAACGCTTGACCGCGATCTGCAGCGCGCCGCCGAACGCGCCGTACATGACGCGCTGGCCGGCGCCGGCGGGCTGAATATCGGCCAGGCGGCGCTGGTTGCCATGCGCCGCGATGGCCGGGTGGTGGCGATGGTAGGCGGCACCGACTATGCCCAGACACCGTTCAATCGCGCCACCCAGGCGCAGCGCCAGCCCGGGTCATCGTTCAAGCTGTTCGTCTATCTGGCAGCGCTCGATGCCGGCCTCAGACCCGGCGACATGGTCGAGGACAGCCCGGTCCAGATCGATGATTATGCGCCGAAAAATGACGATGGCCGATATCGGGGCCGCATCAGCCTCGCCAGCGCCTTTGCCGCATCGTCGAATGTCGTCGCGGTCAAGCTGGCGCAGCAGGTCGGCACCGCCGCCGTCGTTGAGCAGGCGCGAAAGCTGGGGGTCACCGCGCCGATCAGCAGCTATCCCGCCATGGCGCTGGGCACTTCGCCGATCACGCTGCTGGAAATGACCGCAGCCTATGCAGGCCTGGCAAACGGCAACCGGCCGGTGGTTGCCACAGCCCTCGCATCGGCGCCGCGATCGGGCGTGTTGGCCTTTGCGCAAACCGCCGCCGCAGCATTGACCCTTTGGCCAGCCCGCGCGCCGATGCTGGAATTGCTGCAATCCGCCGTGCGCAACGGCACCGGCAGTGCCGCACGCCTGCCCGTCGCCACCTATGGCAAAACCGGCACGACGCAGAACCATCGCGACGCGCTGTTCATCGGCTTTGCCGGCGATCTGGTGGTCGGGGTCTGGGTCGGCAATGACGATAATTCGCCGATGAATGGTGTCGTTGGCGGCAGCGTGCCGGCAAAACTCTGGAAACGCTTCATGACGGCGGCTTTGGCGCAAGACAATGCGCGGGCGCGGCCAGCACCGCGCCGCGATCCGATCGGCGAGCTTGTCGGGGTCGTCGCGGGCATCGAGGCTGGCACCGAAGCCGACCCCGAAGCCGGGCCGGAAGCCAGCGGCCCGCAAGCTGCCAACGGTGATGCGGCGACCGAAACCGGCGTCGTCAGCAGCGACACGGAGACGGTCAAAGCTGGTCCGGCCCGCAGCGACGCCCCCGCCGCCCCCGCTTCCGCCGCCGCCGCCGCCGTTCCAACGGAACCACCGCTGCAATGACAGCGGAGTAGGGGATAATCGGCGCATCAAACCGGTCCTCCCGGGTCCAGCCCGGGATGACAAACCTGTCGAAGTGCAACCGGGTCGAGGGGACCGGGTGTCGGGTGCCTCAGACGACCAGCAGCCGATGCCGGCCCTTGTCGAAGCGGTGATAGGGGATGGGCCGCGTCGGGTCGGCTTCGCCTGCTGCGACTTCGGCAAGGATGGCGCGGGTGATTGCCGGCAGATCGAGCGCGGCGGCCGCGGCCCAATCGAACCAGGCGATTTCGTCAAGCTCCCCCGAACCGCAGCCCGGATCGAGGCTGACGAGATGGCGGGCATCGACGCTGAAAAACCGCGCATCGAAACGTCTTGTGCGGGCCGGCGGCGTGATGGCGCGCGCGACAAAGCGCAGTGGCGCGATATCGGGCAGATGGCCGGTGCCGAGAAATTCCCGCCATTCGCTGCTGCGAGTCGCCGCGCGGCCCGGTTGCCCCAGGATCAGCCCGGTTTCCTCGAATGTCTCGCGCACCGCCGTCAGCGCCAGCGCCCGGGCCAGCGCCGGCGAACCCGTACGCCGCAGCGGTGCCTCGGTGTCGGGATGCAGGCTCGATGCAGCGGCCACCCGATAGTCGCCGGGGTGGATGCGCCCGCCTGGAAACACCCATTTGTCGGGCATGAAGGC
>JBBRIC010000061.1:0-16034 GCA_038221665.1 Sphingomonadales bacterium
ATGCGGTCGAGCAGTCGGCGCTCAGCGGACTCGCCAAGCTGCAATGGAAGGTCGACTGGGCGATGCGCTGGGTGGCGCTTGGCATCGATTATGAAATGGCCGGCAAGGACCTGATCGATTCGGTCCTGCTTTCGGGCCGCATCGCCAGAGTTTTGGGGGCGGTGCCGCCGGCGGGTTTCAATTATGAACTGTTCCTCGATGCCGAGGGCCAGAAGATTTCCAAATCAAAGGGCAATGGCCTCAGCATCGAGGCATGGCTGGATTATGGCCCGCCTGAATCGCTGGCGCTGTACATGTTCCAGAATCCCCGAAAGGCCAAGCGGCTGCATTTCGATGTGATTCCGCGCGCCATCGATGAATATGCCGATTTCATGGCGCGCTATGCCGAACAGCCGATCGAACAGCAATTGGGCAATCCCGTCCATCATGTGCATCAGGGCGTGCCGCCGCCGGTCGACTTGCCGATCAGCTTTGCCCTGCTGCTGAACCTTGCCGCCGTGGCAGCGACCGATGATCCGGCCAGACTCTGGGCCTATGTCGCGCGCCAGGCGCCCGGCACCAGCCCCGAAACCCATCCGCTGCTGGATCGGCTGGTCCAGCATGCGGCACGCTATGCCCGGGATTTTATCGTCCCCGGCCTGCAACGCCGGGCGCCCGATGCGCGCGAAGCGGCAGCGCTCGCCGATCTCGATGCGCGGCTGGCGGCGGTCGGTGCGGGCGGCGATGCCGAAGCCTATCAATTCGAGGTCTACGAAGCCGGCAAGGCGGCGGGTTTTGATAATCTGCGCGACTGGTTCAAGGCGCTTTACGAGACGCTCATCGGAAGTTCACAAGGGCCGCGTATGGGGTCATTCATCGCGCTTTACGGGCTCGATGAAACAAGGGCACTGATTTCCGGCGCCTTGCAAAGGGACCAATCATGAAACGTCTTGTGGCCGCCATGCTGCTGACCATCGCCGCGCCGGCCTTTGCCGATGCTGCCGCCTCGTTTCACGACGGCAAATGGGCCGCCGCCGTCAGCCAGGGCCAGGCCGAAGCGACCGTTGCCAGCCTGATCATCGCCGGCCGCTCGCAATTGAACATTGCGGCCTATTTCACCCATGACAAGGCCGAGGCGCTGGCGCTTGTGGCGCTGGCTGAAAAAGATTTCGATGCCGCCCTCGCAAAGGCGCCCAGCAATGCCGATGCCCAAATCCAAAAGGCCATCGCCATCGGCTATCACGCCAAGCTGACCCGATCGCCGGGCCTGGGCAAGGATGCCCGCGGCCGTTTCGAAGCGGTGCGCGCCGCCAATCCCGGCATGGCATTGGGCTGGGCCGCGGTTGCCGGCTGGCATGGCGGCGCCATCGCGACCCTGGGCAGTTTCATGGCGTCGGCGGTGCTTGGCGCCAAGGCCAGCGAGGTCGATTCAGGCTTTGCCAAAGCTTTTGCGCTCGATCCGACCAATCCTGTGCACCGGTCATTCTATGCGATGACTCTCCTTGATATCGACAAATCCAATGGCCCCAAGGCAGCGGCGGCATTGCAGGGTATCGGGCAGTTGCCGGCGCATGACAGCTATGAAGCCTTGGCGCGGGCAATGGGTGTGCAAGTGGCAGCGGCGTTGAAGACCGGTGATAACAAGGCAGCGCAGGCCCTCGCCCGCCGGTTGCAGGCATTCGGGACCTTGGGATAATTCTTTCAACGCGGAAACATTGGACCCGGCGTCAGCCCTGCTGCGCTGCAATCCAGTCATCGATTTTCTGTTCCAGCACGGCCATCGGCAAGGCGCCCGTCATCAGCACCTCGGCATGGAATGCCTTGATATCGAATTTGGGCCCCAGCGCCTTTTCGGCCTTGCTGCGCAGCCGGCGGATGGTCAGCTCACCGATCTTGTAGGCCAGCGCCTGGGAAGGGATCGCGATATAGCGTTCGACTTCGGCGGTCGCATCGGTTTTGCCGATGGCTGAATGGTCGAGCATATACTGGATCGCCTGGTCGCGGCTCCAGCCTTTGGCATGAAGGCCGGTATCGACGACCAGCCGCATGGCGCGCAGCATTTCATCGCCATAGCGCCCTTGTAATTGATAGGGATCGGCGAACATGCCCAGTTCCAGCCCCAGGCTTTCGGCATAGAGCGCCCAGCCTTCGACATAGGCAGTGTTGCCACCAAAGCGCTGAAAGGCTGGCAAGGCGGTGTTTTCCTGGGCAAGACTGAGCTGGAAATGATGGCCGGGGATCGCTTCGTGGAGGAACAGTGTTTCGGTGCCGGGCGTCGTACGCGACGGCAGGTCATAGCTGTTGTAATAAAATACCCCGGGGCGTGATCCGTCGGGCGTGCCCTGTTGATACGACCCGCCGGCATCGGTTTTTTCGCGATAGGGCGGCACCGGCCTGATTTCGAGTTGCGATTTTGGAATGGTCGAAAACAGCCTGCCAACCGAGGCGTCGACGCGTTTGCCGACGTCGTAAAAGGCATCGCGCATGGCCTCTTTGCTGGCGAATTTGAACTTTGAATCGTCGCGGATATAATCGAAAAACGCCTTGTTGCTGCCTTTGAAGCCGACCTGTTTCTTGACCGCTTCCATGGCTTTGGTGATCCGATCGACTTCGGACAGTCCGATAGTATGGATTTCATCGGCGCCAAGGCTGGTCGTCGTCGAGGCTTCGATCAGATAGCGGTAAAGCGTGGCGCCGCCGGGCATGGCGCTGAGGCCGACACTGTCGCGCGCCACCGGCAGATATTCGGCCTGCAGGAAATCCCGCAGCCTGATCAGCGCCGGATTGACCGACCCGGCGATCTTGGCCGCATAGGCGGTCTTCAGCCGCGCCTGTTCCGCCGCCGGGATGCTGTCCGGGAATTTCCCGACTGGCTTCATCATGATCGACGCGTCGCTGCCGCCCGCTGTCAGGTTGTTCAACTGGTCGATGACATTTTTGACGACCAGCTTTGGTTGCACGACACCCGACGCCATGCCTTCACGGAACCGCACAATCGCCGCATCGATGGCGATGACAAAGCCATCCATGCGCGACAGGCCGTCATTATAATCTTTCAGCGTCTTGTAGGGTGCAGCGCCGTCGCCCGACGATAATTCCGGGAAAAAAGTATGAATGCCATAAAAATGGTCGATCGGCCGAACAATCGTCGCGGCGACGATCGCAGGATCGAAACCGTGCAAATCGGTCGTGCGCTGCCATTTGAAAACATCATAGCTGACCCGGTCATCCGCCGAAAGCGCCCGGCGATCGATCGCCGCCAAAGTCTTTAGATCATCGATTGCCGCCTGTTTTTCAGCCGCCAGATAGGCATCGCTGAGCGTGTTGGCATAGCGACCGGCCTGCCGCAGATCGCCGCGAAAAATACCGCTGATCGGATTGCGTTGAAGGCTGGCTTCATCGCTTGCGTCGAACAAGGCGCGCAACACGGTGGCGGGTTTGGTGTCGGCGGCCATGATCGGGGCTGGCTGGGCCTTTCCCGGTACCGAAACTGCAAGGGCGGTGGCAATCAACAACAGGGCAATGCGCAAACGGCTTCTCCAACCAACACTGTATCAGGCGTCTAAGACGCCTGAGCGGCAACGGCAAGTCACTGCATCGGAATCGTCTTGCCGCGCACCATGACATAGCTGACTTTGAGCACGGCCGCCGGGTCCTGCAGGGGGTCGCCATCAACAGCGATCAGGTCGGCCGATTTTCCGGGTGCCAAGGTGCCGGTTTCCGCATCGATCCCCAGCAGTTTTGCCGCCCCGCTGGTGGCCGCCACCAATGCATCGCGCGGCGTCATGCCACCCAGCCTGACCATCAGGCCCAGTTCTTCACCATTGCGGCCATGGGCAAAAACGCCGGCATCGGTGCCCAGCGCAATCGGCACCCCGGCTTTATACGCTGCGGCCAATTGCCTGCCCTGCAAGCCGACGACGCTGCGGGCCTTGGCCTCCACCTTTGGCGTGTAGAAATTTTTGCCCAGCCTTTCCTTCAGGCCTTCGATGGCCATCAACGTCGCCACCATATAGGTGCCGTGCGTCTTCATCGCCTTGATGCTGGCATCATCGGCATAGGTGCCGTGTTCGATGGAATCGATGCCGGCATTGGCGGCGGCCTCGATCCCGCGAGCGCCATGGGCATGGGCGGCGACCTTTAACCCCAGCCGGTGCGCGGTTTCAGCGATGACGCGCATTTCGGCATCGCTGAAATGCTGTTCAAGCCCGGCATTGCCAAGGCTGAGCACGCCGCCCGTAGCGGTGATCTTGATCACATCGACGCCGGTCTTGATGACGGCGCGGGTCGCAGCGGCACAGCCATCGGCGCCGGTGCAGAGGTTGATCGGCGGATGGTCGTGGTCGATCGCATCGGCGATGTCAGGGTTGATGCCATAGGTATTGTCGCCATGGCCGCCGATGATCGACAGCGCCGGGCCAGCGGTCAGGATGCGCGGCCCCGGCGCCAGGCCATCGTTGATGGCATCGCGGACGGCGACCCCGCTGCGCACGCCGGCGCCGAGTTCGCGCACCGTGGTAAAGCCGGCGCGCGCCGTCACCAACGCATTGTGCAGGCCGACCGCGACCGAATAGGCCTCGGTGCGTTTGGGTGTAAACGCCAGATACCAGGCATCATCGGCATCACCGCCCAGATGGACATGCGCATCCATCAGCCCCGGCAGCACGGTTTTGGTGGTCGCGTCGACAATCGTTGCACCAGCCGGGATCGGCGCATTCGCGTCATTGATTGCGGTGATGCGACCATCGGTGACGATGACCGTCGCTGGCCCCCGCGCCGGCAATGCCGCGTCGGTGATCAGCCGGCCCGCCCGGATAGCGATGGTTTCCGCCGCTGCAGGCGCTGCGAGGCCGATGCCAAAAATAGTCGCAAGGCCGCTGGCCACAGCAATTGCCAGTTGTTTTTTCCCTGTCATTGAAAATCGCCCCAAACCGTTGACTGGCCAACAGCCTAGGCAGCAAAGGCGGTCCTTGCCAGCCCAAACTGGCGCATTGCCTTGCGCTGCATCCCGTCACGCGGCACACATTGACAAAATGTTGGGGAGTGGAATCGCTTGAAGATCGCCCGTGGCATATTGGCTGCCTATGTCGCGCCCGCGCTCGCCCTCGCCGCGGTCGGCCTGCCCGTCGTCGTCTATCTGCCACCCTATTATGCCGGCAGCCTGGGGCTGGACCTGTCCGTTGTCGGGCTGATCTTTTTTCTGGTCCGCATCGTCGATGTGCCACTCGATCCGATTGTCGGGCATCTCGTCGATCGGACGACAAGCCGCTTTGGCAGGTTCCGGCCCTGGCTTGCCGGCGGCGCGGTGGTGATGGCCATGGGGGTCTGGCTGGTCTTCATGGCGACCCCGGGGATCAGCGCGCCAATGGCGTTTCTGGGCCTGTTGGTGATGTATATGGGCTATTCCTCGGCTGCCGTGTCGCACACCGCCTGGGGCGCTGTGCTGTCGGATGATTATCACGAACGTTCACGAGTTTTTGGCTGGTGGCAGGCTGCCAATCTTGCCGGGCTGTTCCTGATCCTGGCCGTGCCGCCGCTGGCCCAGGGCCTTGCCGGCAAATCCGATCCGGCAATCGGGGTTCATGCCATGGGCTGGGTGTTGCTGATCGCCCTGCCATTGATGGCGTTTATCGCTGTATCGCGGGTACCCGAACGGCCAAGGTTGGGCGGCCAGCACCACCGTTTGCGGGAAATCCTTGGCGTCTTCAAATTACCGCTGCTGCGACGTCTTTTGCTCGCCGATCTGTTTGCCAGCCTCGCGCCGGGTGTCACCGGCGCCCTGTTCCTGTTTTTCTTCGAAGCCAATCGCGGCTATAAGGCGAGTGAGGCGAGCACCCTGCTGCTATTCTATTTCGCCTCCGGGTTGCTGGCGGCACCCTTGTGGATCGTTCTCGCCCGGCGCTGGTCGAAACATGGCGCGGTAATTGTCGCGTTTCTGGCCAATTGCGTGTCGCAGGCGACGTTCGTGCTGTTGCCAAAGGATAATTTTCCAGTGATCGCCATGGCCATGCTGCTGGCCGGCGTGCCGGCAGTAGCACCGGCCTTTTTGCTGCGGGCGATGCTTGCCGATGTCTCGGATGCCGAAACCTTGCGATCGGGCCAGGAACGCACCGGGCTGTTTTTTGCGGCCCTGGTGGCGACGCAAAAACTTGGCTACGCCATCCCGGTCGGGCTGAGCTATGCGATCCTTGGCGCCATCGGATTTGCGCCAAAATTGGGCGCGGCAAACACAGCATCGGCGCTGCTGGGCTTGACGTTGCTGTTCATAGTGCCGCCGATCCTGTTTGCGCTGGTCGCGGTGTATATCCTGCGCGGCTGGCCGATCGATGCGGACGTGCAGGCCGCCAACGCCGCCGCGCTGGCCAAGGCCTGATGCTCAACATCGGCATCATCGGCGCTGCGCGCGTCGCCAGCTATGCAATGATCGCACCGGCCGCCGCCAACCCGCGCACGCGGGTGGTCGCCATCGCCGCACGCGATCCCGCCCGCGCCCGCGCCTATGCCGCCGAACATGGCATCGCACGGGTCCATGCCGATTATGCAGCGCTGGTTGCCGATCCTGCAATCGACCTTGTCTATGTCGCAACGCCGCCGGCGTTTCACCTGGCGCACGCCCGCCTCGCCATTGCGGCGGGGAAGCCGGTGCTGGTCGAAAAACCTTTTGCGATGCACGCTGGCGAGGCTGAAACGCTGCTGGATGAGGCCGAAGCGGCCGGTGTCGCAATTTTTGAAGCCATGCATGCGCGCCACCATCCGGTCTGGCCGCTGCTCGCTGATTTGATCCCCCGGATCGGCCGGCTGCACCATGTCGATGCCGTTTTCGACGTCGCGGTCAGCACGGACGCCGCCGAATTTCGCTGGGAGGACAGGCTGGGTGGCGGCGCGCTGATGGATCTGGGCGTCTATCCGCTGGCCTGGGCGCGCGGTGTTGCGGGTGAGCCTTTAGCGGTCAACGCGGCGACGATGGTTCGCCAGCGCAATGCCGATGCGGCTTTTTCAGCCCGGCTGCAGTTTGCCGATGATGTAACCGCGAGTGTTTCTGCCGATATGCGGGCGCCAGTTCAGGCGCGCCTGACGCTGGTTGGCCGGGATGGCAGCCTCATCATCGACAATCCGATGTCGGTACGGGCCCATGATCGGGTGCGGCTGACGGATCGCGCCGGCAATCATGAATTTGTGGCGGCAGGCAGCGGCACCTTCGACCGGCAATTGGCGGCGCTGGTGGCGACGCTGGTGGATGGCGTGGCCTTCCCGCTGGCGCCGCGCGATCCCATGGGCTCGATGCGTGCGATCGACATGGTGCGCAGCGCCGCCGCTGACTGACAATTATCGACGCCAGTGCGCATCGATTGACGGCGCTGTCGGCACTGGCCATGAACGGGTGGCATTGACTGAAAAGGCGAAACGCAGATGATTTTTTATGATTCGATCGGCCCCAATCCGCGCGTCGTGCGCATGGCCATGGCCGAAAAGGCGATGACGATCGAAACCCAAAAGGTCGATCTGATGGCCGGCGAAAATCGCCAACCCGACTATCTCAGCAAAAATCCCGCCGGTGGCCTGCCGTCGCTGGCCTGTGATGACGGTCGGGTGATCAGCGAAATTACCGTTATCGCTGAATATCTTGAAGAATTACAGCCTGACCCGCCGATCATCGGCAGCACCGCGGCCGAACGCGCCGAAACCCGGATGTGGGTGCGCCGCATCGACCAGTTGATCGTCGAGCCTATGGCGCGCGGTTTTCGATCCGATGAAGGCCGGGCCTTGTTTGCCAGCCGGATGACATTGGTCAGCACCGGGGCTGCAAAGGAATTAAAGGCGATCGCCGCTGAACAATTGCTGTGGCTCGATAAACAACTGGTCGGCCGGCAATGGGTTTGTGGCGATCGGTATACGTTGGCCGATCTGCTGCTGCTTGCCTTTGTCGAATTTGGCGCAACCGTGGGGCAACCCATGCCCGAAAATGCGGTATGGCTCGGCGACTGGCGCGTCCGTGCCGCCGCCCGCCCCAGCGCAGCCGCCTGACATTTCCATGCCATCGGTTGCAGTGCGTATGCGTCCTCGGGTGCTTTTTGTCCGGCATTTTCTGTCCAGTCCTCGCAGCGTCGGATCAGCGATCCCGAGTTCGCGGCGGCTTACCCAGCAACTCATCGCTGGCATAAATTGGGAAAAAGCCCGGGTCATCGTTGAATATGGCCCGGGCACCGGTGTCGTAACGCGGGCTATTCTCGCCCGAATGGCGCCCGATGCCCGGCTGCTGGCCTTTGAAATCAATACTGATTTTATTGCCTATCTGCGCCGGGAATGCCCCGATCCTCGGCTGATCCTGGTCGCTGCGTCGGCTGAAACGATTGAGGCTGTGCTGGCATCCCATGGCTTGGCAGGCGTTGATGCGGCGATTTCCAGCCTGCCTTTCTCGGTGATGCCCGGCCATGTCAGGCAGGCGATCCTGACGGCAACCGCACGAGTGTTGCGGCCGGATGCGCCTTTTGTCGGCTATCAATATTCAAGGCGCTGGCTGGGCGAATTGCGGCTGGCGTTCGGCGCGGTCGCGGTGCAGTTCGAACCACGCAACTGGCCACCAGCGTTCGTTTTTTCGGCGCGCGCCGCTGCCTGATATCTGGAAAGTTCGAGATGCGACTGCTTTCATTATTGCTGTTGCTGGGTGCCATGCCTGTTGCCGCTGCGACGGAACGCGTCGGCAGCCTTGACGGCGTGGCGATCATCGATCGGCTGGATGTTGCCGATTTGCCGATGGGCCGGGTTGATCGATTCTGGTTCCGTGCCGGCGAAAATCAGTTGGGCCAGGACTGGCGCGTGCCGGTTATCGTCATCAGGGGCGCCAGACCGGGCCCGCGCCTGTTGCTAACCGCAGCGATCCATGGCGATGAATTAAATGGTATCGATGTCATCCACCAACTGGTTGCGGGGCTGGACCCGTCCACATTGTCGGGCACAATCATTGCCGTGCCGGGGTTGAATACGCCGGGATTGCTGCAAAGCCACCGCGAATGGACCCCGGATGACAGCCGCAGCCAACCCAATCTAAATCGCGTCATGCCCGGTGATGATGGCGCATCCAATGGGTCGGGGGGTGTCGATGATTATGCCGGCCGGCTCTGGTCGCGGTTGATACGACCCAATGCCGATCAGGCGGTCGACATGCACACCCAATCGCGCGGCACGGCCTATGTGCTTTACGCCTTTGCCTCGACGCCGCGGACCCGGACCATGGCGGAATTGATGGCGCCAGACATTGTCAAACTCGATCGCGGCGACAAAGGGACAGTTGAAAACGAACTGACAAATGCCGGCGTACCGGCAATCACGCTGGAACTTGGTGGCCCCGAAGAGTTCAATGCCGAGATGGTCAGGCGCGGCGTCGCTGGCATCACCAATCTGATGCGTGACATGAAAATGCTGGCCGGGCCGGCCACGGTGTCCAGCAAAACATTTGTCGCCAACAGCATTGCGGTGGTGCGCGCACCCCGCGCCGGATTTGCGCATCTGCTGGTGCCGCTGGGCGCCGCCGTAGCGAAGGACCAGCCGGTCGCCACAATTTCGGATGCCTTTGGTCGCATTACAGAGACAGTGAAAGCGCCGATGGCCGGCAGGGTCAACACCATTGCCACCGATCCCCGCCGGGCGCGCGGTGGCATGCTGCTGCGCATTGTCTGGTGGTCGGCTGATCCGCAATGCGCAATGGGCTGTTGACGGCCGTGGATTTTGACGTAACCGGTCGTTGTCGCAATGGGCTGGTCAACAAGGCGCGGACATTGAAATGTGGGTTGTTGAAATGCTGGCGACCCGGCTATAGGCCGCACAGCACGCCGGATTAGCTCAGCGGTAGAGCAGCGGTTTTGTAAACCGAAGGTCGGGGGTTCAATCCCCTCATCCGGCACCAGTGCCCGACCCGATGACGTCAGTCGTTTCGCAGGCACCAATCCTCAAACGGGCGTACTGCATTCAAGCTACCGGCCGCCGGCGCCGCCTGCCGCGGCGACTACATGTCACCGCCATCGTCGTCCGCACTCGGACCCGCCATCAGCGCTTCCCCGATACCGCTGGAATTGTCGCGAATGATCTTTTCGATCTTCGCCGCCATATCGGGATGTTCCTTCAGATATTTTTTGGCATTTTCGCGGCCCTGGCCGATGCGGATTGAATCATGGCTGAACCAGGCGCCGGATTTTTCAACAACGCCGGCCTTGACGCCAAGGTCCAGGATTTCGCCGAGCTTTGAAATGCCCTCCCCGTACATGATGTCGAATTCGACCTGTTTGAAGGGTGGCGCTACCTTGTTCTTGACGACTTTTACCCGTGTCGTGTTGCCAACGACCTCGTCACGGTCCTTGATCTGGCCGGTGCGGCGAATGTCGAGACGCACCGATGCATAGAATTTCAGGGCATTGCCGCCCGTGGTGGTTTCCGGATTGCCATACATCACGCCGATTTTCATGCGCAGCTGGTTGATGAAAATCACCATGCAGCGCGACCGGCTGATCGAACCCGTCAATTTGCGCAGCGACTGCGACATCAGCCGGGCCTGCAGGCCGACATGGCTGTCGCCCATTTCGCCTTCGATTTCGGCCCGTGGCACCAATGCCGCAACCGAATCGACGACCAGCACGTCCACGGCATTGGAACGCACCAGCGTATCGACAATCTCCAGCGCCTGTTCGCCGGTATCGGGCTGCGAAACGATCAATTCATCGATATTGACGCCGAGTTTTTTGGCATAGGCCGGATCAAGCGCATGTTCGGCATCGACAAAAGCCGCCGTGCCGCCGGCGCGCTGGGCTTCGGCAATGGCGTGGAGGGCCAGCGTCGTCTTGCCCGAGCTTTCGGGTCCATAGATTTCAATCACCCGGCCGCGCGGCAGACCACCGATCCCAAGCGCGATATCAAGGCCAAGTGAACCCGATGAGATCGCTTCAACCTCCATCGTCTCACGCGACCCGAGTTTCATTACCGAACCCTTGCCAAAGGCCCGATCGATCTGCGCCAACGCCGCCTCAAGGGCCTTTTGCCTGTCCATGTCGCCGCTTACCACCTTAAGAGCCGCTGCCATCGCCAGATCCTTTCGTAATGCGCCCGTCACGCCCGTCAATCACTCATTCGTACCGCTTATGTTCTACAAGAACAATAGTCGAACAAAAAATATTTATCGGGCCTGCCCAGGGATCAGGCGATCGATCGGCTCGCCTCGGTAATGATCGCGACCAGATCGGCGATCGGCACGGGTTTGGTGACAAATCGCATGCCCTGCGCATCGGCGGCGCGGTGCAATGGCAGGTCGGCATAGCCCGAGATCAGGATTGCCGGCAGCCCGGGCCGCAATAGCCGGGCCTTGCTGCAAAGCACGACGCCATCGATGCCCGGCATCATCACATCCGAGACCAGGACGTCGATCGGCTGATTCGATTGGAGGACCATGAGGGCCGCCATGGCTTCGGCGGCTGCCGTCACGACAAAACCATGGCGGGTCAGGCCGCGTTGAAAGGCCAGGCGCACGGCTGCATCGTCTTCGACCAGCAACACCCTGATGGCGCCGTCGACCGCGATCAGCGGCGCTTTGACCGGCGGCGGCGCGACAACAGGTTCCTCGGCTTGACGTGGCAGGCTGGGCAGATAGATTTCAAATACCGTGCCGGTTTTTTGAGGTTTCGGGCGGGTAAAGACAAAGCCATTGCTCTGCTTGACGATCCCGTAAACGGTTGAAAGCCCGAGTCCCGTGCCCTTGCCCATCGGCTTGGTTGTGAAAAAGGGTTCAAAAATCTTGGTGGCGATGGCGGCTGGAATACCGCTGCCGGTGTCACCGACCCGGATCACGACATGGTCGATGGCGGGGATGATGCTATGGCCCTCGGCAGCGATGTCGGCGGCCGGCACCTCGCTGATTTCAATCCGCAACTGGCCGACGCCGTTCATCGCATCACGCGCGTTGACAGCCAGGTTGACGATGATCTGTTCGATCTGGCCGGGGTCTGCGCTGACCTGGCTGTCGGGCATGGCGCCGCTGATCGAAAGCTCGACGGCGCTGCCGATCAACTGGCGCAGCAGTGGCTGCAAACCATCTATCAACGGTTTCAGATCGAGCAGTTGCTGGCGCTGGGGTTGCTGGCGCGCAAACGCCAGCAATTGCCCGACAAGCGCGGCGCCGCGTTCACAATTGCGGCGAATTTCGGCAAGGCCTTCATGATCGGGATCATCCTCTGGATGCACCTCCAGCAACAGGTCGGTCATGGCCATGATGCCCGTCAAAATATTGTTGAAATCATGGGCCACGCCGCCTGCCAGCTGGCCCACCGATTGCATGCGCGTCACCGCCGCCACCTGCGCTTCGGCGCGCAGGGTTTCCCGAAAATCACGCATGCCAAAAATCGCAGCGACGCCAAGCCCGCGCGGCACCGGCGTGATCGTGACCGTCTGCCGCTGTGCCGGCTGGCTGCGCAGCGCGACGCTGATATCGACCCGGCGACCGGAGCTGTCGCTGATGGCGCGCTGTACGGCGGCAACCAGCCGGTCGGCATCATCATCGACGACCAGATCGGCGACATTGCCGGTGCGGCAATTTTCGGGGCCAGCGGTGACCGACAGGGCATTATTATACAAAGACATCCGGCCCTCGGCATCAAGCAGGCCGATCGACACCGGCAGCCCGAGCAAAAGCTGGCCTATCCAGGGGTGGGCGCGCGCTTCGGCATAGGGCGCCGGCCAGCCCGCCGGGGCAACGCCCGTTCCAGGCAGATAATCAACCGTAGCGTTCCTCCGTCCAGGGGTCGCCTTCATTGTGATAGCCGCGGGTTTCCCAAAATCCCGGCTTGTCGACCGGCGCAAATTCGATGCGTTTGAGCCATTTTGCCGATTTCCACAGGTAAAAGCGCGGGATGATCAGCCGCACCGGCCCGCCATGGTCGCGGCTGATCTGTTCGCCATCATGGCTATGGGCCAACAGGCAATCATCTTCGGCGAAATGATCGAGCCGCACGTTGGTGACATAGCCGTCATAGCCGTGGAGGATGACATGGGCCGCCTGCGGCAACGGCTGCACCACCGACAGCAGATGCTGGGTCGAAACACCCGCCCAGCGATTGTCGTAACGCGACCATTGGGTGACACAATGAATGTCCGACACCGATTGAAATTCGGGCTGTGCAAGCAATGCCGTCCAATCCCATTCAATCGGGTTGATGACGGCGCCATCGACTGTCAGCCGCCAATCGGCACGTGGCACATCGGGCTGTATGCCAAGGTCGAGCACCGGCCAGTTCGTCACCAGCCGTTGGCCGGGCGGCAGGCGATGCGCATGTTCTTCATCGGGCGTGCCGGTCAATAGCCGGCCGGCGCGGGCCCAGGCCTGCTTTACGGCAACCAGCTTGTCCTTGAATGCATCCGCCATCAGCCACGCTCCCGCATGATGCGCCCGGCCTCGCGCTTCCAGTCCCGGGCTTTTTCGGTTTCGCGCTTGTCGTGCAATTGCTTGCCCTTGCCCAGTGCCAGTTCGACCTTGGCGCGGCCACGGTCGTTAAAATAGATCGACAGCGGGATCAGCGTCATGCCCTGCCGCGCCACGGCGCTGCCCATCCTGTTGATCTGGCGTTCGTGGAGCAACAGTTTCCGCGGCCGTTTTGGTTCATGGTTGAAGCGGTTGCCATGGCTGAATTCCGGAATATTGGCGTTGACCAGCCACATCTGGCCATCCTTCAGTTCGGCATAGGCTTCGGCGATGCTGCCCTCCCCCTGGCGCAGCGCCTTTACTTCGGTGCCGGCGAGCGCGATGCCGGCTTCAACGACATCCTCGATGAAATATTCATACCGGGCGCGGCGATTTTCAGCGACGGTCTTGACCTTGACGGTTTCCTTGTGCGGGCGGGCCATCAGCCAAGCCCCGCATGCGCCAGCGCCGCATCGACAGCCGCCATCGCCGCGGCAGACGGCGCTGAGATCGGCAGCCGCACATCGGGCGCTATCCGGCCCATTTTCGCCAGCGCATATTTCGTCGGCCCGGGCGATGCATCGCTGAACAGCGCGGCGTGCAACGGATACAGCCGATCATTTATCGCCAGCGCCGTGCGGAAATCCCCCGCCAGCGTTGCCGCCTGAAACTGGGCGCATAATTGCGGCGCGACGTTCGCCGTTACCGAAATCGCCCCCACCCCGCCCATCGCATTAAAGCCCAGCGCCATGTCGTCATTGCCCGACAGCTGCACAAAGTCCGCCCCGCAAGCCTCGCGCTGCGCCGAAACCCGCCCCAGATCGCCGGTGGCATCCTTTACCCCGATCACCGTTGGCAGCGTTGCCAGCACCGCCATCGTCTCGGTGCTCATATCGGCGACCGAGCGCCCCGGGATGTTGTAGATGATGATCGGCAGCGTCGAACGCGTCGCCAGCGCCGTGAAATGCGCGATCAGGCCCGCCTGCGATGGCTTGTTATAATAGGGCACGACGATCAATGCCGCATCGGCGCCGACCTTTTGGGCATGCGCCATATGGGCAATTGCGGTGGCCGTGTCGTTGGAACCGCAGCCGGCGATCACCGGCACGCGCTGCCTCGCGACGTCGACACAGGCGGTGATGACGGCATAATGTTCGGCAATGCTGAGCGTTGGTGATTCGCCGGTCGTGCCGACGGGCACCAGCCCCGACGATCCTTGGGCAATCTGCCATTCGACAAAGCCGGCAAACCCGTCAAGATCGACATTGCCGTGCTTGAAAGGCGTAACCAGCGCCGGGATCGAACCTTTGAACATGACAGCCTCTAATATATTCCCCCAGCCCGACCGCTCGCCTATAGGGGCTGCGGCTTGGCAAGGATGACCTTTGATATGGAGCGTGGGCGTCAATTGGCAAGCAATGTCTTTGCGGCGGGCCTGCGCACGGCAGCGATTGCCATGCTGATCGGCAGCGCCCTGCCTGTCCAGGCACAGCTGAGCCCGGCGACGCGCTCGCTTTATACGCAACGGCTGGCCGAAAGCGCCGTCGGCATTTCGGGGGGCATGGCCGGATCGCCGCTGATCGGTGCCGAAAACGTGCCGATATTGGATGCCGTTGTCACCTGGGATCGCTTGCGGCGCGACAATTACCGAGGATCTTTCCCGGAAATTTCGGCCTTCTTGCGCGCCAATCCGGATTGGCCGCAAGCCGCCAACATCCGCCGCGCGGCCGAAAAAAGCATCGACGACAGCGTCTCCGCCGCCGACCGGTTGGCCTTTTTCAAGCAATTTCCGCCGCTGTCGGCACTGGCCAAGCTGCGCTTTGCCGAAGCGTTACAGGCATCGGACCGCCGCCGCGACGCAGTTGAAATGGCGCGCGATGCCTGGGATTCATCGGGCCTTGACGCTGTCGCCGAGGCGCAGCTGCTGGCGATGTTCGGGACTGATCTGACCGGCGCCGATACGCTGGGCCGCGCCGACCGCTTGTTGTGGAGCGGGCAATATAGCGCCGCAGCCCGGCTGTTGCCGCGCATCGATAGCGATCGTCAGGCCTGGCTACTGGCCCGCATCGGGCTGCGCAGCAATACACCCGATGCGGCGGCGCGGCTGGCGGCCGTTCCGTCGGGCCAGCGCAATGACGCCGGGCTGATCCTTGAAACAGCCTTGTGGTTGCGCAAAAACGGCCGGCTGGCCGAGGCGCAGGCCTTGCTTGGCAGCAGTGAACCGAACCCTGCAACCTTCACCGACATCGAACTCTGGTTGAAAACACGCCTGGATTTTGCCCGCGTCGCCTGGCGCGCCGGCGATTTTGAAGCCGCCTTCCGGATTGCCGCGCGCCACAATGCCTTTAAATCTGGGCGATCGGTGGCTGAACGCGGCCTTGGTGAACGCCAGGCCTATATCGATACCGAATGGCTGGCTGGCTGGCTGGCGTTGCGAAAACTTGGCCGCGCCACCGACGCCGTGACGAACTTTCGAAATGTCCGCAGCGCGGCGCTGACCCCGCTCAGCCAGACGCGCGGCGATTATTGGGCCGGGCGCGCGCTGGAGGCGGCCGGCCGCAGCGGCGATGCCCGCAGCGCCTTCGAGGCTGCGGCGGCCCATGTCGATTATTTCTAT
>JBBRIC010000062.1:0-15568 GCA_038221665.1 Sphingomonadales bacterium
GGGCGCCGACCTCCTCGATCGGGTGGGCGGCGGCGGCCTTCCTCGAAGCCTTTAATTCCGGCTGGCCGGCGCGATTGTCGAGGATGAAGTTTTTCACAAACCGCCCGCCCTGAATGTCGGCGAGCACGCGCTTCATCTCGGCCTTGGTTTCGGGCGTGATGATGCGCGGCCCGGTGGTGATGTCGCCATATTCGGCGGTGTTCGAAATCGAATAGCGCATGTTGGCGATGCCGCCTTCGTACATCAGGTCAACGATCAGCTTTACCTCATGGAGACACTCGAAATAGGCCATTTCAGGGGCATAGCCAGCTTCGGTCAGGGTTTCGAAGCCGGCCTGGATAAGATGGGTGAGGCCGCCGCAGAGCACTGCCTGTTCGCCGAACAGATCGGTTTCGCAGTCCTCGCGGAAACTGGTTTCGATGACGCCGGAGCGGCCGCCACCGATGGCGCTGGCATATGATAGCGCCACGTCATGGGCGTTGCCGCTGGCATCCTGATGGATGGCGATCAGGCAGGGAACGCCGCCGCCGCGCACATATTCGCTGCGCACCGTATGGCCGGGGCCTTTTGGCGCGATCATGAAGACATCGATATCGGCGCGCGGCTCGATCAGCTGGAAATGCACGTTGAGGCCATGGGCGAAGGCCAGTGCAGCGCCGGGCTTCATCTGGGCGTGAAGATCATCGGCATAAATCGCAGCCTGATGCTCGTCGGGCGCAAGCACCATGATGACATCGGCAGCGGCGGCTGCCTCGGCGTTGGACATGACCTTGAAGCCGGCGGCTTCCGCCTTGGCAGCGGTGGCCGAACCCTTGCGCAGTGCCACGGCGACATCGGCGACGCCGCTGTCGCGCAGATTCTGCGCATGGGCATGGCCTTGCGAGCCATAGCCAATGATGGCGACCTTCTTGGCCTTGATCAGGCCGACATCGGCATCGGCATCATAGTAAACGCGCATAATTGTGTCCTCTATTTAATTTTATACTTCCAGTAGCCGGGTCGACTACCGTCAATTATTCCCTGTGCTACAAGACGTTGACGCGCATACTGAACGCGATTTTCCCAATGATTTCTTCCCCGGCTGTTCATTGTAGAATTTCTTTGAGCCAATGTTAGCCCGAACTGATTCGCCAATGCAGCATATGCTTTCTTAGGAGCCACCCAATCAATCTCATTTTTGAGGTATTCGGCGAGAGCGACTTCAACTTGTGGCTGACTTGGAAGCATCAGTTCTGACACAAGTATCTCCTCAAACTGCTTCCGCGCCGCGAGCGATGGCAACAACACCCGTCCGGGCCACTTCGACCAAGCCGACTTCACGCATCAGCGCGATGAATTGGTCAACCTTCGATGTCGGCCCCGAAACCTCGAACACGAACGACCCCGTCGTCGTATCGACCGGCCGCGCCCGGAAAATATCAGCGATGCGCAGCGCTTCGTCGCGCTGCGCGCCCTTGCCCGCCACCTTGACCAGCGCCATCTCGCGCTCGACGTGCGGCCCGAGCGCCGTCAGGTCCAGGACGCGATGCACCGGCACCAGCCGGTCAAGCTGGGCAATGATCTGCTCGATCACCGGCGGCGGCCCGTTGGTGACGACGGTGATGCGCGAAACTTCATGGTCACCCGAAACATCGGCGACGGTCAGGCTGTCGATATTATAGCCGCGCGCCGAAAACAGCCCGACGATGCGCGCCAGCACACCCGATTCATTGTCAACAAGGATCGACAGCGTGTGGCGCTCGGAGGGCAGGTGTTTCACACCAGCGCCTTTGCGTCTTCATCCGCTTCGCCGCGCGTCTGGCTCGCGTCCAAAATCATGTCGGTGTGTGCAGCGCCCGACGGGATCATCGGGAAGCAATTCGCCAGCTTCGACACCCGGCAATCGACCATCACCGGACCGTCATGCGCCAGCATCGCCGCGATCCCGGCGTCGAGATCGTCCGGCCCTTCGATGGTGATGCCCTTCCAGCCATAGGCCTCGGCGAGTTTGACGAAATCGGGCAGGGCATCCGAATAGCTTTCCGAATAACGCCCGCCATGGTTGAGCTCCTGCCACTGGCGGACCATGCCCATATATTCATTGTTGATGATGAAAACCTTGACCGGCAGCCGGTATTGCGTCGCCGTCCCCAGTTCCTGGATGTTCATCTGGATGCTCGCCTCACCGGCGATGTCGATGACGAGCGCGCCAGGATGCGCGATTTGCGCGCCGATGGCGGCCGGCAGGCCATAGCCCATGGTGCCAAGGCCGCCGCTGGTCAGCCATTTGTTCGGATCGTGAAAGCCGAAATGCTGCGCCGCCCACATCTGGTGCTGGCCGACTTCGGTTGAAATGATCGGCTTTTGCGCCCGGGTCATCTCGTACAGCCGCTTGATGGCATGCTGGGGCATCAGCGCCGGGCCTGCTTGTTCGAACCCGAACGAATTGCGCGCCCGCCAGCCGGCAATATCCTGCCACCAGCCGCCAAGATCCGCCGGCTTGTGGCCGCGCGCCCGCCAGATTTTCAGCATGTCCTCGAGGACGCTGCCGACATCGCCGACAATGCCCAGATCGACCCGTACAGTCTTGTTCATCGATGAACGGTCGATATCGATATGGATTTTTTTCGAATGCGGCGAAAACGCGTCCAGCCGCCCGGTGACGCGATCGTCGAAACGCGCGCCAAGGCACAACATCAGGTCGCAGCGGTTCATCGCCATATTGGCTTCATAGCTGCCGTGCATGCCGAGCATGCCAAGGAACTGCGGATGGTCATTGGCCATCGCCCCCAGCCCCATCAGGGTCGAGGTCACCGGCGCGCCGGTCAGCTTGGCCAGATCGCGCAGCAACTGGCTGGCGACCAGCCCCGAATTGATGATGCCGCCGCCGGTATATAGGATCGGGCGTTCGGCCGCGGCGAGCATTTCGACCGCTGCCTCGATGCTGGCGCGATCGCCCTTTAATTGCGGCTTGTAGGTCTTGTGGCCGATCACACCCGGCTTTTCATAACGCGCGCGGAAAATCTGCACGTCCTTGGGTATATCGACAACCACCGGCCCGGGCCGCCCCGAGCGCGCGATGTAAAAGGCTTCATGCATGACCTGGCCCAGCCGCGCCGTGTCCTTGACGAGGTAATTATGCTTTGAACAATGGCGGGTAATGCCAACGGTATCGCATTCCTGAAAGGCATCGGTGCCGATCAGATGAGTCGGCACCTGGCCCGTGAGCACCACCAACGGCACTGAATCCATCAGCGCATCGGTAATGCCGGTGACGGCGTTGGTGGCGCCGGGGCCGGACGTGACCAGCACCACGCCGACTTTGCCAGTTGATCGCGCATAGCCTTCGGCGGCGTGTACGGCGGCCTGTTCGTGACGAACCAATATGTGGCGAATGCGCTGTTGCGCAAACAACGCGTCATAGATCGGCAGCACCGCGCCGCCGGGATAGCCAAACACGACCTCGACCCCCAGATCGGTCAAGGCCTGCACCACGATTTCCGCGCCTGTCAGTTCCGCGCCCATTATCGCGCCCTTCGATTCTCTATATCGAGGGCGGGATTACGGCACGGAAATTATCTGGTCAACCCGTTACTGCGTAATTTTCATGCGGGAAATTGGGCTTTCAAGCAATTATCATCGGTTGTGATAGTCTCCGCCGGCGCATAACGGCGCCTGTCAAACCAAAGCCGGCGATCAGCATGGCCCAGTTGCCGGGTTCAGGCACATTGGCCAGCCCGACGAAGCGGGCGATGTCGCCGGCCAGCGCCTGTTGAACCCGCGTTGTCACATGGATGCCGTCAAAGCTCAGATAGCCCGTGCAGTTGATACCGGGGCCGGGGGCGATGGCGGCAAGGCAGGGCGTTGTGAAGTTCAGATTGGCTGGCAAGCCAAACTGCGTCGGATCGGCCTGCAAGCGGGTAAAAAAGCTGAAATAACTGTAGCGATAGAGCGTGGCGCCCAGAAATGGCTGCACCGCATCGAGTTGCGCATCCAGAAGGGATTGCAGCAGCACACCTTCGGCTTCGGCCGGGTTGGGCACGCCAAGTATCAGGATGTTCTTGGCGCCAAAGCTGCTCAGCCCGACGACGGCGTTGGTAAAGTTGCTGACATAGGCGGCCTGATATTGGGCGACTGTCAGCCCCTCGCGGTCGGCATCGGTCCCTTGCAGGGCATTGACGTCGTTGTTGCCGAAATTGATGACATACAGTGCGTTGGGATCAACGAAACCAACCTGCGCCGCGTAAAACCCAAGCTGGGTATTGAGGCCGGGGATCGCCACCACCGGCGGCCCTGCGCTGATGATGTCGTCCTGTGCCGCGCGGGCGCCACCGAATGAAAAATTATTGCCGCCGGTCAACGACGCCTGGGTGAAATGGCCGAACTGGGCATTGCTCAGCCGATCGATGAAATTGGGGCCGTCGGCAAAGCGCCCGTACCAGTAACCCAGTGCCGGATCGGGGATGGTATTGCCCGTGGCCGCAGCGATATTGCCGGCATCGGTAAAACTGTCGCCGAAAATATAGAAGTTCGACGGCGTCAAGGCAGTCGCAGGGGCCGCTATCGCCATCGCAACAGTCGTAAACAAAAGACTAATCTTCATTTTGTGAACTCCCGATCAAGAATTTTGAAGATGCGCTATGATTTGCGTCCTGAACAACCGCCACAATCGCTAGGCCGTAGCGAAGCTGGCAATTACCATGCTTATTCTATTGGAGATACAGATTTCGGAGTTTTTGCAGATCATCAGTTGATAACCCCATGCGGTCATGGAGATACGCCTCCGCACCACCGGGATGATTGTCGATGACGCGCAGCGCAGATTCGATATAGCTGCGGTCTGCCGCCATGAAAGGCTTCAGCACATCGGCCGGCAATGACGCGAACGGGCCGGCAGCGGCGGCTTTTTCCGGGGTATCGAACATCTTGGTCGAATCGAGCGTGGTATTGGTGAGCAGATAATCCTCGATGATAGTTTCGCGGGGTACGCCAAGCGCGGTCAACAGCAGCGCCGCCGCAATACCCGTGCGATCCTTCCCAGCCGAACAATTGAACGCCAAGGGCACATGCTGCGCAAGCAGTTCGCCGAACATCCGGCGGTATTGGCCATTATATTGCTCGAGCAGGCGGGGATAGGTTGCCGCCATTATGAAGCGCACCTGTGGTGCGGTCCATTTCGCCATCGCGTCCGGTGGAAACATGCCGTTAGAGTCGAGCTGATAATCGGTCGTAAGCACCTGCGGGCCGCCTCTCGCGGGCCAAACAACTGGTTCGGCGGCGCGTTCGCGATTGTCCCGAAAATCACAGATAGTCCGGATACCGCGCGCCGCAAGCGCGGCATGATCGGCCGCTGTCAGGCCGTGCATGGACCCTGAACGGAACAGCACATCCCATTTGACCGTGCGGCCATCGGCGGCCGGATAGCCACCAAGATCGCGGAAATTACGCCCGCCTTCGAGAGGCAAGACCCGTTGATGCCCAATTTTCGCCGCTGGCGCGACTAACTGCGGCGTTTGGGCAGCAGCTTGGGAGGCAGGCAGCGGTTGGGCGAGCAGGCCAAAAACGCCCAATCCCGTCAACAGGCCCTTATGCTGCATGACTGACCCCCGACACTATCGTCTAAAGCTTGATATTGGCCTCGACACCAAAGGTGCGCGGGTCATTGAAAAAGCCGCTGACGCCACTGCGCGGCGCTCCGGATTTGTAGAAAAGATGCTGTTCGTTGAACAGGTTACGCGACCAGATCGAAACCGTCAGCTTTGAATTGCCAGCCCCGACGTCGATATCGGCAATGGCGATACGACCATTGACGACAAAGGCTGAATCGCCCTTTGGCTGGGCATAGCGAACCGCGCGGGTGACGGGGTCATATTCCGAGTCGGTATAATTTGAATAAAAGCCCGAGTCATAATTTCCATCGGCATGGAATCGCAGCGTGAAGTCCTTCATCGGCAGTTCGTAATCAATGGCACCGCTGGCCGCATTTGCGGGCGTATAGACCTGATAGATGGGGATCGGCACGGTGATGAAAACGCCGCCGGTTTGTGGGAACGGGTTCACCGTGTCCGGGATGTCGACATAATTATAGGCATAGCTGGCCGTCAGCGTCAGCCCCTTGACTGGTGCCAGTGTGAATTCGGCTTCCACACCGCGCAGCTTGCCGGTGCCCGGCGCATTGACGGTGTTTGTTGTCGTGCGGGTCGTTGCCACCCGCACGCCGTTGATGACATCTTCGTAAAGCCCGCTGAAATCGAGCTGAATATCCTTATAATTGCCGGCGTATGCCGCCACGTTCAGGCGCGCCCGATGATCCCAGAACTCGGTCTTGGCCCCGATTTCAAACATCGAAACCGTTTCTGGATTGAACCTTGCATAGTTGAGCGACCGCGAATTGGCGCCACCCGATTTATAGCCCGTGCTCCATTTCCCATAGACCAGCAGATCGTCGGTCACATCGATGGCAAGGTTGATCAGCGGATCAAAACGCGACCAGGACGCATCGAGCAACACGGGCCCGACTGTTGGGATACCGTTGATCGGCACAACCGGCGGGGCCCCATTGACGGTGAACAGCGAGCCGACCTTTTTATCACGAGTCCAGCGTCCGCCAACGGTCAGATGCGCAATATCGTTGGCCAGTTTCGGCGTGTAAGTTGCCTGACCATAAGCCCCGATGCTGGTAGTTTTGACGTGGCTGGCGCGCTGGATGACCTGCAAGGCATAATCGATCGAGCGCAACACGGAGATGGTGCCCGCCGCATCCGTGAACTGGTTGGTATTGAAGGCCCGGGCGCTGTCTTCGACGACTTCCTGATAGTATAGCGCGCCAAACTGATATTTGATCCGGTCGAATTCACCGATGGCCTGCACTTCCTCGCTGAATTGTTCCTGGCGGAACGGCGCGAGGCTGTAGCGGGCGAACTGGAAACCAGCAAAACTCGCCGTTGGATTGGCCGTTGTCCGCGCCAGGCTGAGCGCCGATGCCGCCGAGCCATTGTCATATTGGGTCTGCTTCAGAGTGCGATAGGAGCTGATCGATTTCAGCAACAGATTGGATGCGACATTCCAGTCAAGGCCGAGCCGCACACCCCTTGTCTTGCCAATGCTCGGCTGCTGCGGCGCGCCGACAATGGCCGTCCTGGTGCGTTCCGGTTGCAGCGGGTTGATGCCGGCGAGCACATTTGGCGCGATCGCCGGGCCGGTTGCGGTGGCGGGCAGGCCAGTGGGCGCTTCGACCAGTTGCTGATACAGCGTGCTGGTAGCGTCATACGCCGTATCAAAAGCCACATCGGCGCTGAAATCAGGTGACGCCTTCCACAGCGCTTCAATCCGCAGACCGCGTTTGTTGAATGAATTATAATCAAGCGCGCCGGCGAGCGGATTGTCGACAAATCCGTCGCGTTTGGTGGTCACGGCATCGACCTTGAAGCTGACGTTGTGAAATTCAGGCAAATCGATGTGCGTTTCTAGCTTATAGGCGCCGTAATTGCCGATGCCGCCTGTTGTGCTCATCCTGAATTCGCCGCTCGGCCGTTTGGTGACGATGTTGACGGCGCCGCCTTCAGTGTTACGGCCGAACAGCGTGCCCTGAGGCCCTTTCAGAACTTCGATGCTTTCGATTTCAAAGAGCGCCATGCCCAGACCCTGGGGTCGGCCCATGTAGACGCCGTCGATATAGATGCCGATCCCTTGATCGCGCGCCGGCTGATTGCTGTCTGACAACACGCCGACGCCGCGGATATTGACGATCAAGGCGCCCGGACGTGAAAAGAATGGCGCGACGCGCAGCGACGGGATGGCGCCATCGCCCAGATCGACCAGCGACTGGACGTGGCGGTTGGTCAGATCCTGGGCGCCCAGCACCGAAATCGCAATCGGCGTTTTCTGGAGGTTTTCACGGCGTTTCTGGGCGGTGACGATGATTTCTTCAAGGCCGTCATCGCTCGCCGCTGTCTGGGTTATCGGCGCCGTTGCGGCAGTTTGTGCAACAACAGCGATATCGGTGATGGCCGACAGAAACAGACAGGATGTGCCTAGCAACAGCACGCGATGCGAATTGATCATGAAAGCCCCCGAAGATGCGCTGGCAAAGCTGCCCGGCGCCACACCGAAGCCCCTAGTCAGGCACGGTTACGCAATTGCTACGACGTCGTTACAGAATTAAAACGTCAAACTTGTGTTACCGGAAAACCTCATCGGTTATAGGCTCGATGCCGGCGCCTCAGCGGCGCGCCCCGGTTTCATCGATCAGGACTTCGCGGCGGCCGACATGATCGGGCTTTGACACAAAGCCATCGGCTTCCATCTGTTCGATGATCCGCGCGGCGTTGTTGTAGCCGACCCTAAGCTGGCGTTGCAGATAACTTGTCGAGGCCTTTTGGGCGGTGGCGATGATATCGATGGCGCGGGCATAGCTGTCGGCTTCGTCATCGCCTGCGTTGCCGCCGCGCGCGGTGCTCTGGTTGCGCGATCCAGTGCCGCCGGCGGCCTCGCCGCCCCATTGATCCCCGGCTTCGATCGGGTCTTCGGTTACGGCTTCGACATAGGCCGGCATGCCCTGGCGTCGCCAATGGTCGGCAACGGCCTCCACCTCATCATCGGTGACAAAGGGGCCATGGACACGGATTACCTGCTTGCCGCCCGACATCCACAGCATGTCGCCCTTGCCCAGCAGTTGTTCGGCGCCCTGTTCGCCCAAAATGGTGCGGCTGTCGATCTTTGAGGTCACCTGAAAGCTGATTCGGGTCGGCAAATTGGCCTTGATGACGCCGGTGATGACATCGACCGACGGGCGCTGTGTCGCCATGATCAGATGAATGCCGGCAGCCCGGGCCTTTTGGGCGAGGCGCTGAATGAGGAATTCAACTTCCTTGCCGGCTGTCATCATCAGATCGGCGAGTTCATCGACAACGATGACGATCAGCGGCAGCTTTTGAAAATCGAGTACTTCCTCCTCGATGATCGGCGCTTCGGTGTCGGGGTCCCAGCCGGTCTGGACGCTGCGCACAAAGGGCTTCCCGCTGGCCTTGGCCTCGGCAATTTTCTGGTTGAAATTTGCCAGGCTGCGCACGTTGATCGCCGACATCTGGCGATATCGGTCCTCCATCTGCTCGACCGCCCATTTCAGCGCCCGGATGGCCTTGGGCGGATCGGTGACGACGGGCGCCAGCAGATGCGGGATGCCATCATAGGTCTTTAACTCCAGCATCTTGGGATCGATCATGATCATCCGGCAATCGGCCGGGCCAAGCCTGTAAAGCAACGACAGGATCATGCAGTTGAGTCCCACCGATTTCCCCGAACCGGTGGTGCCGGCAATCAGCAGATGCGGCATCGGCGCCAGATCGGCGATCACAGGCTCGCCGGCGATATCTTTCCCCAGGATAAGCGGCAGGATGGCATTGCGGTTTTCAAAGGCTTCGGACCCGAGCAATTCCGACAGGCTGACCATTTCGCGGGAAATATTCGGCAATTCGATCCCGATGACATTGCGGCCGGGCACTACTGCGACCCGCGCCGACAGGGCCGACATGGATCGGGCGATATCATCGGCAAGGCCGATGACCCGCGATGCCTTGATGCCCGGCGCCGGTTCCAGTTCATACATGGTGACGACGGGGCCGGGACGAACCTCGCCGATGCGACCGCGCACGCCGAAGTCTTCAAGAACGCCTTCGAGCAGCCGGGCATTTTGTTCAAGGCTGGCAGCATCGATCCGGCGGGCCGGGGCAGCCGGCGGCGGTCGCAGCAGCGACAGGCCCGGCAAAATGGTCGCATCACCAAGGTCGAGCGCCGATTGGCGTTCCTTTTGGACGCGCTTGCCGGGGATGGCGCCGCGCTGCGATTCAACGACCACCGATCGGGGTGCCGCGGGCTGCCTTGCCTCGACTGCATCACCCGGCGCATCATCGCGGCGCGCATCAAGCCTGTCGCTGCGGGTACGCACCGCAATTTCAGGTTCGGCAGCAGCTGCGCGGCGGGACGTCAGCCAGGCAAGGCCCGTCGGCAGCCGGCCAAGGATCGCCAGATCGCCAAGGCCCAGCCCCGAACCCCAGACCAACAGAGCCAGGGCCGCGGGTATCAGCAGCACGGCGAGCACAAGCGCCAGAGGCACGTTGGCGAGCGCCTCGATTTCAGCGAACGCCAGCATGGCATTGGCGGCAAGCGCCCCGGCGATACCGCCAAAGCCTGCGGGCGCGCCAAGCGCCGGTAATGGAATCGCGCCCGTTGTGGCGGCAGCCAGCGTCGCAGCCAGGGGAACGGCCCAAAGCGCGCGACGGGCGTTGAATGCGACGCCCTGCGCGACGCGAAGCCCGGCCACACCGATGGGCAATGCAAGGGCCAGAGCCGGCCAGCCTATGGCCTGCAGCACAATATCAGCCGCATAGGCACCAACCGGGCCAAGCCAATTTGTCGTGATGCGGTTGGTGGCGGTGTTGAACGAGGCGTCGAGCGGTGTGTAGCTGAGAAACGCCAACAGGAGGATCAGGGCCAAGGCGCCCAACGCTGCTGCCACCAGCAACACGCCGCCACGATACAGTGCTGCGGTGGCCGCAGCGATGCCGCGCGCCAGCCAGCCTGCCGGCCGCTGCATCACAGCGACCGATCCCGGCCGTGATTTCGAACCTGCCACCCGCGCTGTCATTGCCGTTTCCATATTCGGCCAAAACGCCTGTGTTCACGCTTTGAACCCGCCGCAACGATGGCGCAGCGCCCCGCGCGCGTCAAGTTGAACCATCGCCACGCGCCAGCACTGTTCAACAATTGACAATAGAAATGCCATAAAAACTGTCGGGATTCTTTACACTTTGCCAATTACAATTTCGGTAAGCTCTTGGATATATAGCATTAGGCAAATTGGCACGTTTTTTGCATCGTCTGGAATACCCTGCGACGCAATATTGCCGATTGCAGTGAATATGGGGAGCTTTTAAATGATCAAGGCACTTACCCTCGCCGCATCTTTGCTCGCGGCAACATCCGCTTATGCCGGTCCCGGCGTGATCTTCGCGCCGGTCAGCGGCGTCGTTGATTCCAATGGCCCAGGCTTTGGTACGATCAACGATACGATCAACCAGGCTGGTCTGTTGTCAAACTATGTGAATGGTGTCACCAATTTCGATGCCTATATCGGTACCAATCCGCTGCACTCGCCACAATTTTCTCCCGGCGAATTCTTTGGAAATCAAGGCACCAGCACGTTGACGGTTACGTACGACTTCGGCGCTGCCAAAGCTTTCAACGCTCTGGCCCTGTGGAACGAAGAAAGCTCGGGCATCGGCCGGCTCAGCCTGCTGACCTCGCTCGACAATGTCACATTCACAGCGCTTGCGATCGTATCGCCGTTCGATAACCCACTCGCCAATTATCCTGCCGAAGTGTTCAGCTTTGCGACAACCACGGCGCGTTATGTCCGTTTTGAAGCTGCGGGCTGCCCACAGGCAAATCCAGGCACGTTTGCAGCCTGTGCGATTGGTGAAGTTGCCTTCCGCGCTGGCAATGTTCCCGAGCCATCTTCATGGGCGCTGATGATTGCGGGCTTTGGTCTTGTCGGCGCCGCGATGCGCCGCCGCCAGGCTCTGATCGCCGCATAACGGCTGGCCCCGGTCGCCGTGTCACGCGGCGACCGGGCGCTTTGCTCAGCACCTTGTTGGTTGCTATCCGCCCCCTGAAGTTCGCTGCATTTCGCATCGGACTTCAGGGGGCGTTCTTTTTGCCGCCTGCTATCCGATGACACCCCAGGCGATCATCAACAGCGCATAAATCGACAGGGTCGCGACGGCAGTCAGGGCGATTACCCCGGTGCGCCAGATGGCGTCGTTGCGAATCCCCGCCTGTGGCCCCGCGCTTGGCCATTTGGCTGCCTGACGCCATGACGGGGTATGACATTAAGGCATGCATGACCTAGGGTGAAATATCAAAGGAGATTGGTAACATGGCAGGCGTCAACAAGGTTATTCTGGTCGGTCGGCTCGGCAAGGACCCTGAATCGAAAAGTTTCGCCAATGGCGGGTCGGTGGTGCGTTTCACCATGGCGACGTCGGAAAACTGGAAAGATCGTCAGTCAGGCGAGCGCAAGGAAAAAACCGAATGGCATAATATTGCGATTTTCAACGAAAATCTTGGCAAGATCGCCTCGCAATATCTGCGCAAGGGTTCGCAAGTCTATCTGGAAGGCGCGCTCGAAACCCGCAAATGGCAGGATCAGACGGGCAATGACCGTTATACTACAGAAATCGTGCTGAAGGCGTTTCGCGGTGAACTGACGCTGCTCGACAGCCGCGATGGCGGCGCCGGCAATCAATCGGCCGGCAATGCGATGGGTGGCGGCGGCTATGGCGGCGATGATTATGGTGCGCCGGTTGGCGGCGCAGCCAAACGCCCGGCGGCGTTTGACGATGATCTGAACGACGACGTGCCGTTTTGAAGGCATATTGGCGGCCGGGGCCCTAAACCCCCGGCCGCCAATATATCACGCGTGAAGCGTTGGACGTTTTGCATCACGCATGATGCGTTAGTCGTTTTGCATCAGGCATGATGCGTTAGACGTTTTGCATCAGGCATGATGCGGGGGAATGCGCAGCACCTGCCCGGGATAGATCTTGTCCGGGTGACTCAGCATCGGGCGATTGGCTTCGAAAATCTCGTTGTAAAGATTGGCATTGCCATAATGTTTCTTGGCAATTGCCGACAGCGTGTCGCCGCGTTCGACCTGGTAAAATACCACCTTGTCTTCATCGGCTGTATCGTCGGCATCCGGTGCCGGTGCAGCGGCGCCCGGCACCGGCTGGATCGATGCCAAAGGCACGCGCATCTGGTTATCGACCTTGGTTACACCATCTGTATTGCCGACGGCCATGACGATCTTTGACGCTTCGGCACGGTTGACGGCGAGGCCGGTCAGCGTGGCGACGCCATCGGCGATATTTACGTCAAAGTTGGTGACGTGAAGGCCGAGTTCGGTGATATGGGCCTTGATCTTGTCAGCGTCGGGGCCACCGAGGCCGAGCTTGTCCTTGATGAAACTGTAGATGCTCATGCCATTCTCCTTGGGTTTTTCTGAGGTCGTGGGGCAACCTAACCGGCAACAGTGACATTTGCGCGATCAATACCCCAACGGATCAGCACCGAAACGGTTGCCCCCAATGTTGCCGGCACGTGAAAACCAGATCAACAGCAGCAAGCCGCCGATGATGGGGATGACGCCGATCAGATACCACCAGCCGGATTTGCCGATATCATGCAAGCGGCGCACGGCAACGGCAATGCCCGGAATGACCAAAAACAGCGACAGCCAGCTGCCCGATGGCCGCAACATGCCGCCACTTGATAGCCAGCGCAGGCCATAAATGCCGATATCGACGCCGCCGAACAGTGTGCCAAGGCCGATGCAGAACAGAATATACCACCAGAATTCAGCCCGCGGCGCCCGGCCGCCGAATGTTGCATATTTGCGCAAGGGCTGGAGCATCCAGTCGATCACGGAACGGTCCATGGCATAGTTTTCCCGACGCTCGATGCGCCACAGCCTAATTTGTGGGGATGCGACGCCGGTAACTCAAGGCCTCGGCGATATGGATACGCGCCACAGTGTCGGCACCGCCAAGGTCCGCCAGGGTTCGCGCCACGCGCAGGACACGATGATAGCCGCGCGCCGACAGCCGCAGCTGCTCGGCTGCTGCTGTCAACAGCTTGCGCCCGGCATCATCGGGGGTTGCGGCTGCCTCCAGCACCTTCCCGTCCGCTTCGGCGTTGGTGCGCACGCCGGCGCCGGCATAGCGCGCCGTCTGGATGGCGCGGGCGGCTGCAACCCTTGCAGCGACAGTCGCGGAATTTTCGGCTGGCGGTGGCAGGCTGAGATCGGCGGCGCTGAGCGCCGGTACATCGACGTGCAGATCGATCCGATCGAGCAGGGGGCCCGATAGCCGCGCCTGATAGTCAACGGCGCATTTAGGGGCGCGTGAACAGGCTTGTGCGGCATCGCCCAGATGGCCGCAGCGGCAGGGGTTCATCGCCGCGATCAACTGCACCCGCGCCGGATAGGAAACATGGGCGGCAGCCCGGGCAACCATCACCGTGCCGGTTTCCAGCGGCTGGCGCAGCGAATCAAGCACGCCGCGTTGAAATTCGGGCAATTCATCAAGGAACAATATGCCAAGATGCGCCAGGCTGACCTCGCCCGGCCGCGCCCGCATGCCGCCGCCGACCAAAGCCGGCATCGAGGCGCTGTGGTGCGGCGCCCGGAACGGCCGCGTGCGCACCAGCCGGCCGCCTTCGAGTTCACCGGCGATCGAGGCGACCATCGACACTTCCAGCGCTTCGGCCGGGGTCAGTTCGGGCAAAATGCCGGGCATTGCCGCGGCGAGCAGTGATTTCCCGGATCCCGGTGGCCCCGACATCAACAGATTATGGCCTCCGGCGGCCGCGATCTCGATGGCCCGCTTGGCGGTTTCCTGGCCCTTGATTTCGCCCATGTCAGGGCCGCTGCGCACCAGTTCGGCAAGGCTGCGTTCGGGCGGCGACAGCAACTGGGTGCCCTTCAGATGGTTCAAAAGCGCCAGCAGGTCGGGTGCTGCGACGACATCGACATCGCCCGCCCAGGCCGCTTCACCGCCTTGCGCGGACGGGCAGATCAACCCCAGTTCGTGCGACGCGGCATGGATCGCTGCCAGCAATACGCCCGGCACCGGCGCGATGCGGCCATCGAGCCCCAATTCCCCGACGACGATGAATTCGGCCAGCGCGTCAGCGGCGATGACGCCCATCGCCGCCAACAGGCCAAGCGCGATCGGCAGATCGTAATGCGAGCCTTCCTTGGGCAGATCGGCCGGCGACAGGTTGACGACGATCCGGCGCGGCGGCAGGGCGAGGCCGATGGCATGCAGCGCAGCCTGCACGCGTTCGCGGCTTTCCTTGACGGCCTTGTCGGGCAAGCCGACCGTCAGAAACCCCGCCGGCCCAGAGGAAATCTGGACCTGGACATCGACGCCGCGCGCCTCCAGCCCCAAAAACGCCACCGTGCCGACATGCGCAACCATCGCGCCCCTTTGACGTTATCAATTTGCCGACCCGCAGCGATCATTACGGGCAGATCTAACAAAGGGCCAGCGTGGTTTACCAGCGACACCAAAAGCTTTTGTCGCACGCCCTTGCTGCGTTCACGCGCACTGCATAGTAGAGCATCATTGTGAAACGCCGCCGATTTTTGCAGATGCTGGTCCGCAGCGAACCCGTGCGGATGGCGCAGCTGGGCCTCGGGTTTTTCCTGATGATTTTTGGCCCGATCATCGGCTTGCCGACGCCCGGCCCGTTGGGGTTCATCCTGTTCGGTTTCGGCGCGGCGCTGGTCCTGCGCAATTCATTCTGGGCCCGCCGGCGCTATGTCCGCTATTCGCGGCGCTATCCTCGCGTCCAGCGCGCCATGGATTTTGGCTTGCGGCGAAAATCCAAGCGCCGGATTTTGCGACCGCCGGAACCGACCGGCAACGGCTGATCCCCTCACAACGGAGCCAGACAAGGGGCCTCCGGCGGGCAGGGCCGACAGGCCCTGCAACCAATCGATTCATTTAACCCTGTTTTACGAAAAACT
>JBBRIC010000063.1:0-15484 GCA_038221665.1 Sphingomonadales bacterium
GGCCATCCATCGGCTTTGATGTTGGCGGCGATGGTTCAAAGACCTTTGCCCTTGTCTATAACCTCAACGACACCGAAGACCTGTTTCACCGCTTTCCAGCTGCCGAGGGCAAGGCCTATCTGGTCGGCGGCTTTACGGCAAATTATCTGCAGCGCGGCGATGTCATCGTGGTGCCGGTCAAGCTGGGGGTCGGCGTGCGTCTGGGCGTCAACATCGGCTATATGAAGTTCAGCAAAAAGGGCAATATCGTCCCGTTCTGAACGACCCGATGGGCCTCAGCCCTTTACCGCGCCGAGCAAGGGTTCGCCCGATTGCACGCGGGCGATATTGGCCGCCAGCCGTTCAAAAACGCGCCGCGCCGTATCGGGGCTGCTCCATGACAGATGCGGGGTGACTCGCGCGCGCGGATGGCCGATCAACCAATGGCCATCGGGCAAAGGTTCGGGGTCGGTGACATCCAGCGATGCCCATAGCCGGCCCTGGTCGAACTGATCCTTCAGCGCTGCATCGTCGATGATCGCACCGCGAGCGATATTGACGATATGGGCATCGGCCTTCATGCGCCCCAAAAGCGCGGCATCGAGCAAGCCGCGCGTGCTGTCGCCGATCGGGGCCGCGATCACCAGATGGTCGGCGCGGGCAACCAGCTCGGGCAGCGGCACCAATGTCACATTGGCGTCGGGCGATGGTGTATCCGAGGCGCGGGTGGCGATGATTGTCATGCCAAGGGCCGCAGCATAGCGCGCCACCCGCCGGGCAATCTGGCCAAGGCCCAACAGACCCAGTGTGCGGCCATCGAGCGTTGCCAGGGGTCTGTCGAGCAATGCGTCGCGCGCCGGCCAGCCAGAACCGGCCGTTAGCGTGATTTCGGGCAACCGCTTGGCATGCGAAAGCATCGCGGCCAGCGCATATTCGGCGATAGGAATGGCGGTTGTGCCCGAACTACAGGCAATGCGCGGTGCCTCGAACAACCATTCCGGATAATCATCGAGCCCGGCACTGGCGATCTGCACCAGCTTGACCTGGCCCGGCCAGCCTGCGGGGCGCGGCACATTGCCGACATCACGCCCGTCGCCTTCACCGTGCAGCACCACCAGCACGTCTGCATCAATGGGCAGCGCCCAGCGCCTATCCAGCGGAATATGGTCGGCGCTGGTGACGCCGGGCTGGCTGGCAATCAGCGCCGAAAATGGCGGCGCAAACTGGTGAACGACACGCATCAAATTTCCCCTTGGTGATTCGGCTGCACAGTATCGCCGTCGGCGGCGCATCGCCATCTTGTCGTCGCCTGCGTCTGGCCGCTAAAGGCAGACAGGATTTGCCAAAAAAACCCGTAAGGAAAGACCGTACCAATGGCTGAAGTTACCGTCACTACTCGCAGCGGCGAAGCAAAAACCCTGGCGGCGAGCCCAGGCATGTCCGTCATGGAAATCATCCGCGATGGCGGCGTCGATGAGTTGCTGGCATTGTGCGGTGGCTGCTGTTCCTGCGCCACCTGCCATGTCTATGTTGACCCTGAGTTTGCCGCCTTGGTTGGTGGCCCCAATGCCGATGAAGCTGACCTGCTCGACAGTTCGGACCACAGGACCGCCGCCTCGCGGCTATCCTGCCAGATCCAGTTCACCGCAGCCATGCATGGCCTGAAGCTGACGATCGCGCCGGAGGATTGATCATGGGTTCGGCGCTACCGCCCGAGATTGCAGCGGCTTTTGCCACACAGGCCGGGTTTTGCCGTTTTTCCGGATCGCCCTTGACCGCGCTGCTGTGTGAGGCTCTGGCCGATGTCCTCGACCAGACCAGCATGACCGGCCGTGCCGTCATGGCCTGGCCCGGGCAACCTTTTGCAGACGCCTTGATGATGCGGCTGACGGGGGGCTGCAATGCGCTCGTCCGCGCCGGCGCGGCTCCGATGCTGGCGCCGTTATATCCGCCGGCGCCGCTGCCGTCCTTGGGTGCCCTTGTCGCGGGCGTTGCAGCGAGCCTTGCCGATGCCGATTTCGATACGGCACTGCATGGCTGGCTGGCAGGCCCGCCGCAGACCAATGAAGTGGCGCGTGCCGGGGCGCTGATGCCCGGCCTGATGGCGATAGCGGCCTTGACCCGGCTGCCGCTCCGCCTGTTCGAGCTTGGCGCGAGCGCGGGGCTGAACCTCAATCTCGATCGCTTTGGCTATCGGCTGGGCGGCGTCAGCGCCGGCGATCCGGCGTCGCCGCTACAGCTCGAACCTGCTTGGGATGGCCCGCCGCCACCGGCTGTGGCGATCAAGGTGCAATCGCGCGTCGGGGTTGATATCCAGCCGCTCGATGTCAGCGATGCAGCGGTGCGGGCGCGCCTGATGGCGTTTGTCTGGCCCGACCAGCGTGAACGCGTCGCCCGCGCCGAAGCCGGGATCGCGCTGGCGCTGGCGCACCCGCCCTCACTGGTGGCAGGCGATGCGGCTGATTTCATCGAAGCGTCCGTCGGCATCGCGCCCGACAGCGTCGCCGTGGTTTTTCATTCGATCGCCTATCAATATTTTCCACCCGAGACAAAGGCGCGGATTGTGGCCCATCTTGGCAGCGTCGGTGCCAGCGCGTCAGCAACGGCGGCGCTGGCCTGGTTGCGCTTTGAAATGGACGACCCGGCCAAGGCGGAACTGCCAACGCTGCGATTGACCTTGTGGCAGGGCGTGCAGCCTTTGGAGCAGTTTCTGGCGCGGGTGCACCCGCACGGCAGCACGGTTCAGTGGCAGTGATCCTCGCGTCGGCCAGCCCGCGCCGGGTTGAACTGCTGGCGCGGCTGGGCATTGTTGCCGACGCCATCGACCCTGCCGAAATCGATGAAACGCCGCTCAAGGCCGAAACACCGCGCGCCCATGCGGAGCGGCTGGCCCTGCAAAAATGCCGGGTTGTCGCCGCCCGCCACCCGGGTGCGCTGGTGCTTGCCGCCGATACCGTCGTCGGCGTTGGCCGGCGGATTCTGCCCAAAGCCGAGGATGAAGCGACGGCACGCGCTTGCCTCGCGCTGTTGTCGGGCCGGCGCCATCGCGTCACGACCGCGATTGCCGTCGCCGATGCCAGCGGCCATATCCGCCAGTGCAGCAGCGAAACCATCCTTGCCTTTCACCGGCTCGATGCCGGCGCCATGGATTGGCTGATTGCGGCGGGCGATTGGCGCGGCAAGGCCGGCGGCTATGCCCTGCAGGGCAGTGCCGAGGCCTGGCTGCGCTGGCTGTCGGGAAGCTGGTCAGGCGTCGTTGGCTTGCCGCTGGCGCAAACCCGAGCCTTGCTACTCGCCTCGGGCTGGACCGGTGGCTGAGGCAATCATCGATCGCGGCATCGGCGCGGCCCGCGCGCTCGTGCTGCATGACGGCGAGGTCATCAGCGCGCATCTCGAACGCGACGATTTGCTGCTGCGCGCTGGCGCCGTCCATGTCGGTCGGCTGACGACCATATTGGAGGCTGGCCGGCGCGGCATCGTCCGGCTGGGCGCAAGCGAAGCCCTGCTGGAGCCGATACCCAAGGTGAGCGAGGGCGCGTTGCTGCGGGTGGAAGTGGTCCGTGAAGCCGTGCCCGAAACCGCAAGGCCAAGGCTGGCCAAAGTGGTTGCCGTGTCTGGCCCGACACTGGCCGTCGGGCAGATCGACGCCGGACCCGATCTTGAGGCACGATTGCGCGCTGCCGGACATCGCATAACCCGTGTGTCGCATCACGAGCCTGATCGGCTGGAAGCAGCGGGCTGGGGCGAACAAGTGGAGGCGGCACGCACTGGCCACATCGGCTTTCACGGCGGGTTGCTGACGATCAGCCCGACGCCAGCGATGACACTGATCGATGTCGATGGCCCGGGCGACCCGGTGGTATTGGCAGAATCAGCAGCAAAAGCAGTTGCGGTGGCGATCGTGCGCTTTGACATCAGCGGCTCGATCGGCGTCGATTTTCCAACGTTGGCGGGAAAGGCGGCGCGGGCGCGCCTCGACGCGATCATCGATGCGACGCTGCCGCAGCCGTTCGAACGAACCGCGACCAATGGTTTTGGCTTTATGCAGATCATCCGGCCAAGGCTGCGTGCCTCCTTCGTCGAGTCGGTGCGAGCGCCCGGCTTTTTTGCACTCGAACTGGTGCGCCGCGCCGCCCGGGAATCGCCGGGTGCCTGCACATTGCTGGCCCACCCCGCCATCATTGCCTGGCTCCAGGCGCGGGAAACCATCATCACCGCGCTTGCCCGCAGCATCGGCGGCGCTGTCCGCTTGCAGGCTGACGCCGCCGGGTCCAGAACCGGCGGCGATGTCATTCACGGCTGAAAAACCCTGCGCCTATTGCGGCAAATCCCCTCGGCTGGCGGCTTATGCGCCATTTTGTTCGCGCGGCTGTCAGGACCGGGACCTCGTGCAATGGCTCAGGGAAGGCTATGTTGTCCCCGCGCGTGACAATGAAGACGAACTTTTTGACATTGATCCGCTGGACAAGGACCGTTGACTGCGGCTAGAGCGCGTCCCTCGCACTCGTGACGCCGTATGGCGAAACGGCGCTGCGACATGGTGCGCCCGGGTAGCTCAGGGGTAGAGCAGGGGATTGAAAATCCCCGTGTCGGTGGTTCAAATCCGCCCCCGGGCACCATTCATCGTTACTGATGTTAAATGGGGCCATAGGCTGCAAAGGCCGGCCCTGGCGGGAGAAAAGCCGCTCGCGGCAATCGCGGCCAGCAGCGCGGTACGGCGCCGCATCGCATTTCTGGTGGGACGGGGAGCCATCTCCGGATGGCACGGGCGATTGCTTCGCACCGCTTTGGAAAATGGCACTCGACGTCACGCTCTAGAGCGTGATGACATCAGGTAGGATTGCCAGGACGGTGTTGATTTTGGTGCGTGGCAAGGAGCGCGGAAAGCAGCGATGCAGCGCACCGGTGCCGACAAGCGACGCCGCCATGCGCCAAAAGCAACGCCGCCCCGCAGGGGTTGCCCAAAAGGCAATCATGGTGATGCTACCTGATGTCATCATGCTCTAGGCGACGGCGCCCATTGGTTCGGGCTGCGGATCGCGCAGCGAATAGCCACGGCCCCAGACGGTTTCGATGCAGCCGCTGGCCGGCGCGCCCGCCTGATGTAGTTTCTTGCGCAATTTGCAGACAAAAACATCGATGATCTTGAGTTCGGGCTCGTCGCGGCCGCCGTAAAGGTGCGTTAAAAACATTTCCTTCGTCAGGGTCATGCCCTTGCGCAGGGACAGCATCTCGAAGATCGCATATTCCTTGCCGGTAAGATTGACCCGGCGACCATCGACTTCGACGGTGCGAGCGGCGAGATCGATGGCGACAGGGCCCGTGACGATCAGCGATTGGGCATGGCCCTGGCTGCGCCGGACAAGGGCATGAATGCGGGCCATTAATTCTGCCTTGTCAAAAGGCTTTGTCACATAATCATCGGCGCCGGCACCAAAGCCCGTGACCTTGGTTGAGGTATCATTGTCACCCGACAGGATCAGCACTGGTGACGTGACACGCAACAAGCGCAATTGTTTCAAAACATCCTGTCCCGCCATGTCTGGCAAAGTCAGATCGAGCATGATCACATCAAATTCATAGGCGCGGGCAAATTCAAGCGCGGCTTCACCGGTTGCTGCCGTCTCATGCTCCAGACCGGCTTCGTCAAGCATCAGCTCGACACTGCGCGCCATGGCCCGGTCATCTTCAATCAGCAATACGCGCATGTCATTTATCTCCACTCGCACGCTTGTCGCGCCGGTCAACCACCGGGCTTGTTGCGCTCTGGAGACATCAAACCAATTTTGGTCACAAAGGTAAAGAGGACTGCGACCAGTTGCGGGCTTGTTGTGGTGAAGTGTTGCCATCAGGCACCTTTCGCCTCAAAAACCGGCCGGTAAATCTGGACGCGCGTGACCCGCAAGCCGGGCGTTCCGGCAAAATGCACGGCACGTTCCCATAATCGCAGCTCGGCTTCGCTGATATTATAGCGCTTGCACGCCTCGGCGCGGCCGAGCAGACCATGTTCGATTGCGGCCAATACTGCCGCCTTGCGGCGCGGTACCCAGCGCGCCGTGTCGAGCGGCGGCAGATTGGCTATGATCGCTGATCGCCCGAGATCGTCAATGCTTTTTGCCTCCATTTTTCTGACCCTTGCATGAACACTGTCGTCCCCGGTTTCGTTCACGGCGGCGGTTGCCACAGCCTAAGCCGAGCGATTGGTTAATGTCGGTCAACGATAGCGACGGCGAGCAGGGCTTGACGCCGGCGGCGAAGCGGCAGAAGCGCGCCGCCATGGAGATGACACCTGCCTTTGCCTCACCCGCCGCAGTGCTCGCGCCACTGGCCGGGCGCCGCGTTGCAATTGCCATGTCAGGCGGTGTCGATTCCTCGGTCGTTGCAGCGCTGGCTGTCGAAGCCGGTTGCGAGGCGATTGGAATCACGCTGCAACTTTACGACAATGGCGCTGCGACCGCGGCCCGGCCCGGGGCCTGTTGTGCTGGCGCCGATATTCGCGATGCGCGGTCAGTCGCGGCGCGGCTGGGCATAGCGCATTATGTCATCGATATGCAGGAACGGTTTCGCGACAGCGTTATTTCGGCCTTTGCCGATAGTTATGGGCGCGGCGAAACGCCGGTGCCCTGTGTCGAATGCAACAAGACGGTCAAATTCACCGATCTGCTGGCGCTGGCGCAAAGCCTTGGCGCCGAGGCGTTGCTGACCGGCCATTATGTCCAGCGCGTCGAGACCGGCACTGGCCCCGAGCTGCACCGGGGTGCCGATCCGGGCAAGGACCAGAGCTATTTCCTCTGGGCAACGACCAAATCCCAGCTTGACTATCTGCGGTTTCCGCTCGGCGGGCTGGCCAAGGCGTCTGTGCGGGGGGAGGCGGCACGGCTTGGCCTTGCTGTCGCTGCCAAGCCCGACAGCCAGGACATTTGTTTTGTCGGCGGCAAGGATTATGCCGGCGTCGTTGAAAAACTGCGGCCGGAACTGGCGACCCCGGGCGATATTGTCGACCTGGCCGGGGTGGCAATCGGCCGGCACGGCGGCATCCATCGGTTTACGGTCGGTCAGCGCCGGGGCCTCGATCTCGGCGGAGCTGCGGAACCGCTATACGTGATCGGCATCGACGCGCCTGCCAATCTGATCATTGCCGGCCCGCGAACGGCGCTGGCGGTTGGTGTCGCTGTGGTTGCCGGCTGCAATGCTCTGGCGCCGCTGGCGGGGCCTGTGGCAGTGAAGGTACGGTCGCTGGCCCCTATGGCAGCAGCCATCTGGGATGCCGACCGGATTGATTTCGATGCGGCCCAATATGGCGTCGCACCGGGCCAGGCCGCCGTTGCCTATGCTGGCAGCAGGGTGCTTGGCGGTGCAACAATCATCAAGACTTCGCCAGTTATTTTAGCAAAATCGAAAGATATCATGGCGTTACCAGCGTCAGTTTTTTGACGCCGCATACGTCAATGATTTGACATTTGCCCGTCAGGAATTTGACGGTCCTTGCATCCGGCCGCTTTTTTTTCGAGTTTACGCCTGTTCAAGTCCTATCGTGACAGATCAATAATCCATCTGGATCGAAGGCCGATTCCTATCTGAACGGCCATTCATAACGGCAGCGCCGACAGGCTGTTAAATGGTTGGCACGATCCTTGCTTTACCCAAAGCATGACCAGTTTCCCCGCCTCCCTGTCGGTCCCCGCTTTCAGCACGGTCGATTGGTTGCCTGGTCTTGGTTCAATCCCGCTTGGCGAAACGCGGCTCGTCTTTGATCGCAGCCGGCCAGCCGGTCGTCATATCAGGCTGGAGCGAACCGAGCGTCCGTTTGCCTCGGTCGATGGCCATAGGCTGGAAATCGGTGTCGCGCCCGGCCATCATCAATTCGCGCTGGCACTGGTGACGGTTTTTGCTGCGCCGGCGCACACGCCGGCGGCGGCCGCTACGGCAAGCCAGGCCCTGTTGGCTCTGGCCGCCCGGGTCGCCCCGCGCGATGTCTCTGTCCTTATCGAAGGTGCCACCGGCACCGGCAAGGAAGGGCTTGCCCGCCTTGTCCACACCCGGTCCCCCCGCCGCGACAAACCCCTGGTCGCGGTCAACTGCGCCGCGCTCCCCGAAGCAATGTTGGAAGCAACCTTGTTCGGACATGAGCGCGGCGCCTTTACCGGCGCCACGAACGCTGCGCCCGGGCTGTTTCGGGCGGCTGAGGGCGGCACTTTGTTGCTCGATGAAATTGCCGAATTGCCGCTGGCCTTGCAGGCCAAGCTGCTGCGGGTCGTGCAGGAACGTGAAGTGCTGCCGATTGGCGCCACCCGCGCCGAACATGTCGATGTTCGCATCATCGCCGCGGCCAACCGCGACCTCGCGGCAGAAGTGGCTGCCGGGCGTTTTCGGGCCGATCTATATTATCGGCTGGCTGTGTTTCCCCTGCGGACCCTGCCGCTGGCAGAACGCCGCGAAGATATCATCGTCATAGCGGCGCATTGGCTTTTGATGGCCACGACCGGGAGGCTCTGCTGGCCTTCGCCACAGGCTTTGGCCCAGCTTGCGGGGCATGACTGGCCGGGCAATGTCCGCGAACTTGGCAATGTGCTCGATCGTGCCATGGTGCTGAGCGACAATGATGCGATTACGCCCGCCGAACTGGTTTTCGATCGCCGGCCAGTTGAAATCGATCAGGCCGATGCGCTGTCGGGTGTGCGGCGTCAGCATGAAGATCGCGCGATCAGCCGGGCCTTGTCCGAAGCTCCAAGCCGCCGCGCCGCTGCCGAACGGCTGGGCATCAGCGAACGCACATTGCGCTACCGGTTGGCCGCCATGGCCGCCAAGACCGAATGCCCAGCCCATCAAAGCGTGCAATAATCATGCTGCCGCCTGTCGATACAAGCAGCGTGCTGGCGTTGCGGGCGCAGATACTGGCGCGCAGTGCTGCGCTTGGCGCGACCGGCACTACGCTTCCCGTCCAGGGCGCCACCCCGGCTGCTGCACCGCGTTTTGATACCGCCATGGCCGATGCGCTGAAGGCGGTGAGCGACATCCAGGAAAACGCCGGCGCGGCCTCGGCTGCCTATGAACGCGGTGACAGCCATGATCTCGCCAGTGTCATGATCGCCCGCCAAAAGGCCTCGATTGCTTTTGAAGCAACGTTGCAGGTCAGGAACCGGCTGCTGTCGGCCTATAAGGACGTGATGAGCATGCCGGTCTGATGTCTGGCCGGGGGGCATCATGAACGACGCTGCCAGCCTTGCGGCGCCGGCCACAACCGGCGTTGGCCGGGTCATGGTAACCGGTGTCAACGGTCTGGCCGCCAATATTGCGCCGATATTGCCCGAAAGCGCCCGCAGCCTGTTGTCCAGCCCTGCGGTGCAACGCGCGCGGCCGGCTATTCTGGCGGCGCTGGCGGCGATGCTGGTGCTGCTGTGCTGGCTGATGCTGCGCTCCCCCGATTGGCAGCCGCTGTATGGCGATCTGTCGGATGGCGACAAGGCGGCGGTGATCACGGCGCTGCAAGCCGGCAATTATCAGGCGCGCGTCAATCCCGACACGGGCGCAGTGGAAGTTGCCGGCGGGGAAACCGCCGCCGCGCGCATCCTGCTGGCAGGGCAAGGCCTGCCCAAATCGGCGCATCCGGTGGATCCGGTCGGCGATATGCCACTTGGCCTCAGCCGCGCGGTCGAGGCAGCGCGCCTCCAAAGCGCGGCCGCAATCGAACTGGCTGCATCCATCAAATCCATCGACGGTGTCAAAAATGCGACGGTCCATGTTGCATCGCCAGAGCCATCGGTTTTCGTGCGCGACAAGGTGCCTGCGACGGCATCCGTATTTGTGACGCTGGCGCCGGGCCGGGTGCTTGGGGAAGCCCAGGTCAGGGCCATCGTCTGGCTGGTCAGCACATCGGTTGCGGGGCTTTCGCCTGACAAGGTCAGTGTCGTCGATCAATCCGGTGCCCTGCTGTCGGCCGGGACGACGACGGGCGAGGCCGCCCAGCTTGGCTATCAGGTCAAGGTCGAAGCCATGGTCCGCGAACGGCTGTTCAAGCTGTTGACGCCCTTGCTAGGCGGCGGCAAATTCACCGCCGAGGTCGCCGCCGATGTCGATTTTACGCGCAGCGAAGGCTCATCGGAACGCTTTGGTCCCGATCAGGTGCTGCGCAGCGAGACGGCAAGCCGCGTTGCCGACCCGACACCGCCCCCGGCGCGCGGCATACCCGGCGCGCTGAGCAATACCGCCCCCGCGGGTGCCAGCCTGACCGCAACGCCGCCGGCCGGTGCCGCGCCGCCACCGCCGCCCGGCCCGGCACCGATCAGCGAAAACACCAATCGGCTGTGGGAAATCGGCAAGGCCGTGCAGGTCACGCGTGGTGATGCGCCGCGCCTGCAACGGCTGTCGGTTGCCGTGGTCATCGATCCCGTGGCGCTTGGCAAGAACGGTGCCCGCGATCTTGGCGCGCTGACCCGCATTGTCAGGGGCGCCGTCGGCTATGACGCGGCGCGCGGCGACATTGTCGAGGTGCAGCTGCGGGGTTTTGCAGCGCCGGCCGCGATCCCGGCTGCAAGCTGGCTCGACAAGGCGCAGGCGGTCGATAATCTGCCACTGCTGTTGGGCGTCGGGGTGGCCACGCTGGGCATTGCGGTGGCGGGCTATCTGTTGTTCCGGGCGCAGAAAACCCGCGCCTTGGCAGCAAGCCTGGCCGCCGCCGCCGCCGAAGCTGCCGCCGAAGCCACTGACAAGGCCAATGACTGGAGAACGCAGATCAGGCGCGGCGGGGATCGCCGCCGGGCGCGCAATGACAAGGCCAGCGGTTACGACGATGGCGGCGACGACAGCGGCGAAGATGCCGGCAAGCCGAGCGTCGACGGCGGCGTGCTGACGCCGGCGCCACCACCGCGCCTTGTCGATTATAGCGAAAAACTCGAAGCGACGCGCGAACTTGTTGCCGATGATACCGATCGCGCCACGGCCGTCGCGCGGCAGATGCTGGCCGCAACCCCAATGAAATCTGTGGCGGAATGAGCGTTTTGACCGCAGACGAGCTGACCGGCGCCCAGAAATGCGCCATTCTGGTGTTGTTGCTCGATGAATCCCAGGCAGCTGAATTGCTGCGGCGCATGGCTGCCGATGAAGTGCGCTCGGTCGGTGAAGCCATGCTGACGGTCGCCGAGATCGACCCCGCCGCCATCGATGCCGTGCTGGATGAATTTCTTGATCGCACGCGCGGCGTTTCGGCGCTCGACAGCCAGGGCCGACAGGTGCGGGCGGTATTGGCAAAGGCATTTGGCAGCCCGCGCGCCGAACGGGTGATCGAACATATCGGACCGCCGGCCGCGCCGCGCCGCTTTGCCGGTTTCGACTGGGTCGATACGCCGAGCATCGCCGCCATTTTGTCCGACGAACATCCGCAGGCGATTGCCGTGGTGGTCGCTCATTTGCCCGAAGCGCTGGGTGCGGCGGTAATCGATGCGCTGCCTGAATCAGTGCGTGGCGACATTGTTTTTCGGCTGGCGACGTTGAAGCCGGTCAATCCGCAAATGATTGCCGAATTGGAGGCCGATATCGAGGCCAAGCTGGCAGTGCGCGATGCGCCGGCGACAACGCATGCCCTTGCCGGCACCGATTTTACCGCGCGGCTGGTCAAATTTTCGCGCGACAAGGCGCTGTTGCTTGCCGCCTTGTCCGATGCCGATGCCGACCTTGCCGCAGCCATCGCGGCCCAGCAATTTATCTTTGACGATCTGATCGGCCTTGCGATGAAAGACATGCAACTTGTGCTGCGTGAGGCCGATCCACAATTGCTGGTGGTCGCGCTGAAGGGCGCCGATGCGGGGCTGAGGGAGCTGGTGTTTTCGGCAATGTCGAGCCGCGCAGCCACGCAATTGCAGGACGATCTTGCCGAACGCGGGCCGATGAAGCGCGCCGAGGTCGAGGCAGCACAAACCGAAATCTGCCAACTGGTTCGCCGCTTGGGCGAAAGCGGGGCCATCATGATGCCGGGCGCGGCGGGCGCTTACGTATGACGCCACAGGCTTTCCGAAATGAAGCTGCGGTGTTGACGCCAGTGTCGGCCGGATTGGCCGGCCTGCTGCAGGCGTTGCAGCCGCGTGGGCCTGAATCCGTGGCGCCACCGCCGCCACCCGATCTTGATGCCATTCGTCAGTCGGGCTGGGAGGCAGGGTTTGTTGCCGGGGAAAATTCTGCTGAAACCGCGCTGGCACCGCTGCGTCTGTGGCTCGCCGAAGCGGCCGAGGCGCTGCGCGCTGCCTGCACGATCGATGCAGACCGTCTGCGGCCGCAATTCAACAGCCTGGTGCGGGCCGTTGCCGAGGCGGTGCTGGCGGCGGAATTGCGCGCCGGCAGCATGGTTCTGGAGCCATTGGTCACAGCCGCACTGGCGCAACTTCAGCCCGGTGATGAACCAACGCTGGTCGCCCACCCCGATGTGCTGGCCGCGCTGGCACCGCATTTGCCAGACATTGCAACCCGCGCCGATCCGGCGATGCCGATCGATGGCTTTGCGGTGTCGGGCAGCGATTTCATCATCGATGCCTGTCTGACAGCACGCCTCGATCAGGTACTCGGCGGCTTTCAATGAGCGTCAGCGATGCCCTGTCCCACTTGGCAAGCATCGCCGTGACGGCACCGCCGGTGGCACGCGGTGGCCGGGTCACGGGCTTTGATGGCGCGATCATCGAAGCGATCGGCCTGTCCGCAGCGGTCGGCGGCCGGGCGCGTATCGGGCGCGGCGCCGAGGCAGCCGAAATCATTGGCTTTCGGGATGGCCGCACGCTGTTGATGGGCCTGTCGTCATTGACTGGTGTCAGCGCCGGCGCCGCGGTGGTTGCCGATGCCGCCGACGATCTGGTTGGCGTTGGCGATGCCTTGCTGGGCCGGGTTGTCGATGGGCTGGGCCGGCCGCTTGATGGGCTTGGGCCGGTCGCAACATCGTTGACACGCCCGGCGCGCAGCCTCGCCCCCGGGCCCGCCGATCGCTTGCGCGTCACGCTGCCCATTGAAACCGGGGTTCGCGCCATCGATGGCCTGTTGACGCTTGGCCGTGGCCAGCGCGTCGGCATCATGGCGGGGACGGGTGTTGGCAAATCCATCCTGCTAGGCCAGATCGCGCGCTGGGCCGCGGCCGATGTGATCATCATGGCGTTGATCGGCGAACGCGGCCGTGAAATCACCGATTTCATCGATCGCGAACTGGTCGGCGCGGCGCGCGCCCGCATCATCACTGTTGCGGTGCCGGCCGGCGATCCGGCGCTGCTGCGTGTGCGTGGCGCCGAACGCGCCTTTGCGATTGCCGAACATTTCCGCGATCGGGGGCGTCATGTCTTGCTGATTGTCGACAGCCTGTCGCGCATCGTCCATGGCGCCCGCGATGTTGCACTGGCGCGCGGCGAAGGGGCAGGGGCACGCGGCTATCCGGTGTCGGCGCTGGCGCTGATCGCCACGCTTTCGGAACGTGCCGGCGGTGACCGGCGCAGCGGCGGCGCCATCACCCTGATCGCGACGGTTCTGGCCGAAGGCGATGACGGGATCGATCCGGTGGTCGATGCCGCGCGTGGTGTGATGGATGGCCATATCCTGCTCAGCCGCAGATTGGCCGGGCGCGGGCAATTTCCCGCCATCGAACTTGCCGCGTCGGCGAGTCGGGTCATGGTCGATGTCTGTGGCGCGGCGCAATTGGCGGCGGCTGCACGGTTCCGGCGCCTGTCATCCTTGATCGAGGATAATCGCGATCTCGTGTTGATGGGCGCCTATGCCCCGGGTGCCGATCCCGAGCTGGATATTGCGCTGGCGCTGGCCCCGCAGCTGGAGGCGTTTCTGACGCAGCCGCGCGAAAGCCGCGCTGATGGGCCGGCAACGCGCGAAAAATTGGTGCGGCTGGTGGCGGCATGACGGCAAAATCGGCCTCGGTGGCAACGCTTGACCGGATCGTGCGCGTACGAAAGGTCAAGGCGCGACAGGCGCTGGTCAATCTGGCCCGGTTGCAGACGCGGCAGCAGGCCGAGATCGATCTGCAGCGCCGGGTGCAATCGCTGATGGCGGCCGGCGAACCGGATGCGGGCATAGCCGCCGCCAATGCGGTCAGCGCGCGGGCGACGAGCAACGGTCTGCTCGGGATGCTAGCCATCGACAGTGCGGCGCGGTTTGAATTGGCCGAGGCACAGCGGGCAGTATTGGCGACGGCACTGGCCCGCGCTCGCGCCGCCGTCGACGCCGCCATCGCCCGGCGCATGGAACGGGAGCGCGAATGATGGGCGACACAGCGGTTGCAGCACTGTCAGCGGTTTCGCCTGTCTTGCCGGGTCCTGCAGCCGTACCGGCAGATGGCGGCAATAATGCCGATGCCGGCGATTTTGGGGCGGCGCTGGCGACGGCGCTGCGGCCCGGTCCAAAGCCGTTGGCCAGTGGCGTGCCGCTGCGCCTCGTCACGGATCCGATCGACGCGCTTGCCCTCGACACGCCGTTGCCGCCCGCTACGCCCGCGACTGCGACACCGGGATTGCGACCTCAACCGACCGCTGGTCCGGCATCGGTTCCTGTCCTGTCAGGCGCAGTGCCATACGGTCTGCCCGTTGCAACGGCAGCGGTGGGCGCACCACGCGCTTCGATTGTTGCGGCCGGGTCAGCGCAGCCGGAGGACGCGGTGGTCGCAAGTGACCGCAACCAGGAACGCGTAACGGCAGCTGAGCCTGACCTTGAAAAAACCGCTGAGGATGAGGACCGGGTTGCCGACGGGATTATGATCCTGGCGGAACCGCTGCGTTTTGTAACCGGCCTTGTTCTAAAACGCACCGAAATTGGCCTGGCATTGGCACCATCGGGCGCCGGGCCGTCAGGCGAGCAAGTCCACGCAGTGACGATTGCAGTCACCGGGGTCGATGCTGCCCGCGTCGGCTTTGCGGCGGCGGCGGCTTTGCCGGCAGCCGGTCTGGCGCCAGATGCGTTGCCCGACGCTGCGCCAGCGCGGCGCGACATGGCGAGCGCGGCCGCTGGGGGGTCCGCTCTGGTTGCGCTGGCGCTGGCCGACGCCGCTGTCGACAGCGATGCGATCGGGCGGACTTTGGCGCAAACTCCCGGCGCTGGCAGTGAAAACCGGGCCACAATCGCAACGTCCGGCAGCGAGCGCCCGGCGTTGCCGATCGCCGCGCCTGCTCGGCCGTCGTCGCCCCACATCGCTGCCGAACAGGTGACGACGCCGCCACAGATAGCGACGAAATCCGGCGTTGCGGCCATCCCCGACGTTGACTTGCGTCAGCCCGCGGCAAGTCCAGTCGCAACGGCCCCGATCCAGCGTAAGCCCGCGACGGATCGGGATCTGGCGGTTCGCATCGAAGCGCGCGATGCCAGCGGCACAGTCATCCAGCCAGCGACCTTTTCGCCTGTCGACATCGCCACAAACCGGCCGTCCAGCGATCAGCGCGGGGCTGAACGCGCGCTGCCGATGCAGCAAACTGCTGATACGGCGGCGTCGCTGGCGGTGGCCAGCGACAAGCTCGGACCGGTGCGCGTCGCTGTTGAC